>CAJFGR010000005.1 GCA_904377845.1 uncultured Ruminococcus sp. | reverse complement strand
GGAAAAGGAAGGGCTTATCACCCTGAAAGAGCTTTATATCGATGGAACAAAGATCGAAGCGAATGCAAACAGATATACGTTCGTCTGGCGGGGCAGCCTGAACTATCATCTTGCCAATCTGCTGGACACCATAGATGCCCTTTATGCAAAGTACAATGCCTTTCTGCTGGAGAATGGATATGGTCCCAAATACGACCTTGGGAATGCCCATATGTTCGTGATCGAAGGAATGGATAAAGTCCGAAAGATCATCGCAGAAAACAGGAAACGAAAACTGACAAAGCATAAGAAGATCTCCAATAACACGGTCATTGAAATTGATCACTGTTCCCCGCTTGAGATCCTGAAACTGCAGAAGAACCTGATGCGGATCGCAGAAGGGGAAGGGATCGGATTCGTTTTTGGAAAGGGAAAACATATTCGTTTTTGGAAAGGGAAAACATAAGCCGGAAATTCAGAAGCTCTACGAGGAACTGGAAGAATGCGGGACCCGCCTGATGGAATATAAGGAATGTTTTGAGATCATGGGGAAAGACCGCAACAGCTATTCTAAAACAGACCTGGAAGCAACTTTCATGCGGATGAAAGAGGATCATATGATGAATGGGCAGCTAAAGCCGGCATACAATGTCCAGATTGCAGTAGAGAATTACTTCATTGTCCATGGATATGTGAGCAACGACCGGACAGACTATAATACGCTGATCCCTGTTCTGGAAAAGCACCGGAACGCGTTTGGAGATACGTTGGAAGCAGTTACTGCTGACAGCGGCTACTGCAGTGAGAAAAACCTGCTGTATCTGAAGGAGAATGAGATCCGGAGCTATATCAAACTTCAAGACCATGAGAAGCGGAAGACACAGGCATACAAAGAGGACATCGGGAAGTATTCCAACATGACATATGCCGTCTTTGAGGATGAGCATTATTACATCTGCCATGATGGAAGGGAGCTACGGCATATCAGGACGGAAAGCAAAGAGCAGGACGGATACATCCAGACGGTGGAAGTCTATGGCTGTGCGGACTGCAGCGGCTGTGAGCATAAATCCAGATGTCTTTATAAATACAATGCTGAAAAAAATCCGAACCGGAATAAGGTCATGAAGATCAACGAACGCTGGGAAGAACTGAAGGAAGAATCCAACACTAATATCCAGAGTGAAGAAGGAATCCTGAAACGGCAGACGCGGTCGATCCAGACGGAGGGGCACTTTGGAGATATCAAGGAGAATGAAAACTTCCGGCGTTTTAACTACCGGTCAGAGGAGAAAGTATATAAAGAATTCATGCTGTATGCGATTGGCAGGAATATCATGAAATACCATCGCTTTTTACATCATGAGATTGAGAAATACGAAGGAAAAAAGGAGCAGAAAACAGCTTAGCGAAGGGCGCACTCCCCAAAATCCAAACAAGGGGGATTTTGTGCCCTGAAATAAGCGATATCAAAAGGAAGAGGCAATCCTATAGAGAATTCAGGCTTTGAAAAAGCACGAATTCTCTGGGATTGCCTCTTCCTCTCATATCAAGGGTTAAAAATCGGTATTAACCGACATCCCCGTCATATTCAGGAAGTCTGTTTTTCCCCGATTAATTTATCTACAATTTCCGGAAATTCCATGCCATGAGATGCTTTGACAAGAATAGTGTCACCATCATTGAGCACAGTATCAGCGTTTTTGAAGAAGTCGGCTTTTGTTTTGTAATAATGAATCTCCATATTGATACTGTCTGCGGCATCGGACTGTCCTGCAGCGGAAGTTTTTCCCGCCTCTGCGCCCTTTGCGATCTCTGCGCTCAGGTCTCCGATGCAGATTAGAACGTTAATTCCCTTTTCTGCAGCGTGCTGTCCCACATTATAATGCATTTCTTTTTCTTTTGGTCCCAGTTCAAACATATCCCCGAGAATTGCCACGGTTCTTGTATCAGCGTATGCCAGTACATCCAGTGAGGATTTCATGGATGCGGGATTGGCATTGTAGCAGTCGTCGATAACCGTATAATGCGAACCATCAATAAGATTGTTCCTGCCGGCGATGGGCACGTTTGCTTTAATGCCTGCTGCAATCTCTTTGTCTGTCATATCCAGCGCGTAACCTACGGCAGTAGCAGCAAGTGCGTTGTATACCATATGACTTCCCGGAATGGAAATATGCGCGTCAAATGAAGATGACGGGGTCACAAAATGAGCGTCGGTGCCTTTGAGTCCCCTGCTTGTGATCTGCTCCGCGTGATACGGACAGGAGGCGTCAAGACCGAAATAAACCGGAGAAAGACCATTCTGCGGAGTGAACCCGCGCAGCTTGTCGTCATCTCCGTTCATGATGACTGTGCCTTCCGGATTCATATAATCGATCATCTCTGTTTTCGCTTTCAGAATGCCGTCCCGTGACCCGAGACTCTCAATATGCGCTACGCCGATATTTGTAAACACGCAGATATCCGGGCGCGCAATTCTTGCCAGCCGTGTCATTTCCCCGAAGTTGCTGATGCCCATTTCAAGTACGGCAATTTCGTGTTCTTCCCGGATATTAAATACTGTAAGGGGGAGTCCGATCTCGTTGTTGAAGTTGCCCTCTGTCTTGAGTACGGAATACTTCTGGGAGAGCACGGATGCGATCATTTCTTTTGTGCTTGTCTTTCCGACACTTCCGGAAATGCCGACTACCTTGATATCAAGAGAGCGGCGGTAGTGCTCCGCAATATCTTTGAGTGCCTGTTCACAGGACTCTACGCGTATGTAGGGATAATCCACATCCCCGAGATCCTGTTCGGATACAGAGCAGAGCGCTCCTTTTTCCATGACCTGGGGGATAAAAGTGTGTCCGTCCACCCGGGCGCCTTTGATTGCTATGAAGAGGCAGTCCTTTTCCGCCTTCCGGCTGTCGATGACGACCCCGGACACTTCGCGGGAAGCGGCTGCCGGATCGCCGTGGTAAATTCCACTGCAGGCAGCGGCGATCTCCTGTAATGACATATGTTTCATCAGATTTTCTCCTCTTATCTGGAATATCTCGCTTCTATAGATTTCTGAATGATGAGCTCGCACAGCTCTCCGTATTCGATGCCGGCGACTTTGGCCTCCTTGGGCAGCAGGCTCGCTGCTGTCATACCGGGCAGAGTGTTCATCTCAAGGCAGTACAGATTACCGTCTGCATCCAGCAGAAAATCCGCACGGCTGTATACATTCAGCTTAAGGGCATGGTAAGCTCTTACAGTGAGCTCCATCATACGTCTCTCAATATCTTCGGGAATATCTGCCGGGCAGACTTCGTCAGTTGCACCGTCCTGATACTTATTCGCATAGTCAAAGAATCCTGTCTTCGGGATGATCTCAATCGGAGGCAGTGCTTCCCCGTCGATAATGCCGCAGGCAAATTCGCGGCCCTTGATAAATGTCTCGATGACGACTTCATCTTCATAGAAAAATGATTTTTCAAGAGCCTCTTCATATTCTTTCTCGGTATTTACAATGTACACGCCGATGCTGGAGCCTCCGGAGCACGGTTTTACCACAACGGGCAGAGAAAGCCCGAGGGATGTAAGAGAGCGATCCGCCGTATTCTTGTGCAGGCAGATGCCGGCAGGTGTGTCGATCCCTGACTGGAGAAATACCTGTTTGGTAAATCCTTTATCCATGGCTACGGCGCAGCCCAGCGAATCCGGACCGGTGTAGTGGATGCCAAGCAGGTCGAATGTCGCCTGAAGCTTTCCGTTTTCACCTTCACCGCCGTGGAGCCCGAGAAATGTGATATCGGCAAGGCGGCACAGCTCGATTACGTTCGGTCCGAGAAAGCAGTCGGACTGATCCGGGCGGGATGCCCTGACAGCGGCAAGATCCGGTTCTTCTTCGCTGATGTTTCCGGCGATCTCGAGACCGTGTCCGGGAAGAGTAAATACGTCTTCAAGGTTTTCCGGAGGGTTCTCCAGTCCCATAAATACATCCAGCAGAAATGCATCGTGTCCTTTGTCCAGCAATGTCCGGCAGATCCCTGCGGCAGAAGCCAGTGATACATCGCGCTCTGTGCTTAATCCTCCGGCCAGTACGATAATCTTCATGATAATTGTTACTCCTTTATTCAGATATTTATATTTGCTTCGTTCAGAAGCGCGGTTTTGGTGTCGTAGAGCTTCTGTGAAAGATCTACATACACTTTATGCGGGTTGAAAAGACGTTTTGTCTCTTCCCACAGTGTATCTTTCTCCTGTCTGCAGAAATCTGCGATTTCCTTTACAGACGGTGTGTCGTATTTGCATTCGCCCCGGATAAACACAGGCTTTAAGATTTCTTTCATGGTGTAGCTGTCGCCCTTCAGACGCGTCTTCTTCCAGGTCGCGTTGGGATCGAAGAGAACGAGATCTTTGGACGTGTCATACTCTTCTCCGACAAAACAGATGAGATCCGCGCGGATCTTACCGGTTTCTTTGTCGTAGATACGGTAGATAGTCTTATTTCCGGGGTTCGTAATCTTCTCCACATTCTCCGAGATCTTGATCTTGGGAACGAATTCGCCCTTTTCGTTCTGGATTGCCGCAAGTTTATATACACCGCCAAACGACGGGCAGTCTTTGGATGTGATCAGATTCGTTCCCACACCCCATGAAGTGATGGCAGCGCCCTGAAGTTTCAGGTCGTTGATCAGGAATTCGTCCAGATCATTGGAAGCGGCGATGACCGCGTCGGTAAATCCTGCGTCATCCAGCATTTTTCTCGCTTTCTTGGACAGGTATGCAAGGTCTCCGGAATCCAGACGGATACCATAGCTCTTCGGATGGATTCCGGCGTCGCGCATCTCCTTAAATACCCGGATCGCATTGGGAACGCCGGACTTTAATGTGTCGTATGTGTCCACAAGCAGTGTGCAGGCGTTGGGATAGAGACGTGCATATTCTTTAAATGCGGTATATTCGTCTTTAAAGCTCATGATCCAGCTGTGAGCATGGGTTCCGAGAACCGGCACGTCGAACATCTCGCCGGCAAGTACGTTGGAAGTTCCCACGCAGCCGCCGATCATTGCCGCCCTTGCACCGTATAGCCCTGCATCCGGGCCCTGTGCGCGGCGCAGGCCGAATTCCATGACGCCATTCCCCTGTGCCGCGTGAACGACACGGGACGCTTTGGTGGCGATCAGACACTGATGATTGATGATCGTCAGAATAGCGGTTTCTACAAGCTGCGCCTCCATGATGGGCGCAACCACTTTGATCAGCGGCTCTCTCGGGAAGATTACACTTCCTTCGGGAACGGCGTAGATATCACCGCTGAAATGAAAGCCGCTTAAATAATGAAGAAAGTCTTCGCTGAAGATGCCGAGACCCCTTAAGTAATCCACATCCTCATAAGAAAAGTTCAGATTCTTGATATAATCAATGACTTGTTCGAGTCCGGCCATTATAGAATATCCGCCTTTGTTCGGATTCTCTCGGAAGAACATATCAAAGATAACAGTTTCGTTTTCCTGTGTCTCAAAATAGCCCTGCATCATCGTCAGCTCATAGAGGTCTGTGAGCAGGGTGAGATTCTGTGCGCTCATAATAAATTCCCTCTTTTCATTGTGCACGGGGCGCCGGTATACAGCGCTTGTCCGGTGTTGCGGCAGAAAGCCCGCGGCGGGCGCTGCCGAATTTTCTCTAAGATTATAGCACAACCGTGTTTAATCTTCTACAAAATATCGTTGTTTTTCAAGATCTGTCAGTTCTCTGCCGTCCAGTATCTCATCAGCCAGGGCAAGCATCTCGTCGAGTGACCGGCGGGGAAACCGGTACAGACCGTTGTCCGTCATCTCAAGGATATATTCACTGCTGATATCGGCAAAGGGCTCCACGATGGAAGTGTATTCATATACTCCTTCCCCTGCGTTCCGCAAAGTGAAACAGATGGGATAGGACATAGTATACTGGGTGGTCAGGTATAGTTCACTGCCGTTTTCAGAAAATTTCCAGTCGGAGATATCGTAGCTTATTTTTTCCGAGTTCATAGTATAGGTTCGGGTCTCTGTATCATAGACAGAGAGCATACGTGTACGTGAGTGCAGGAACAGATAGCGGTTGTCCGGCGAGAGCCAGAATGCCCGGTAGCTGTCGCCCTCCAGCGGGACGGTATCGGACTCAGTCCCGTCCGGAAGATCTATGATATGAATCTGCCGGTCTGTGCCGTAGACAAGCGCACGTGTGCCGTCATCGGAAAAGATACAGTTCGGATAATTGGTGTCCGCTATTACGCTGAGTCCGGACTGCACGTCTAAAGCAGTCTTGTTTTCGATGTCATAAAAATAAATGGCGGATGTGGGGGAAGTATCCTCACCGTATCCTTCGTTCAGCCATACTGCCGCGTATCTGCCTGTAGGGTCTGTGCAGTAAGAGTATTCGTATGAGGCAATCGTATCTCCGTCATATGCAGGCTCCCATCCGGTCAGCTCCTGTATTTCTTCCGGCGTGAGGATGGCAGTGATTTCGAGTGTCCTGCCGGAAAGCCGGGTCAGCCCCCCTGCCATCTGGAAAAAGATACACGGTTCATCACTTTGTTCTGCCGCCTGAAGTCCGCAGAATTCATCAGCACTGTTTTCAGAGGGGTTTTTACAGGTACCCGTGATTTCCCGGTCCTTCAGGGAATACAGGCATATTTCTTTTTCTGTGGCGAAATAGCAGTAGTCATCTCCGAAGAATCCGGCAATGCCCTCAAACAGATAAGAGGTCTGATAAGACCAGATACATTCACCGGAATTACTGTCCCATATGTTGAAATATCTGTACTCCGAATTTTCTGAATCTGTTTCATCTGATCTGCAGAGTCCGGCTATGTATTTTCCGGAAGGAGATACAACAGGAGGTATACTGGTGGTTATATTCTCGGAACCCGGAATAAACTTCTGCTCCGGATCTGAAACTACGGAATATACATAGACTGCCTCGCCATCATTGGGAAAGAGAAGCAGTTTCCCTGAATCTGTCCATTCTGCTGCACCGAGATCATCGAGCCCGAGATCAGAATGACCGTATGTTTCATTTAAAAGAGTACCGCTGTCCAGAAATGCCTCGTGCAGGATTCCGTCCTGAGTAATGTGATATGCACCCCGGGGGCCGTCGTTTACTCCGGCTACCCTGCGGGCATAAGGAAATTCGCCGAGAACTTCCCCGTCCCGTATATGCAGAACCTCTGTATCGGCTATGACCCACACGGATGCATCGGATGCATCGACGTCGGAAAAAGCGCCGATTATGTACTGTCCGTCCCGTGCGATAGAAGCATTCTCAATCTGCCAGTTAAGTCCGCCGCTGGTGCAGTCGAGTTCAGCTACAGAATAAGGCAGAGTGTCATACATGATATTCAGTGTCATGCTGTATTTCACATCATAGAGGAAGATCAGCGTATTCTGATCAGAGAACATCATGGCGCAGCAAAGTCCGCCGGTCCACTGGTAAAGCATTCTGGCTGAACCGGAAGCCGGTTCAAGAAGATAAAGAGCATTCTGGCTGTCGTCAAATACTGTGCCGTCATATACAGAGATACATAAGGCGCTGCCATCGCTTTTCCATTCGGTTTCGTTGACCATCCAGGAGGAGGTATCCTGGGAATTTTCCGGCTGTACAGATATTTCCGATACGGCGCTGCCGGATTGTGCGTCAATAAAAATTGTCAGTATCCGTGAAGAGCCGGACGAACTTTCTCCATCATATACAGTACTCTGCATGGTGAATGCGATTATGGATTTGTCCGGAGATATACTGCACGCCTCTCCGTAACCGGAATCTGCCGTCCATGTCCATTGTATTTCTTCATTTATATAGTCATAGCATATAATCGTATAAGTGTCGGCAAGATAAGCAGTACCGTTCTCGCCGAGAAAGAGATATTCAATATCATCCATTCCTTCCGGAAGCGGAAGAGGGTTATAAGCAGTATCGTTCTTTAAATCCCAGTAATATGTAGTGCCCTGCCGGTCGCAGCAGGCGAGCAGTTCGTTTTCTTTGTCTACTGCGTATACAGATGTAAAACTGTCGTTTAATTCCAGCTTCTGGTCGGGATAGTAGTAGTTACCGTTATCGGCGTAATACAGATAAAGCGCATTTTCGAGAGCCATCTGCGCCTCGCCCACCAGAGGCTTATCACCGCTGTCCTCTGATTCGGGAAGTGCCGCTTTGGCAGTGAGGAGTGCAGCCTCGCGGTCGCCGGAATCGAGCAGATCCTGAGACTCCTGCGCCAGATAACGTGACTGGTTGATCTGTTTCTGTTCATAATTTTCCCTGATCTGTACACTCTGCCGGAAGCTGTAGATACCAAATACAAGGAAGAAAGCGGCGGCGGCAGAAGCGGCGGCCGCCAGTCTGCGCATCTGATATGCTTTATGGCGCTGCCGCAGTTCATCATAGGAGCAGTGGAGTGCAGGCGCGATCAGACGCAGCATCTCCTTCCGGCATTTTCTGAGGATATGCCGTGTGCTGTCTGCACGGAAATCTGCTGCCAGCGGCTCTGTCTCCAGCAGAATATCAGGGAACGAATCAGCAGGTTCCCCTTCGATCAGAACAGGGAGGATGTATTCCCGTCCTCTGAGTTCTATAAAAGTCTGAATTTCCTGCATGACCCACCGGGATTCTCTTGTTCGCGGTGAGCAGACAACGATCAGAAATTCAGAAGAGCGCAGCTGCTCCCTGATTTCACCTGCAAGGTCAAAAGAGGCAGAGAGCTCCTCGTTATCACGAAAGACACGGTTGATTTTCTGCTTCCCGGATTTTTCCCGGATCTCTTTCGGAATTTTATAGTGCTCCAATGCCCGCTGAAGGTACTGTGCTATTTGTGTGTCGGGCTCGCCATGGCGATAACTGATAAAAAAATCATATTTGAATGTATTTTCTGTCATATCTGTCTGATTTCCTTTATAATAGAATCTGTTCAATATTATGATGCCAGGGTCAAAAGGTCTAAGCCCACATGAGCTTGCTCATAAGTGGGTGAAAGACCTTGGGACCCGCCCCAATATGAGCATAAAAGTGGGATGTAAATCCCACGATATGCGAATATTGGGGCGGATTGTGGGAGTGCGAAGCACGGAACAATCCGTAGGCATCACAGTTGGGGGCTTTTGCCCCCAACATCATATTATATCATGCAGCTGAAGATGTGTGAACGGGATTGTGAAAAAATGCCAGGGGGTGAAAGTACAGATATGGAACAAAGAGATATACCGGTGGAAAGGCCGGAACAAGATGAATTCGGAGTGGGAAGATATGTGCAGGGGCTGTGCAAGTTTATCAGAAGCAGTGAGACTCCTATTACGATAGCCCTGCACGGAGAGTGGGGAAGCGGGAAGACTTCTTTTATGAAAATGATGGAGTGCTGCCTGTGTTCTTCTGAATTGCCGGAAGAGGAGCGGTATGACGCAATCTGGCTGAATACGTGGGATCTGTTTCTGGAAAATGAATACGGGGTGGCGGTTAAGAAGCTGTTGAACAGTCTTTTCTCACAGCTGGAGGAGCATTTTGAAAAGCTTCATGCCAGACAGAAAAGTGATGAACGTAAGCGTCAGATCAAAGAATATCTGAAAGGCGTCTCCAGTGTGATGCTCTCGGCAATTAATATCGAACTGGAGACGTCCGGCAAAGTGCTGGATCAGGTGTTCGGGGGACATGATTATGCCTCTATCCGCACATTAAAACGGGATTTTGAGAACTTCCTGAAAGATGAAGTGGCACAGAAAGGAAACGGCGTCACAGATAAGGCGTTTCTTATTTTTGTTGATGATCTGGACCGTCTGGAGCCCCGGCTTGCGGTTACTCTGCTGGAAGCTCTGAAGAATCTGTTTGATATTGAGAAATGTGTTTTTATTCTGGCAATAGACTATGAAGTCGTCACATTTGGAATCGAACAGAAATATGGCAGTAAACATATAGCAAACAGAAATATCGGTCAGGATTTCTTTGATAAACTGATTCAGGTTCCATACCGAATTCCTATGGCAAAATATGATATCCGGGTCATGGTTATGGACAGGCTGAAAAAGATCGAGTACTTTGACCGCGCCTATGACTATGAAAAATATGAGGGCAGGATCATAGAGATCTTTCAGCTGGCCACCAATAAAAATCCGCGGGCCATCAAGAGGCTTCTCAATATGCTTCATCTGATGACAGCTATGAATCTGGGGGAGGAGAACAGCCATGCAGAGCTGCGCATGATGGAGCTCCTGCTGATGGCACTGCAGCTGTCTTTCCCGTCTGTATATCTGATGCTGGGGAAAAACAACCATCTGGATACATGGAAGAAAAGCTTTGCTGTGGAGGACGGGGAAACGGAGATCAGTGAGAGTATCCGTCAGAGATATCAGCTGGATGAGGACTGGAAAGAAATTATCTATCTCGTGGTTTCCCGGGACGAGGTGATACGCCGTAATTTCCACCGCGTATCACGCCTTCTGGAAATATACGGACAGCTGCAGGACCGCTGCCACAAAGTTGGAGAACGTGTTGAGGACGCACTGGGAATTGTCAATGTAATATGCAGGGTTCAAAATGAAAATGAACAGATTGTATATGACGGAGAGGCGTATGATAAATCCTCCCAGACACAGTACCGTCAGGGGACAAGGCTGGTAAATTCCATTGACTTCAGCAGTTTTTCAAGAGTCCTGGACGTAGGATGCGGCAATGGCAGCACGACATTGGATATGTGGAATAAAAACAGAGATATGCACGTCAGGGCATTTGATCTGGCTGTCAGCCAGATCGAAAAGGCAAATGAAAAATACCAGAAGCTTGTGGAGACACTGCCTCCGGACAGCTATGAGGGGGATATTGACTTCGACGTGATGGACGCTCTCGATCTGCATGACAAAGAGATGTATGACCTGGTATTTTCTAATGCCACACTGCATTGGATCACGGACGAAAAGCGGATGTACGGCCTTCTGTATGAAGCCCTGGAACCCGGCGGCAAGCTGGCCGTGCATCAGGGAGGTGCAGGCACATATGCGGGACTCCATCAGGCTGTACGTAAGGCAATCAGAAATCTCGGACTTGAGGACAGGTATAAAAAATGGCTGTTCCCGGCTTTTTACCCGAAGAAAAGAGAGATGGAACTTCTGCTGGAATCGGTGGGATTTGCGGATATTCATGTGGAGAGTGTTTATTCAGACGAGAAAGACAATATGGATCTGGTCGACAATTTTGCGAATGCGAGCCTGATTTACTATCATATCCCATCTGTGACGGATGAAGAATTTGATGCAGTCCGCAGGGAATACTTTCGGATATGTGAGACGGAAACAATAGATAAATCTTCACACAGACTGTATATTTTTGCAGAGAAACCAAAAAAGGAAAGGAGTCAGGACGATGAGGATTGAATACAGAGGCATTGTAACAGACGAGAGAGAAAAGAAACAGATATGGGACATTCTCTGTGAGTGTGACAGGGAATTCTATCCGCCGCTTTCGGCGAGAAACAGTTCGGTACAGAAAGATCTCAGGACAGAGAATCCATCAGAGGAGGATCGGACTGTAACCCCGACGGTATATTTTGATGAGATGATACAGCAGTACTTTATTCTGGCTTTTGATGACAAAGGAGAAATGACCGGATATATGACATTTAAAAAAGATTATATATGTGACGCGCTGCAGAGTTTCGGCAAATCACTTTATATTACAACGATCTGCGTGAGGAAAGATTACCGCAGGCAGCACGTGATGAACAGCCTGTACGACTGTATGGAGTCGGAGGTGACAAAGGTCTGCGGCTGTCCGAGAATATCTACAAGAACCTGGTCGGAAAATGATGCCCATATGCACGGGCTGGCGCAGCGGGGGTATAAACTTTTATGCAGACTGGAGAATGACAGGGGCCCGGGAGTTGATACAGTATATTACGGCCGGGAGATATGAAAAAATTATTTTCAGCGGGTCTGATATGCTTCTGATATAAATTATCAGTGACAGTGCATACATATCAATGGATTTTTATGCAATTAACTTGTTATTTATTGTATACGGAATTATAATAAATGTGTGTTTTGTCGAAAAACTGATAATTTTGAGACAGAACAATCTTAAGTTATTCAAAAGGCGGGGGCGGAAATGAAAAAGATAATTTCTGGGCTCTTGCTTCTGGTAATGATTTTTACCTCAATATTGACTCCCGGCACGGGGGCGAAAGCAGCGGAGGTAAAGGACAGCGGAGCAAGAGCAATCTATGTTGTGTTCGATAATTCCGGAAGTATGTACGGACCGGGAAATATGGCGTGGTCACAGGCAACTTATGCGATGGAAGTATTTGCCGCAATGATGAATTACGACAGCGGTGACCAGATGAAGATATTTCCGATGCATAACGTGACGACGGGAGGATCGGATGCGACTTCATCAATCACGGTAAAATCAATTTCTGATATAGATCAGATTCACAATATGTACACACCTCAGCCTCTGGGGACTCCCTATACACAGGTGAATACAGCGGCAAATGAACTGGCGGCGCTGCTTGATGGCGGCGGTGTCTCCGAAGGGTGGCTTGTTGTACTTACGGACGGAGACTTCGACAGCGACCTTCCTGCTACGAACCTGCAGACAGATCTGGAGCAGAAAGCCCAGATGCGGGATAATATGTATGTTCAGTATCTCGCTATGGGAAGTGATATCAGGACTGTGGCGGATGCCAATGAAGAAATCGGGCTTTATTCACAGAAGGTGGAGAGCAGTTCTCAGGTCATCAATGAACTTGCGGTGATCAGCAACCGTATTTTTGAGCGGAATGAATATACGGGATTAAAAGACAACGGAAGTCTTACTTTTGATATACCTTTAAGCCGGCTGATCGTGTTCGCCCAGGGCAGTGATGTGAGCATCAACAGCCTGAAGAACAAAGAGGGCAGCGAGATTAATATGGAGAGCAATTACGAAGTCTCCTGCAGCAGCACGGATGGCGGAGGCCTGACCGATTTCGTGACAGAGACGCCGACAAAGGATACTTCACTGAAAGGACAGGTGGCTGTATTTTCCGATGCATCTGCCATCATGGAGGGCGATTACACGCTGGATGTGGCAGGCGCTGATTCTGTGAAAGTATACTATGAGCCGGATGTAAAGTTCGGCGTCGGTCTTTACCGCGGGGATGAGCAGGTCGATACCGATACAATTGAGGGCGGAACCTACGATGTGAGAGTCGGATTTGTTAATCAGCTGACCGGGGAATTTATTGAGAATACATCGCTTCTCGGAGAACCGCAGTATTCACTTACTGTAAA
This sequence comes from uncultured Ruminococcus sp., assembly GCA_904377845.1. Classification (GTDB taxonomy): domain Bacteria; phylum Bacillota; class Clostridia; order Lachnospirales; family Lachnospiraceae; genus Mediterraneibacter. Next base: position 56,627 of record CAJFGR010000005.1, on the reverse strand, counting down.
CGGTGAGGAATACGGGCTGGGGGGAAGCACCGGCGCTTATCAGTCGGTGGAGATTCAGGCGGACGGCGATCTGCTGGAGATTGCGGCGGATGTGACCTATCTGAATAATTACACAGATCATATCGATATGTCATTCCAGGTGTGTACGCTTGATATGACGGTGGATTCGCCCGATTCTGTTTCACTCAAAGAGATTCCGGACGGCTCCGGCAGTATGACCGTGACCGCTATGAAAAACGGTGAACCGCTGACAGAGGAACAGTGGAAGAGCGCATCAGTTGAAGTGGAAGCTAGGGACAGCGAAGGCGCGGATTTTGCGGTTGAGTGGGATATACAGCCCGGGGACGAAGTGTCAACATGGGTGATCACTCCTCAGTATAAAGACGGTGATATGTTTTCTACGGGAACAGGACAGGCGGATATTACAGTAAGTGTATCGACAGAGATAGACGGGCAGCAGTACGGCAAGTCGGAAAATGTACCGATGGAGATCAAAGACGACAGGAACCCGATAGATTATCTGAAGAAATATTGGAAACAGATAACCGTATGTCTGATTCTTCTGATCCTTATACTCGGATATGTTCCACCGTTCAAGAAAAGATTTCCGCGGAAGATGAAGAAAAGACCGAGCATTGAATGTACGGCGGAAAAGATCGGGATTCACGATATGGTCGTGAAGGGTAATTTTGAGAAGAATATAATCTCAATGCTCATACCTTATAAGGCAGAGACCGGCAGACTTACATTTTCTCCGGCGCCGGTTAAGAAGACGGCGCGCCTGAAAGCCGCGGGAGGGGGAAGCATCTGGCTTCTGAATACACAGGCTTTCCAGGGAAAAGACGATATTACATTTAACGGAATGTCGATTCCGGAGAATTACAAAGGAAATTACAGAATGTCGGCAAGTACGATTATCGTCGTATCGACGCCGGAATTTACATATACCTGCATCCCTAACGTGCAGCGTACGGCTGACGGAAGGATAAAGAGAAATAAAGGGAAAAAGAAAAAGTAACAGAAAAAGCAGTAAAAAATACTCAGTGAGGAGGAAAGAGAAATGATTGCACCAACACTATTAGTAGGACTTGGAGGAACCGGTTCCAAAATCGTATGCCGTGTATCCAAAATGGTCACGGAAGAACAGCGCAGACACATCGGATTCGCAGTATTTGACACAGATATCAACGAGCTGCGCGAGATTCAGGCGGAGAATCCGTTTATCAGGACGATTCAGACATCCACCAAGCTGACGGTAGGCGAATACCTGAACATTGACACTCATGCAAGGGACACATGGTTCCCGGTAAACGGCATCCTCAACAGCAAATCGCTGACAGAGGGGGCCGGGCAGGTGAGAGCGATCTCAAGGCTTGCCCTTGACACGGCGATCCGTGCCGGCAATATGGAGCCGCTGCACAATGCGATCGAAGATCTTTACAAGCTGGAAGGCAACTCCGGCGAACAGGCTCTGCGCGTGGTGATTGTAAGTTCTCTTGCAGGCGGAACAGGATCCGGCCTGATCCTTCCGGTGGCTCTTTATCTGAAAAACTACCTTGCCACAAAGTTTCAGGCCAGTGCAAACATAACGAGAGGATTTTTCATTCTTCCCGAAGTATTTTACGAAGTAATCCGCGGACAGACGGAGCGGAACAATTTGAGATGCAATGCGTATGCGGCACTCCGCGAGCTCGACGCATTTCTTATGAAAGGTGACAAGACACTTCCGGATAAATATGAGAAAACCGTGAAGATTGAATTCCCGAGAGTGGGATCAAACGATGTGGAAGAGTATGACGTCCGTCCGTATGACTTCTGTTTCCTTTTCGATGCGCAGAACACAGAAGGAAAGAAGCTGAACAGTTTCAATCAGTATCTGGATCATGCCGCAAATTGTATTTACTCACAGTCCATCGGGCCGATGAACAAGAGAAGCAATTCTTCGGAGGATAATACGATCCGTGAACTCTGCGCCCAGCGGGGACGCAACCGTTATGCAGGCGCGGGATCGGCCATGCTGATCTATCCGACGGAGGATGTAAAAGAGTTTATCGCGCTCAACTGGGCAAAAGAATGTGTTTCAAAACAGTGGCTTGTATTTGACGATATGTACAGAGAGAAGTGCCTTGCCAATTCCGAGATGCGCGCCCAGGGCTTCCATGTACGTGATGTGAATCCGTCCATCGATTACATAGAATCTATCAATCAGCTCGCAAAACAGAAAGATCCGTTTGCAAAGGCGATCGAAGAAGCCTGCACGATTTATGACGACGGCGGATATAAGAAAGTAAGCGACAAATGGACAGAGTATGTGGCTCAGCTTAAGAAATTTGTCAAGGAAAGCACCATGACCGGCCAGATGGATCTGGATGCCCAGAAACAGCAGGCATCCGGGCTGATTAACGACATAGAAGTCGGAAAGAGGGAGACAACAGAGGATCTGCAGACAGCTTTCGGTGAAGTAGAAAAATACAAAGATATGGTCATGAAGCGCAGCGAGGATACGGGAAGAACCATCGCCTATACGATCTTCAAAGCGAAGAATGATTCTGCTACAAAAGACCGCCTGCCGCATCAGATGGAGACATACCTCAGAGACCAGCACGGCACATTCATTCACCCGAACGCAGTAAGATATTTCCTCTATCAGGCGCTGGAGCTTCTGAAGAAGGAAAAAGTGCTGATCGATAAAGAGAATGACAAGAAAGAGAAATTCTTCGAGGATTTCTATAATATTTTCGATGATCCGAAGACGGACGAGACAGAGACAGTGGATCAGCTGGCGGATCGGAAGATTGACAGAAAATCACAGCAGGAGATGAAGGACCAGTTCAGATTCTACATCAGCGAGGTGGATAAATTCCGCACCAGCAGCGTGCTGGCCGAAGTGTTCCGTGAAGGCATCGATTATGTGACAAGCCTGTGCGATGCGTTCCAGACGTTCTATGCATCATTTGAGGACAGAATCAACAAGCTTGACCGCAGAATCCTCTCACTGCGTAAGAAATACGGAAATACAGCCGGGAGAACGACGAGATATGTGTGCGCTACGCCGAATTGTCTGGATCATCTTCTGAAAGAGATGCCGTACACAGGAAATACGATCACCATTGACAAAGAGCTTGCGGAAGATATTTATACGAAAGTCCGCAGCTATTCTATGATGAAGGATAAACCGGAAAACGGCGGTTACTTTGAAGAGCTTTTCGAGGACGGCATTATCGGTTATTTCAAGAAATCGCTGATGGAGATTTACGGAAGTACAGTAGATATGGATGTTTTGTCCGCTCTTGAGAGAGAGGCAAAATACGAAGAAAATGAATATGATTTCGGAAGAATCGAGCAGTATGTGCGCAGGGTTATTGCAGAGACTCGAAACCTGTCCAATCCGTTTATCGAGCGTCCGCTGGGCGAGCAGAAAGAGCCGATTGCCGCCTGCACGTACAGTAAGAAGCTGGATCCGAAAGACGGATCTCCGAGATCAGCCCTGATCGCGAAAGAGCTGGGCAACTACGGTGGTAATCCGGATGAGGATATTCCGCTTAACATGATCATGTTCTATCAGGCGATCTACGGCCTGAGAGCGAACGGGCTGTCCAAGTTTGCACCGGCAAATGAGGCGGACGGCAGATGTGAAGGCGAATATTACAAAGCATATTACGAACTGATCAGCCAGATCAAGCCGAAGTCTGACAAGACACCGGTGATCACGCCGCACATTGACAGAAGCTGGCACATTATCTCCTGTCTGCCGGATCTGGATGATGAGAATCAGGAGCGCCAGGAGAGACAGATTTACCGCGCATTTGTGCTGGGACTTCTGTTCAATCTGATCAGCTACCGGAAGATCTCGGAAGGAAAGTATCTGTACAGACTGCAGCTTAACGGTATCGAGACAGAGGAATTTGTCGTTTCAAACGGCACGCCGTGCGATCACTATTATGAGGTGCTGGATGCGCTTATCATCAACCCTGTCGTCGTCAGCACGATCATAAACTATATGAACAAGAAGTTTGATATGGAGAGAAATAATGCCGGAAAGATCACATTCGAGACAAGCCTGCTCCATAAACATCTTGGAAAACTTAAGAGTGAAGAATTTAAGAAAGACGGCCTGACTCTTTTCGATCTGGCGCTGCTCCTCAAGGTGTCCACGCCTGCAGCGGAGTTTGACAAGAAAGTAGGCAAGGATATTATGAAGGAAGCTCTGGCTTTCGTGTATGACTATATGAAGACGATTGTTCTCGGCGATGATCTGGACTGGGTATACGGCAACTTTGTATATGACCAGGCTGAAAAGTTTGACAAAAATGTGGACTGGTACTTTGAAAACTGGAGAGATAATTTCAGCGATTATGTGGATGACCTGATGCAGATCGCGTCAAATGAGATCGAGAACAAGGGCTTAAATGATCTTTATGAAAAAATCCAGACAATGATCGAGGATGCAAGAGTAAGACGAGAGTGATCCTCAGGATACGAAGGCGGTGAAAATAATGCACACAGTGATAATACTGAGTAAGCACTCATCGGATCTGCTGAAAGATTACCGTTTCCTGTTCAGGCCGTTTACCGAGAAGGGGTTGGTCAGCTTCTGTGACTGGAATGAGTCAGGGACGGATCTTACGGCATCCGTTCCCGACTTATATAAGCTGATCAAAGGACGGCTGCAGTGGAGAGCTGTTATTGTAGATACCGAGCCGGCTTTCGGCAGGAAGAACGGACCTGTGCCGGATGAAAAGAATCCCTTTGATTATCCGGGAGAGGCACAGGATCCGTCCGAGCCTCCGCATCCGAGCAGTGTTCCGATTATACGGCTCACCCATATGCTGTGCGGTTATCCGTCCTCGCCGGTTAAAAACTTTGAAGACGGCTATGAATATACGGATGAGATAACCGGAAAGACAAAAAGGGTGAGGGCATCGGAACTTACGGAGACAGAGTTTTATGAGCTGGCGGCCAGGTATAAGGACGAACTGCGCAGGATCTATCTGGAAGAGAAAGTGCCCGAGGAGACGGTTCTTGCGCGAAAGGCGCTGGAAGAAAAATATTCGTTTCTCGATGTGCGCCCGCAGGAGGTTTATCTTGTCTCAACACGCAGACATCCGGACGACGAGGATTATATCTATTCTTCGTGGAAATCGCCCTTTGAGATGGAAAGTTCCGACTTCTGCCGGCGGAACAATTATCCGGGAATCTGCAGATTTCTGTGCAGCGAACTTACAAATCCGGAAAACAGCCGGTATATGAAAGAACTGATGGAATTCTGGCTGGCTGTGCTTACACTTACGGTAAATCCGATCCCGGCAAGCACGCTTCAGGCATACAAGCTTTACCGGCTCGGGGTCAAGATTTCGGACGAAGGACTGTCGGATGTACTTAACGAACATCTCAATAAAATGGAGGCAGCCTATGCTTTTGTCCAGGAAAGGCTCAGGATGCGCCCGGAGTATTCCTTTGAAGAGGAGGAAGATGTTGTTGAGAAGCAGCATATTCCTGTTGTTTTTGAGGGAACATCCGGAACAGACCTGTTAATTAATACTGGCCATGTGGGACTCAGCAGGGGATGCCCGGATGATGAGATGATGTACTGGAACAGCCAGATCCGGGAGAAGCAGGCGGGGATCGATAAGTTCCTGAAGGCTCCGCGGCGGGCCATAGACAGAGCGTCACAGCAGGTGAAAGGTCTGTCGGAGAGCTTTTTTGACGATGAGTATGAACTTGATAAATTTCAGATCGCTGACCTGAAAGATGAGATTGACGTACTGGAACTTCAGGTGTTAACCAGCGATACACACAGCGTAATTGACGAGAAGAGGATTCGTCAGGAATTAAATAAAACTGACCGGCAGGTGAAGAAAGACATTGATGCCAGGATGCGAAAAGGTGTTGCAGTCGGATCAGGGCTGATCTTTCTCCTGATCTATCTGATCGGATATTTCCCTTATATATTTAATTCTCTCAGGCTGGGGGGAAGCGAACTTCTGGCATCCCTCGGGCTTACCGCGGCAACGGTGATCCTTGCGGCAGCGGGAGGATTGATCGCGCTTTTCCTGCTGAGGAGAAAGCTGATCAGAAGTATGGAGCGGTTTAACAGTCTGATAAAGGAACTTGTCAATAATGTGAACAGTTCCGCCAGAAAGTTTGAACAGTACTTTTCCGTGCTGTGCACATTTATGAAAGCACAGTCTGTTTATGCCGGCGCGACAAAAAAGAGCGACAAGGTATCTTCCAGAGTATCAAAGCTCCGCGTACATAAACAGGCACTTGCCCTGTCGATTGAGCGGGATGAAGAGATCGCGGCGGTGTTCGGTATCCGCAGAGCTGCGGATTTTGAAAAAAATGTGACCCGTTTCTTTGATGAAGACAGACTTCCGCAGGATAATGCGCTTTATTATTATGAGGCGGACGGCGGCAGGACAGAGATTCCGCTGAATACTGCGGGAGATCTGGTAAGAGCGCCGTACAGGTTTATTGCCGGACTTACAATCGAGAGGGAAGATATCTATGAAGAAGAGAAAGGGGGAGACTGATGACAGAGATCATATATCTTATTAAAATTGTGCTCTGCACAGCTTCCTTCGTCCTTCTGTGCATTGCCGCGATGAAAGTAAACCTGAACCGGACCGAGCGGGCCAGGCAGTTTGTGATGCCGGGAATTGCCCTGATATACGGGATACTGGTCATGGTTTTCCTGAACGATATTTATATACAGATTACAAGGTTCATCCGCTTTCTGGAAGATCTGCTTCCCTTTATCGGCGGACTTCATCTGGAGCAGTATCTGGTCTACATCGTGAACGCCCTTATGGTGCTTGGATTCCTTCTTGTAAAAGTGATTGCACTCCCGATACTGGACCGAACATGGGGAAGATCGGAAAATCTGATGGAGGCTACATCCGGACGGTTTTACGAGTATGACAGGGAACTGGACAAGTGGTTTGTGCAGCCACGGTTTGGTGAAGTCAGGTTTTACTATAAAGGAATTTATATTGCAGCTACGGCTGCTTCGAGCGTTGTATTTGTGCTGTCCCAGTATTTCCCGGAGGCAGTGTTCTTCCGGACAGCTTTCTATCCGGTGTTCGGAGTGATTATAATCGGAGAAGTGGTAAGTTTTCTGTCGGGACTTACACGACGGGAATTTGTGGAAGATATCCTCGGAGAGGACGAGGACGCTTACAGAATGGCGAACTACGGACTGCTCAGGGATGTCCTGAAAAGCCTGTTTGAAGACCATGTGCTGTACGACGCCACAATAGACGGCGGGCTCGGAGTGCCTCCTACATTTGAAACACTGGAGGAGATGTGTGAGAGCGGGGATCCTGCAGTATCCAATCTGGGGAAATATTTCCGCGCAGTAAAAGAAAGTGGAAAGGATATTGATCCCAGTTACGTAAAAAGCTGTATCCGGCTTGTTCAGGGGAAAAGCGTGCTGTTCTGCGATCCGTTTTACAGGGATCTCACAGAATATATCCTGATTCCAATGATCGGACATCTTATGCGTTACAGGAAATGTCTGATCGTTATGGGCAGGGATTCATCCACAGATGATGTAAAAGACTGGATCGAACAGGGACTTCTTGACGAGATCAATACAGACAGTCTCTGGAAGACGGAGATCCTTGATGCTGAGACAACGGAAACCGATATCGGTATACTGAAATTCAGCGATCTGTTTAATTTTGAGATCCAGAAGAAAAATGAAGATTTTTTAAGCAAAGTAGGTTTTGTATTTATTGTAGAGCCGTCAAAACTGCTTGCCACAGGCCAGATGGGGCTGAATCTGCTGATCAGCAGGTTCGACGCCGGAAAGAATATTGTATATGCGGCGTGTGACAGAAACTGTGACGGACTTGTAGACGCATTGTCCCATACTCTGAAGACAAATATTACAGAGGTGGCGGCGACCACCCAGAGCGGCACGATTACATCTATGATGTGCTGGGATGCGGACGGCGAATATATGCATCACAGGATATTCTCGAATGTGTCCAGATATCTGGGGATCGGCACGGAGATAAATTCCGTTGCCATGAAATATCAGATTGCAAATACGAAGTGGATCAGCGGGGAAAAGTTCCCGGTGGCGGATATGAAATGGATTGCGGGTCAGTATTACAACAAGATCTGCAGTTACACAAATCTTCCGTCCAGTCAGGAAAGCTTTAACAAAGCGTTTCAGGCAGATTCCAATCTGTGGGATCTCACAGTGTCTGAGAATGCGTTTCTTGTTGTCGAGGACGAGTTCCAGAATCTTTTTGAGATGATCCGTCTCTTTGCCACGAGAGCGAGACAGCAGGGATTTATCAATGTGATCAGCGAGAATTATCTGCTGCGCGATTATATGTTCCAGAATGCACAGACGTTTATTTCCGATCCGAAAGCGATCCCCACGATTGTAGCGGATTATGCAAGAACGGAGAGAAATACTGTGCTGAAGCTCCTCATGCGGATGGCGGGAGAGCAGGTGCCGGAGGAAGATATTGCCGAGGCACTGATGGTCAGCGGTATCAGTTTTGAATCACCTGTTGATACATTGAAAGATCTGATCAGGAAACACTGCAGTATTGATGAAATTAACCTGAGGGTCTATTTTAAAGAAGTGCTGCTCGGGGACGGATTCCGGACAGAGACAAAGAAGTTCTATGCAGTTGAGGAAGAGACTGAGATAGCAGAGTTTGTACGGGGGCTTAAGAATGCCTATTATATTGCAGAGGATGAGGAAGGCGAGAAATATTATATAGGAGCCAAACTGTACGGCCATATATTCCAGTCGCTCATTCCGGGACAGTTTCTGACATTTGCAGGGAAATACTATGAAGTGGAATCCATCACACCGCACAGCGGCGTTGTTGTGCGCAGGGCGGCCGACCATATCACCGGACGGAAATATTACCGTCAGATCAGACATATTGCTTTAAGCAGCTGGAAAGACGATACCAACGTGGGCGGAAACAGGACGTTGGGTGATATACGCCTGATCAAAGGGTACTGCCAGGTTGACGTTCATACGGACGGCTATCTGGAAATGAACTCTTATAATGACCTGAATACCGCGCGCCATATTCATGTCAGCGGCATACCGGAACGCTCATACCGGAATAAGCTTGTCATGAAAGTGATACTTCCGAACGCATCAGACCGGATCAGATATACGATCTGTCTGCTTATGAATGAAATCTTCCGGACCACATATCCGGATGCATATCCCTATATCTGTGCTGTAACGGAGCTTCAGGACGGGACCGGCGTTCCGGAACAGCTGAAGTATGCCATGTATACAATGGAAAGCGAAGAGAAAGATGAGGGCATATATATCGTAGAAGACAGCGAGATAGATCTGGGACTGATAGCGTCTGTGGAGCGTAACCTTGAACGGTATCTTCAGATTATCACGGAAGTGCTTGCATGGCATGAGATAAAGATGAAGGAAAAGCCGGAGAAGAAGGAGCCGGAAGAAGAATTTAAACCGGAATTCCCGCCGGAACCGGAGAACCCGGCAGATGGAAAGAAGAAAGGATTCTTCGGAAGAATGTGGGAGAAGATAAAATCCCGCTTCCGGAAGAAGCCCAGGACAGAAGAAGAGCCTGCGCCGGGAGAGACGGAGGCAGAAGAACCTTCTTCCGAAGAGGTGAAACCCGAGGAGCCGAAGAAAGAAAATTCTGTGCTGAAGAGTGCAGACAGGCCGGAACAGACAGGCGATACAGAGGAACCGGATATAGAAGGAGACGATGAAGAGCTTAAGGTTCCGGAAGAAGAGATGACGTATTATCAGAAGCATTGTTTCCTTAAATACGGATATGAAGAGATCAGCGGTTTCCTTGATCTTACCGGAACTGCCGCTTATCTGGCGCAGTACGGATATGACCGCAATCCCCTTCAGCAGGTGCGTGAGAACGAGAAGGCTGCCGAGGAATATGCAAAATCTTATAATCCGGAAAAGACAGGTGCTCATTTCTGCGATTTCTGCGGCGTCGAGCTGGCAGGCGGAGAGTATGATGTCCTGAAAGACGGAAGAGAACGGTGCAGTCACTGTTCCTCTACGGCTCTGCGCACAGGGGAACAGTTCCGGGAGATCTTTAAGATCGTTATGAGAAATATGGAGATTTTCTACGGAATCAAGATCAATGCTGCAATCAGAGTGCGGATGACCGATGCTAATACGATTGCAAAACATTTCGGTGAGGAATTCGTACCTACGCCCGGACCTGACGGAAGAGTGCTCGGATTTGCGCAGAAAGATGCGACCGGTTACAGCTTATATATTGAAAACGGTTCGCCAAAACTCTCGGCCATGGCTACGATTGCCCACGAACTTACCCATATCTGGCAGTATCAGAACTGGGATGAAAAAGCGATTATAGAAGCGTACGGTGCGCATAACAGGCTTGAAGTGTATGAAGGAATGGCAAAATGGGCCGAGATACAGTATCTGTTATATCTGAACGAGACTGCTTACGGAAAACGCGAGCAGATCCGTACAATGCTCCGGCAGGACGAATACGGACGTGGTTTTATACAGTATCTGAAGAAATATTCTCTGTCATATCATCAGGAAAAGAGACGTACTCCTTTCCAGGAGTTCCCGCCATTGTAAAGGATGGAGAGTGAAAATTATGAAAAGAATCCTAGCTGTTTTCGGATATTTTATAATGTCGGCTGTTCTGTTTTTCGGAGGCGTGACATTAAATGCAGCGCCGCCGGCCGGTGGAGATGCGGATATAAAGGTGCCTGCGGTTGATAAAAGTGATCCGGATGTGACGGATGACGGGAATGATGCAGACAGCGATGATGCATCCGCATCGGACATAGATGCTGCGGAAGATCCGGTTTCGGATGATGCTGCGGAAAATCCGGATATTCAGGCATATTATTATTCACTGCTGGATGACGCAAAGAAGGAATATTATGACCAGATCCGTGATGCCGCTGCATCAGAAGCGGAATCCGTGACACTTGAAGGGATTACCCACGAAGAGGCAGAGCCGATCCTGATCAGCGTTATGAACGACCACCCGGAATATTTCTGGCTTGAGAGCTCCTATACTTATCAGAGTGATACGGATTATGTGAAGTTTATCTTTAACTACAACTGCACAGGCGGGGAAAAGGATAGCAGACAGCGTGTGATCGAGCAGCAGGCTTCGCAGATTGTCAACGGTATTCCGGAGAGCAGCTCTGATTATGAGAAAGTAAAGTATGTATTTGAGACACTTGTGGATCAGACTCAGTATGACAAGTCAGCTCCGGACAATCAGAATATCTACAGCGTGTTCGGAAACTGGACCACTGTGTGTGCAGGATACGCCAAAGCTACCAAATATCTTCTTGATCAGATGGGAGTGGAGTGTATCTACGTCACAGGAAATGCAGGCGAACCTCATGCGTGGAATATCGTGAACTGCGACGGCGCCTATTACTGTGTTGATACCACATGGGGAGATCCCACATATCAGGAAGGAATCGGAGTGGATGTTGACACCACATCATATGAATATCTCTGCTGTACAACGCAGATGCTGTCGCGCACGCATACGCCTGACGCGATGTTTCCGGTGCCGGAATGTACAGATACTTCACTTGAATACTACAGAATGGAAGGAAGGTATCTCACTTCAGCGGATCAGGAGCCGATTCTCGGCATTATGAAAGCTGATGTGGATGAAGGTGCTGAACGAACCGATATTCAGTTTTCTGATCCTGATGTGTTTGATCAGGTGATGGCGCAGATTGATCCGCTGCTGGATGAAGCTATGAAGTACGAGATGGAAGTAAAAGGGGCGGATTCCGGCGGAGTCAGCTATCAGTATAATGACAATACCTGTCTGCTCACAGTGCTGTGGAATAACTGACAGTAAAACGAAATACCAACAAATTATGCAGAAAGCAAAAGAAGCGGCGGAGAGAATCATCTCTCCGCCACTGCTATATAGTCATATTCACAATACCAGAAATTTCTCTCATAAAACTGCTGTTCGAAGAGTTCAAGAGCTGCCTTCATCCATTCATATTCATTCCGGCGGCTGATGTCCGCGGGATCTTTCTCATATGCTTTCTGGAAATAATCACTTCTGTACGCGAAACTTTCCCTGAAGAGCGCTTCGCGGTCATCATAGTCAATGCTGCTTAAGTCTTTCATATTGCTGAAGACACGGATATTGCGGTAGCCGGAATCAGCCAGCTGGGTAAAAAGCTTGCGCCCGTTAAGCCGGTCGGAGACACCTTCGGCAGTCAGACTCTTCTGTATGATCTGATTCATCAGGTCGCTGTCGGGATAACAGAGCTTACTGCCATCATCGGAACCCCGAAGTATAATTCTTCCGTCGCCGGCAAGAAATTTGCGCAGCCTGCGGAGTACCCGGTTAGGATTCTTTAAGTGGTGCAGTGTAAGGGCGGAAAATATAACGTCTATCTTGTCTATTCCGTGCTTATCCAGAATACTGCGGAACTGTTCGCTGAAATCTTCGCCTTCAAGATCTATTACTTCAAATAACATTTTCGGGTTTGTGTGCGTCTGCCGGGCTTTTTCAATTACACTCTGGTTATTGTCAATGCAAAGAATCCTGTCCACCCAGTCTGCATGGCCGAAGCGGTCTTCTGCCACATAGCCGTATGCACATCCTGCATCGAGCACGACAGAATGCTCATGAAATCCCCCGTGTTCTTTGATATAATCAAGTGCAATCCGATCCGAGGGAGCGGAGTTCTGCGCCTGTATCTTCAGGCGGGAGGATTCGTTCTTATAGGTTGATGAGTAAACAGATTTATGATGCTTTCCTGCCGCCAGCAGGACAGGTGACTGTGTGATATCGGTGTGCGGCACGGCATTTGTCTGAACCTGCGGTACAGAGGAAGCCGGGGCAGCAGGAGTCAGAATTTTTTTCAGGACATTTTCCGCAAAAGTGCAGAAAGAACTTATAGTCATATCGGGAATACTGCAGTTCTGGTAACTTCTCAATGCCCTTGGCAGAGAATGAGCGTTGATATTCTGGGTGTATGTTATGATTTCTCCGTCTTTTTTTACACCGTTCAGGATATCCGTGTGAAAACTCTCCCATTCATATTTGATCCAGCGGGATTCGATGTAGTCCAGATCTGTTCCGATCAGAATTAGTATTTTTGCTGTGTCCAGTGCCTTGTCTATAGAGCGCTTGTACACGCTTTCTCCCAGCTTGAGCAGAGTAATATTGCTGTAAAATGCGGATATTCTACGGGAACAGAATTCCTTGTATAACAGCTCGGCTATTTTTGAATCCTCCGTGAGACGGCCTTCATCGTCTGTATTTTTAAAAGAAATAAAAATGTCAAAATTCTCCATCTTATGTACCTGCCGGAAACGGTTAAATCCGTTTCGTCTTAAAAAGATATGTCAGTATCCGTTGTTACCTTTTCTTAGTATATCACAAAATAAGAGCGTCAGGTGATTATAAATAACTTGTTCATTCAGGGGCCTTTCGCTATAATAATATGTCGTACCCTCTCTTATCAAGAGAGGGCAGAAGCGCTGCCGCAGTAAGAACGCCAGTGTGACACTATAAATCGTGCAGTTTTGAATTGCAGAAATAATCGGAGGTATGGAAATTATGGAAAGAATTGCGAGCTTTACAATCAATCATCTGGAACTCTTACCGGGGCTGTATGTTTCAAGAAGAGATCAGCGCGGGGACTGTGTTATTACTACTTTTGATATGAGGATTACGGCGCCGAACAGGGAGCCCGTAGTTGATATGCCGGCACTCCATACGATCGAACATATGGCGGCGACATATTTAAGAAACAGCAGCCGGAAAGATGATATTGTGTACTTCGGGCCGATGGGATGCCGCACCGGGTGCTATATTGTGATGTTCGGGGATCTGAATCCCGAGGATATCTATGATCTTGTAATCCATATGTGTGACTTTATTATATCATATGAGGGAGAGATCCCCGGGGCGCAGCCGGATCAGTGCGGCAATTACTCCGAGCAGAATCTCAATATAGCGAAGTACTACATCAGAAAATACAGAGATGATCTGATGAAGAATAAAAGATTTACTTATCCGGAATAATCCCACCGCATGGCTTTCTTGTTTAACATATCCTCGGCAGTTGTATTCCGTTTAGTTTGGCGAGGATTCTTCTGCCGCCGATTGGGGTTTTTAGGAGGACTCTGCCGGGCAGCTCCTCGGTTACGGTGCCGATCCGGGCGGCGTTTTCTCCGCCGGGTGTTTTTTTGACTTCATTGAGGACGGCATCAGCGGCTTCCGGAGCGCAGACAGCGAGCATCCTGCCCTCGCAGGCGCAGTAGAGCGGATCCAGGCCGAGCATATCGCAGGCGGCTTCCACCGCGGAATCAATGGGCAGTAATGCTTCGTCCAGTTCGATGGAGAACGGCATCTGTTCTGTGAATTCATTGAGTGTGGTAGCGACTCCGCCCCTGGTCGGGTCGCGCAGGATACGGATGGAATCATTGCCTGCGGCTTCAAGAGCGGCCGCACTGATTTTGTGCAGCGGCCGGCAGTCGGAGACGAGCGGGCTGTCTCCGCGAAGCAGTCCGGAGCGTGCCATCATGACTGCAGCGCCGTGGCGGCCGAGGGTGCCGCTGATCAGAACGGCATCTCCCGGGCGGATGGCAGTTCTTCCGGGCAGGACGGCTCTCTGAAAACCGATTCCGGCAGTGTTGATATAGATCCCGTCGCCTTTGCCGGAATCTACGACTTTTGTGTCGCCGGTCACGATGGATACGCCGGCTTTTTTGGCTTCTTCTGCGATTGAAGAGACGATGTCCTTAAAGTCAGAGAAAGAGAATCCTTCTTCTAATATAAAAGAAAGGCTGAGGTATTTCGGAGTTCCGCCGGCCATGCACAGATCGTTTACAGTTCCGCAGACAGAAAGCTTCCCGATATCACCACCCGGAAATCTCCACGGGGAGACGACGAAGCTGTCTGTTGAGAATACCAGTTTGTCACTGCCGTTTAGGATGGCGCCGTCCCCAAGCTGGGAGAGCGCTGTGTTATCAAATGCGGGCAGAAGGATCGACTCGATCAGTTCCGAAGTTTTTAAGCCGCCGCTTCCGTAATCAAGTGTAATTCTGTCATCTCTTATTCTGTTTTCCATGGTCATTACCTCTGTCTTCCTTAATACTTCAAGATTTCATTTTGTATTGCTGTTCTAATTGAGTATATAGTACTCTTTTAGTGCTATTCGTACTGATATGCAGCGGCACAGGCCCCTTCGCCGGAAACCATACACGGTCCCACGGGATTATCCGGAGAGCAGACTTTCTTAAAGAGGGGGCAGCCGGAGGGACGCAGGACGCCGCGTATGACCTGGGCACAGCGGCATCCGGGTATCTCTTTTTCCTCTGCGGGGGAGAGTGCGAATTTCTTCATGGCATCCCATTGTGCGTATTCATCCCGGATTCGATAGCCGCTGTTCGAAATTTGCCCGAGTCCCCGCCAGTCAGATACAGAGGGGCAGAATACCTGCTCCATTAATGCCAGGGCGGCAGGGTTCCCTTCCTGATGCACAAGCCGGGTATATTCGTTTTTTAATTCCGGCGTCTCCCGTGCGAGCATCTCTGTCAGTTCCAGGATGGAACAGAGGAGATCTGCAGGTTCAAAGCCGCTTACCACCCCCGGAAGGCCGTAATCGTCCGGGAGAAAGGAAAATCCGCCGGCTCCGATAATGGCAGCGACATGGCCGGGACACAGAAATCCGTTTACTGCAAAATCGTCAGACTCAATGAGGGAGCGGATGGCCGGTTCTGTTCTTTTTAACAGGCACAGCACAGAGAAGTTTTCAAGCTTCCGTGCAGATGCCTCGAGGATACAGGCGGCGGTTCCGGGAGCGGTAGTCTCAAATCCGACTCCCAGGAAAATGACTTCTGTATCAGGATGTTCTTCCGCAATTT
Source organism: uncultured Ruminococcus sp. (assembly GCA_904377845.1). Taxonomy (GTDB): domain Bacteria; phylum Bacillota; class Clostridia; order Lachnospirales; family Lachnospiraceae; genus Mediterraneibacter. The sequence goes on along the minus strand of CAJFGR010000005.1, from coordinate 40,732 downwards.
TAACCGCATCCATGGGGGAGTAAACGGATTCGACTTTACCGCCGTCCGCGCGGCGCGACAGAAGGCAGTCGCCCTGTACAGATCCGGGAATCCGCAAAAGATCACCGTAACTGGTGACCAGTACGCCGGGGCTCTGGGACAGGTCGAGAATCATATCGATCATGTTGGATGGCGTAACGCAGACCGGACAGCCGGGACCGGAGAGAAGCTGTACATTTTCCGGGAGTACGCTTCTGATTCCGCTGCGCGCGATCGCCATGGTGTGTGTCCCGCAGATTTCCATCAGGCGTACGGATCCGGTCTTATCGCTGTACTTCCTGATCTTATCAAGAAGGAGAGGTACGTCTTTCGGCTTTTTAAAATAGCTGTCATAAAGCATTTTTTATCTCCTCCAGAAGCTCCATATTTTCCAGGGCTTCTTCTTCTGACATTTTCTCAATGGCAAAACCGGCGTGTACCATAACGTAATCGCCGGGACGCGCGTCTGTAATAAAGTCGATGCGGATATCCTGGGTGAGGCCGCCGGCTTCGCACTGAGCCAGAGAGCCGTCTATTTTGCTGATTTTCATAGGCATTGCTAAACACATAAGTTATGATCCTCTTTTCTGATATATATAATAATCCGATGACTGAACTGTTTCATCTTCTTCAGATATTTTTCGTCTCCGGCAGGCGATGGCGAGCTGCCCCAGAGCTATGCCCTCATCGTTTGCGGATACCCGGCGATGTGTATATACGGCAAATCCGTTTTCCTCCAGCAGAGAAGTGACTCCGTGGAGGAGGAAGCGGTTCTGGAATACTCCTCCGGAGAGAACGACAGGGAGTCTTTCAGCGTTGAGCACACGGCACTGATCCGCAGCCATACACACGAGTGTCGCCATAAATCGAAGGGCAGACCTGCCTTTGTCCTTATGTTCTTCCAGATCTTCGAGAAGCGCGCGTGTCACAGGGCGCGTGTCGAAAATGCGCATTCCGTTTTCTTCATAGAACTGTACAGGATAGGACAGCTCTGTCAGAAGAGCGGCCGTGCCGCTGTATTTTAAATTCTCTGCGAGTGCTGATCCTGAGGGGAAGGCTGCTGCTGTCAGCTGTTCAGGAGTCTCTGCCGGGGAGAGCGCTTCTGTTAATGCGGCTCCTTCTCCTTCGTAGTCAACTTCAGAACGTCCCAGAATGAGGGCGCATACACCGTCAAACAGACGTCCGATGCTGCTGGCTGCCGGAACAGTCCGGGGCGATGATTTTATGAGTCCGGTCAGCATCCGGCATTTTTCTTCCGGAAGCGGTACCTTGGAGTAGGTGAATTCAGATATATTTTCCGCGTCCTTCGCGGCGTCCAGAACTAAGGAGAGAGCAATCCTTCCGATCTCGCGGACAGCCCGGTCTCCGCCGGGGAGAAGTACGGGGCGGACAGAGCCGACCCGATGAAAAGATCTGTAATCTCCGGTGAGGAATTCTCCGCCCCATATATTTCCGTCGGTTCCCAGTCCGGTGCCGTCCCAGATGATTCCGAAGCATGGCCCGTCCAGGTTATTGTCCGCCATGCAGGACGCCATATGCGCCCAGTGGTGCTGTACCTGCAGAAGAGGCACATGGTCTGACGCGGCGCGGCGCCGGGCCTCGCCGGTGGACAGGTAATCAGGGTGCAGGTCACACACATATACGGACGGTTTCAGGCGGAAGAGCCTTTCGTATGTCCGCATTGCCTGTGTATAGTGCTCAAACGTCTCGGCATTTTTCAGATCGCCGATATAAGGGCTAAGGAACACGTGGCGGTCCTGTCCCAGTGCAAAAGATGCCTTCTGTTCGGCTCCCAGTGCAAAGATGCCGTCGGCAGTCACGGAGGGATTCTCATGATCCGGTACAATCTTTCCGCAGGCTGTATCAGACGGTGCTTTGAATTCCAGCGGGCGGGGGACATAACCGCGGCTCCTGCGGAGAAAATACGGGTGCCCCTTCCACTCAGCCACAAGAGAATCATCGCACCGGTTGGCGATCCTGCGGTTGTGCAGCAGAAAGCCGTCTGTAACGTCTGAAAGTGCACTCAGTGCGGACTTGTTATCCGTAAGTACAGGACAGCCCGGTATATTACCGCTTGTCATAACCAGAATATCAGGGCCGCCGTAAATTCCGTCCAGGAGCAGAGTGTGGAGAGGCGTGTAGGGCAGCATCACCCCGAGTCTGGCACTGAAACTGAGTGCATCGAGTGCCCGGACGGCCTGTAAATCCGTTAAGTCTTTGCGTTTTTCGAGAAGAACGATGGGACGTTCAGGGCTTGTCAGCAGCTTTTCTTCCGCCGGTGTGATCCGACAGATCCGATGAACTGCCTGAAGGGAACGGCACATGACAGCCAGAGGCTTCTCCCCACGGTGTTTGCGCCTGCGGAGTCTGCCGACCGCTCCGGCGTTGAGCGCATCACAGGCAAGGTGTATGCCTCCGATCCCCTTGACTGCAAGGATACCGCCGTCTGCGAGGAGTTCCTGGGCTCGGCGGAAAGCTTTATCACCGGCGGCCGTGCCGGGGATATTGTGATCCTGTCCTGGTGCTGCAGGCAGTTCCCGCATCGGCTCCGACGCCTGATAGAAAACCTGAGGACCGCATTTCGGACAGCAGTCCGGCTGGGCGTGATACCGCCGGCTTTTTATGTCGCTGTATTCTTCTGCACAGTCCGGACACATTGGAAATTCGTCCATCACAGTCCGCTCACGGTCATACGGAAGCTCTTCTATGATTGTATATCTGGGACCGCAGTTTGTACAGTTTATAAAAGGGTACCGGTATCTCCGGTCAGACGGTGTATTAAGTTCGGCTTCACATTCGGGACACATGGAAATATCCGGGGAAATGAGAGTCGCTCCCGGACGGATACGGCTTTCCCGTATGACAAATGTCCCGGAAGAGCCGGCAGCTGTACCCCGGGATTCTTCCGGGCCGTCTGCATCGGTTTCTATTTGCGCGGTATGCACCGATTCGATCTGTGCCATGGGCGGCGGGGAGGTCTTTAACTCGGCAAGGAATTGTTCCAGTTCGTCCTGTTCTCCGTCCAGCACGCCTTCCAGCCCGTCGGAAGTATTGCGCACCCATCCGCCGGTGTGGTATTTCTCTGCAAGCCGGTGGAGAAAAGGCCGAAACCCCACGCCCTGAACGATACCGTTTACGGTGATGCGGATTCTCATGCTTTCGCTTCCTCTATTTTATCTGCGATGAAATCAGCAAGGTCCTGTACGCCTTCCCCGGTGCGGCTGCTGATCCGGAACAGAGGAGCGTCCGGATTGACAGTCTCATAGTTAGCACAGACCCGGCTTTCATCGAAATCAAAATAAGGCATCATATCATATTTATTAAGTGCAAGGCAGTCGGTATCCGTAAACATGAGAGGATACTTTTCTACCTTATCGTCTCCCTCGGGGATGCTTAGGATCGTAATCCGCACGGATTCACCGATGCGGAATTCGGCCGGGCACACAAGATTTCCGATATTTTCCACGAAAATCACATCCAGATCATCCAGGGAAAGTTCCGGAAGGATGTGCTGAATACTCATGGCTTCGATATGGCACGCGCCGTCTGTGTTGAGCTGGACCGTGGGAACGCCCAGAGAAGCGATCCGTTCGGCGTCTACCTGCCCCGCGATGTCGCCCTCGATAACGCCGGCGCGGTAATCCTTTTTCAGTTTATTAATAAGGGAAGTGATCAGTGTTGTTTTGCCCGCTCCGGGGCTTCCCATTACATTGACCATACAGATATGATGAGAGGAAAGCGTGCTTTTTACTTCCTCGCTTACGTCCTCATTCCAGTCCATTACCTGATGCAGTACTTTGATCTCCATCGATATCTACCTCCATACTTTTGATATAAAATTCTCTGCCCGATAAAAGCTTCAGCTTCAGACTGCCGCAGTGCGGGCACTCCAGATGATGCGGCGTTATACGGCCTTCTTTTCCGCAGTCACGGCACAGCACCCGCACCGGGAGAAATTCCGCTTCGATCCGCGCGCCCTCGGCGATCGTGCCTTCGGAGAGCATATCCAGATAGATCTGGATACAGTCGGGGACAATGCCCTTCAGCTGTCCGATGCACAGCCGGATGACCCGGATCTTTCTGGCGTTTTGTCTTTGTGCCTCTCTGATACAGTCTTCGAGCAGATGCTCCGTAATGCTGAGCTCGTGCATATCGTGTAACCTCCTGACCGATATTGGAAATAAAAGGTATTTTTCTCCCGGCATCTTAGAAATAATGACGGTACAGTTATACCGGATATTTCGCCACTGTTCATTCTAGCACATTTTTGCACAATAAAACACAAAAAATCGCACATGGCTATTGTAAAAATTGCGAATGAGGATTATAACATTTATGATAGGCTTTTCTCATTTTCAGCATACAGCTGTTAATTAAGAGAAGAGAGTTGAGTGAAAGGAGGATTACGATAATGATACCATTGCTTATTGGAATCCCGGCGGTGCTGGCGGTGTTATTTCAGTTCATCCGTAATGAGAAGGCAAGAGGTTACATCGTTTATGCAGGCGCCGGTATTATTATGCTTACGACGGTTATTTTTATCGTGAACTGGATCGATGGCGGAGCCCGGGCATGGATGCTTTATCCGGAGACTGAGCTGATCGATCATCTGATGGTGGCGGGGGATATTTTCCTGATGTGCCTGATCATCTGCCTGAGTGTGAAATACGGAAAAGTGCTTCCGATTATTCTGTCCGCAGTACAGACGGCGCTTGTGCTGTATACAGAATTTACCGCGGAAGTCAAAGAAGGACCGCACATGATGGTGGACTGGCTTACGATCCTGATGTGCATCATCATAGCATTTATCGGAGGATTTATCTGTATCTATACGGTCGGATATATGAAAGGATATCACAATCACCACAAAGAGGTAAAAGACAGACAGCCGTTTTTCTTTTCCATGCTGTTTCTGTTTCTTGCGGCGATGTTCGGACTGGTCCTTTCCCAGAATCTGGTCTGGATCTATTTCTTCTGGGAGATCACAAGCGTTATCTCATTTTTGATGATCGGATATACCCGTTCGGATGAAGCGGTAAGCAACAGCTTCTGTGCGTTGTGGATGAACCTGCTGGGAGGTCTGGGATTTGCGGTGGCCATCGCGCTGATGGCGCAGATTCACGGAACGCTTCAGCTTCTTGAGGTAGTGAATATCGGTGCGCTTCTGCCGCTGATGTGCCTGTCTCTTGCAGGTCTTACAAAATCAGCGCAGCTCCCGTTTTCCACATGGCTTCTTGGGGCCATGGTTGCGCCGACGCCGTCCAGTGCACTTTTACATAGCGCGACGATGGTCAAGGCGGGCGTGTACCTGCTGATCCGTATCTCGCCGGCACTTGAGGGAAATCTGGTGGGAATCATTGTCTCCAGTATCGGCGGCCTTACATTTATCATGGCAAGTATGATGGCGATCGCGCAGAATGACGCCAAGAAGGTACTGGCATTTTCCACCATATCGAATCTGGGTCTGATCGTTGCCTGTTCCGGTATCGGCGTGGAGGAGACGGTATGGGCGGCAGTCTTCCTGATGATCTTCCACGCGGTCAGCAAATCCATGCTGTTCCAGTCGGTTGGTGCAACGGAGAATACGCTGGGATCCAGAGATATCGAAAATATGCACGGCCTGATCATAACAGTTCCCAAGCTTGCATATATCATGGGAATCGGAATCGCCGGTATGTATCTGGCGCCGTTCGGAATGCTTATTTCCAAATGGGTGGCGCTTAAGTCATTTGTGGATTCAGGCAACGTGGTGCTGGTGCTCTTTATCGCATACGGAAGTGCCACGACTATGTTCTACTGGACAAAATGGCTGGCGAAACTGCTTTGCTTCCATATACCGAGACAAACTGTAAAGGATGTGACCCGCAAGGATGAATATGTGTCCATGTTTTTCCATGCGGCGGTGATGCTTCTGCTCTGTCTCTTCCTCCCGATGGTGGCGGTATGGATGGTGAACCCGATCATAAGAGACCTGTTCGGCAATTCAACAGACGTGCTCTCTATGAGCGTGCTCACGACAATGGCGATCATGCTTGTCTCCATCTTTATCGTTCCGGTTGCGATGTTCTTTATCAGCAGGAGATCTCACAGAGAGATCGTGCCGATCTATATGAACGGTATCAATAATGGAGACAACCGTTTCTTTATGAACAGTTATGGAAAGAATGAACATCTGTACTTAAGCAACTGGTACCTGCGTTTTGAGTTCGGGCGCAGGCATCTGCGGATCCCGTCGATCATTATGGCAGCGGCCGTGCTTGTCGTCGGATTCTGTCTTGTAATAGGAGGTGTGTCATGGTGAAAATAGTTTTTGTACTGGCTTACCTGATCCTGGCACCTTTCCTCGGAGCGCTGCTGGACGGAGTGGACCGTATCATCAGTGCGAGGATGCAGCGGAGAAAAGGTCCGGGCCTCCTTCAGCCGTTTTATGACCTTGGAAAACTTTTTTCCAAAGAGATGATCGCGGTCAACAATGTACAGCTTCTTCTGAATCTGAGTTATCTTGTGATCCTGATGATCGCGGGCTGTATGCTCTTTTACGGAGCAGACCTTCTGATGGTGCTCTTTATATTAAGTACCGCAGATATGTTTCTTATTATGGCGGCGTCCAGCGACTCTTCGCCCTATGCGAATATGGGAGCCAGCAGGGAGATGCTGCAGATGATGGCCTATGAGCCGCTGACGCTTCTGATTGCCGTGGGCTTCTATCTGACGACAGGATCTTTCCAGGTGTCGGATATCATCCGCGCGGATATAAGTGCAGTCCTGTGGATGCCGGGGCTTCTGGTCGGTTTTATGTTTACGGCGGCGATTAAATTCAGGAAATCACCCTTTGACCTTTCCACCAGCCATCATGCCCATCAGGAGATGGTAAAGGGATTGACGACAGAGATGTCCGGCACTACGCTTGCCATCATGAATATTGCCGAATATTACGAAATGGTGCTGCTGCTCGGGATTTTCTGCCTGTTCTTTATCAACAGCACATGGTGGAGCTGGATCGTGGCAATCCTGATCTGTGCCGTGATCTTCTTTATGGAGACGCTGTGGGATAATATCAGCGCCCGTGTAAAATGGAAAACCCTTCTCTACAGCTGCTGGGTGGTGACACTGGTAGCCGGCGGAGTGAATATACTGATTCTGATGTTGGACAAGTGAGCAGGAGGCAGATAAATTATGAATAAAGTATCAAAATCACCGTGGCTGCTCCACTATGATGCCAGCAGCTGCAACGGGTGTGACATTGAGGTTCTCGACTGTCTCACACCGAAATATGATATCGAACGCTTCGGCATCATCAATACGGGAGATCCGTTTCAGGCGGATATTCTGCTGATCACAGGCGGTGTGAACAGTCAGACCGAGAGCGTGGTAAAACAGATCTACAGCCAGATGCCGGAACCCAAGGTTGTTGTGGCAGTCGGGATCTGCGCCTGTACAGGCGGTGTATTTAAGGAATGTTACAATATCAAAGGCGGGATCGACACCGTGATCCCGGTCGACGTATATGTTCCGGGCTGCGCTGCGCGTCCGGAGTCCATTATCGACGGAGTTGTCAAGGCTCTGGATATACTGGATGCAAAACAGGCAGCTATGGCTAAGGACGGGAGGTGACGGTGATGGAGTATAAGAATGAGATCAGAAAGATTACTGCAGCGGAATTTTTCCCGGCCGTCGTGCATATGAAGACAGAGAACTGGCGTCTGGTTCAGATCTGCGCGTCCTGCATTGAGGGCGGATATGAGATGAGTTATTCCTTCTGTCTGAGATACGATATGGTGACGCTCCGGCTGGAAGTGGCGGAGGCTGAAGAAGTCGCCAGTATCACACAGATTTATCCCTGTGCGTTTCTGCAGGAAAATGAGGCGGAGCAGCTGTTTGGCGTGAAGATCAGGACGATCAAACCGGATTATAAGGATAAATTGTACCGGATCGACGTAGAGACACCGTTTAAGAAAAAGGAGTAGAGAAAATGGCAAAGAGAAGTATCGTACCTTTTGGCCCTCAGCATCCTGTTCTGCCGGAGCCGGTACATCTGGATCTGGTGTTGGAGGATGAGACTGTGGTACAGGCGGTTCCCAGTATCGGCTATATCCACAGAGGCCTTGAGAAACTTGTAGAAAAGAGGGATTTTAAACAGTATTGTTATATTGCAGAAAGGATCTGCGGCATATGCAGCTGCGGCCACGGACTTGGCTACTGTATGGCGGTAGAGGAAGTTATGGGCGTGGAGGTGCCGGAGAGGGCGAATTATCTGCGCGCGATCTGGGTGGAGATGAGCCGAATCCACAGCCATCTGCTCTGGCTCGGTCTTCTGGCGGACGCCATGGGATTTGAGAGTCTGTTTATGGAGAGCTGGCGGCTGCGCGAGAAGATCCTCGATATGTTTGACGAGACAGCCGGCGGCAGAATCATCCACTCGGTCAACCAGGTGGGCGGAGTCCAGAAAGATATGGACAGCACAATGCTGAACCATCTGCTGGAGGCAGTCAAGGATATTGAAAAGGATATAAAGCCTGTAGTGAACACTTTCCTTCAGGACTACACCGTACAAAGCCGTCTGAAAGGAGCGGGTGTCCTTAAGAAAGAGGATGCGGTTGCTCTCGGGGCGGTCGGTCCCATGCTGAGAGCCAGCGGAGTCGAGTATGACGTACGTATGCTGGGATACGGGGCATATAAAGATCTGACTGTGGCGCCGATTACATCAACTGACGGAGACTGTTACGGACGCTGCGAGGTGAGGCTGAAAGAATTGTTCCAGTCCTTTGATCTGATCCGGGAGGCCATCGGCAAGATTCCGTCCGGAGATATCAATGTGCCCGTAAAAGGCAATCCGAACGGGGAATATTTCATGCGGATCGAGCAGCCCAGAGGCGAGGCGATCTATTATGTGAAAGGAAACGGGACAAAATATCTGGATCGTTTCCGTCTGCGCACCCCTACAACGAGCAATATCCCGCCGATGGTGGAAATCCTGAAGGGATGCCAGCTGGCTGATGTGCCGATCCTGATCCTGACCATCGATCCGTGCGTAAGCTGTACGGAACGCTAGGCAGAAAGGAGAAGCAGTATGAAAAAGACGAGAATGTTTACATTTGCCGGAAGGGTGATCAAAAATCTCTTCAAAAAACCGGCGACAACACAGTATCCTTTCGAGCCTGCACAATATCCGGAACGGATGCGCGGACACATCCGCATCGAGATCGAGAACTGCATCAGCTGCGGTCTGTGTATGCGTTCCTGCCCTTCCCAGGCTATCCGGGTGGACAGAAAAGCGGGAACGTGGACGATCGAACGCTTTGACTGCGTACAGTGCGGTTTCTGCGTGGCTACCTGTCCGAAGAAATGCCTGTTCATGGAGAAAGGATATACAGAGCCGGATATTCTGAAGAAGAGCGAGACATTTACGAAACCGAAGGAAGAGAAGAAAGAGGCGGCAGCCGCGGCGGGCGGCAAGCCTGTGGTGGATACAGAAAAATGCGTATACTGTACACTCTGCGCGAAGAAATGTCCGCAGGAAGCGCTTCATGTAGACCGGAAAGAGAAGATCTGGGAGCTGGACGAGGAGAAGTGCGTGGAATGCGGCATCTGCGCGGGGGCCTGCCCGAAGAAAGCGATAGAGCTGAAAGGGTAAAGACACGGGAAGAATTCCAAGATTGCGGAGTTCTTCCTTTTTTGCGCGATAAGCCCGGCAAGCGGCCACCATGCTTGCATGAGTGGACATTTGCCGGGCAACGGACAGTGAGCGGCTATGCCGCGAACTGCGCGATAAGCCCGGAGGGCGGACGCCGTGCTTGCACGAGCGTACATCCGACGGGCAACGCCCCTATTCGATTAAAAATCTTGAAAACGTGATATAATAGCTGTATAAAAATCTTGAAAACGTGATATAATAGCTGTATAAAAATCTTGAAAATGTGGGAAACAAACGAAATGAAGAGAAAAATTTACGATAAACTTCTGAAGTGGAAGCAGGACGGAGCGGATAGAACGGCACTTTTGATTGATGGGGCGCGTCGTGTAGGAAAAAGCTATATTGCAGATCAGTTCGGAAAAAACGAATATAAATCATATATTATTGTAGATTTTAACAATGCGGCGGACGAGGTCAAAGAGCTGTTCCAGCATTATCTGAATGATTTGGATACCTTTTTTATGTATCTATCAGCCTATTATAATATAAAGCTGTACGAGAAAGAATCTCTGATCGTTTTTGACGAAGTGCAGCTTTTTCCCCGTGCGAGAGCTGCAATAAAATATTTTGTGGCGGATGGCCGGTATCACTTTCTGGAAACAGGCTCACTTATTTCTATCAAGAGAAATGTACAGGATATTGTAATACCATCAGAAGAGCGGCATATCAAAATGTATCCCATGGATTTTGAAGAATTCCTCTGGGCCATGGGAAATGATACGTTGATGGGACTTGCGGAGAACTGTTTTGAAAAGAGACGGTCTTTGGGACAGATGATGCATAGAAAAGCGCTTGACTGGTTCCGGCAGTATATGATCGTGGGCGGAATGCCTCAGGCTGTTCAGGAATATGCGGCAACAAAAGACTTTGATAAAGTGGATCAGATAAAAAGAGACATACTGACGTTGTATCGCGCCGATGTCGGCAAATATGCAGTGGGTTATGAAAGAAAAGTTGAGAGTATTTTTGATGAAATACCGGCACAGTTAAATAAACACGAGAAAAAATTCCGGCTTGCATCTATCAGAAAAGATGCGAGGATGCGGGAGTATGAGGATGCATTTGCCTGGCTGGACGATGCGATGATCGTGAACATCTGTTATAATTCAACGGAACCTAATATCGGACTTCGAATGAATATGGACAGGATGACAATGAAATGTTATATGGCAGATACAGGGCTTTTGATCAGCCATGCATTCGATGAAAATGGTCTTGTCGCGGAGGAGATTTATCGCAAACTTTTGTTTAATAAGCTGGAAGTGAATAAGGGAATGCTTATGGAAAATATTGTGGCACAGATGCTTGCTGCTTCCGGTCATGCGCTGTATTTTTACTCGAATTCTTCCCGTGATGATGCGGATGCACGTATGGAGATTGATTTTCTTATAGCAAAGAGCAGGATTACAAGCCGGCACAATATCTCTCCTATCGAGGTGAAATCAGGCAATAACTATACACTGAATTCTTTGAACAAATTCAGAAAAAGATATCATGAGCAGCTTCATACGGCGTATGTTGTGCATACAGGTGACCTGAAAGTTGAAGATGAGATCATATATCTGCCGGTTTATATGGTACCGTTTTTATAATAAACTACAGGAGGTATTTACCCATGAAAAAACTCGCAGTTATTTTCCCGGGCGTCGGCTATCACACGGACAAGCCGCTCCTCTACTATAGCAAGAAGATCGCGTCCCAGAACGGATACGAGATCGTCGAAGTGCCATACGGGAAGTTCCCCAAGGGAGTGAAAGGTTCCAGGGAAAAGATGGAAAAAGCATTCTTCAGTGCAGTGGAGCAGGCGGAAGAAATCTTAAAAGACGTGGATTTCTCTGCATATGACGACATCCTGTTTATCTCGAAGAGTGTGGGCACTGCGGTTTCCTCTGCATACGCGGGAAAGCATCATCTGAAAACAAGAAACATCTATTACACGCCGGTGGAAGCCTCTTTTCAGTTCATGACTCAGCCGGGAATCGCATTCACCGGAACAAAAGACTCGTGGGTGGACCACGAAGCCATAAAAGAAGGCTGTGAAAAAGGCGGTTTCCCGCTGTATATCACAGAGGGGGCAAATCACTCGCTGGAGACAGGCGATGTGATGACAGATTTGGAGAATCTGCAGAAGATCATGCAGATTACAGAGAAATATATCGTATGTAACAATTCAGATAAGTAACAGAAGAAAACAAGAGGATAACAATGAGTTTCGATTTCTACAAACGTGCCGCCATCGTCTGCCGTGCGATTCCTTACGGAAAGGCCGCGACATACGGGCAGATATGCAGAAGCTGCTTCTGGAAAATGAGGGCGTGGAAGTCCATTTTACTCCGGACGGCTGGCAGGTAGACCTTAAGAAGGACGGCTGGCACAATACGATAGAGGAAGCGCTGCGCTTTCAGGAAATATTTAAAATACAGAACATATAAAGCGGCAGTTCAGCCATCAGCGGGGCTGGACTATTCGTGCAGAGGTATAAGAACATGAAGATAAAATGCATCGCCCTTGACCTTGACCGGACGACGCTGGATAGTCAGGGCCACTTGAGTGAAATAAACAGAAGAGCAATTGAGAGCGCTGTTGCAGCCGGCCTTCACGTTGTGGTGGCGAGCGGAAGGGCGCTTGATTCCCTGCCGGCCGGGATCACGGAAATCAGAGGGATACAATATGCCATAACATCCAACGGGGCCGCGGTCTATGATCTGCGCGAAAGGAAATGCCTGAGACAGTTCAAGATGACGCCGGAATCCGTAGACGACATTCTTCAGTATACCGGTCCGGAGCGGATGAGGGGTGAATATACAAAGGAAGAGCAGATATCCTACGAGGCGTTTATCGACGGCAGGGCTTTTGCGGAGAGCCGGTACGTAGCTGACCCGGTGCGTTTCGGCGCTATGCCGCAGGCCATTTCTTACATACAGGCTACCCGTACGCCGATTGAAGATATGAGGGCTTATATTCAGGAGCATAAATCAGAGCTGGACTGCATTGATCTTGTGGTAAAAAATGAGGATATGAAGCATAAATTGTGGAAAAATCTTCAGAAAAATATCCGGGATGTGTATATCACCTCCTCGGCAAGACAGCTCCTTGAGATTTCCCACAGGGATGCGGGAAAAGAGTCCGGCGCGGCGTTTCTGATGGAGTATCTGGGGCTTAAAAGCGAAGAACTCGCCGCGTTCGGCGACGGGGATAATGACTCTGGTCTTCTGAAATATGCGGGGCTCGGATTTGCCGTGGCAAATGCCTCATCCGGGTGCAGGGCGGCAGCCGATCAGATTGTGGCATCCAATGATGATAACGGAGTGGCGCAGGGGATCAGAAAAATTCTTGAGATGGAGAAAATATTATGAGGATTATTATTTCACCGGCAAAGAAAATGAATATAAATACGGATACACTGGCCTGCCGAAGTGTTCCGGTCTATCTGAAAGAGACCGGGGAGCTTTTAGAGTGGATGCGCAGTCTATCTTATGCAGAGGCAAAAGAGATATGGAAGTGCAATGACAAAATTGCAGAACAGAATTACAGAAGATTTCAGGAAATGGATCTGGAGAGAAATCTGACCCCGGCAGTTATTGCCTACGAGGGGATCCAGTACCAGTATATGGCTCCGGCAGTATTCGGAGGCGCGGAGACCGATTATATTCAGGAACATCTGCGGATCCTGTCCGGATTTTACGGTGTGCTGAAGCCTTTTGACGGTGTGGTGCCTTACAGACTTGAGATGCAGGCAAAAGCATCCGCCGCCGGAGACTTGTACCGGTTCTGGGGCGATAAGCTGTACCGGGAAGTGGTTCGGGCGGAGCGGACGGAAAACGGAAAAAACAGACAGGGCAGTCTGATTATAAATCTGGCGTCCAAAGAGTACTCCAAATGTGTGGAAAAGTACCTGAAGCCTGAGGATACATATCTGACCATTGTATTCGGTGAGATGACGGACGGAAAAGTGAAACAGAAGGGAACATTTGCCAAGATGGCGAGAGGTGAGATGGTGCGCTTCATGGCAGAGAACGAGGTGGAAGATCCGGAGGAGATCAAAGGGTTCGACAGACTGGGGTACCGGTTCGAGGAAGCGCTTTCAGATGAGCGGGAATATATATTCCTGAAATAAGGTGCGTCATGCTGCGACGCAGGAGGAAGACATGAAAAAAGCAAGAAAAAGGCCGGCGGTTGTTCAGGCATATCGACTTGGCGAAGAAAACAGTGTGGTGGACGGGCTGACGGCGGAAGGGGAGATCCGGCTGAGAGGAGACGGAAGCTTTGAGGTGTTCTCACCAGAGGCAATGGGGGAAACAGGTGAGATTGCACACACAGGAGATTACATCAAGCTTGATTCTTCCGGCAGGCCATATCCGAACAGTGCAGAATATTTTGAAAAAAACCACAGTCATATTGCGGCGGAATTTTACGAGCAGAGGTCAAATGAAGTATCTGTATGGATGTACGGGGATCCGATGTGTCCTGAGATACAATATCTCATGGAGCACAAACAGCTTACTTTTCATGAGGATGACCCTGATAAATATTTCCGGGCGCCGCTGTGGGGGACGATTCTGTATGCGGCAAAGGATGCCGTGATTGTCTTTTACAGGATTTCCAGAGATGAAAAAGGCCGGATTGCAGATGAGGACTTTAACTTCGTTGAAAGAAAAGAGTTTGAAAGAACTTATGAGCTGCTGTCGGAAAGATGACGAAAAAAATAAAAATACTGAGGTGTGTATAATAGATTATGCGAAAGGAGAAGCAGATGACAGACGGCCGCGTATTTTCCGGATACACAAAAGTGATTGATGAGGAGAGAGAGTCTTGGTACAGAGAGCTTGACGGCGAGAAGCTTGAGTGGGAAGATCTTGCCGCCTCAAAATCAACAAATGATCTGCTGGGAAAACTTCATTTTGTTCCGCTGTATGAGTATCTTACGAAATATCTCCTGTATGTGTGGGAGGGAAGAACAGAAAAAGGGACAGACTGCGGCGGAATTACGGATGAACTGGTGAATCGTGTGAGAGAAACTTTCCGGCAGAACGGAATGCCGGAGGAAAAGTGCTCGGAAGCCCATATCCGGGAGATGCTTACAACAGAATGGAACAGGACATGGGACGGCTTTGACAGGGCTGCCGCCGGTCGGATCTTTGAGCTTGGACTCGGGCTCGGCCTTCCGGCGGAAGACGTGGAAGAGCTTCTTCAGAAAGCCGTAAAACGCGCCGGATTTAATTATTATAATCCGGAGGAACTGCTCGTGTACTGTGCGCTTCGATTTTCTGAAAAGAAACATTACAGATGTTATCAGGCGCTTTTGAGGGATTATATGAAGGTTATTCCCGAAGAAAGCGGGAAACAGGAGATTTATAATGGCAGTACGGCGGATGTGAGAGACCGGATGGAGGAAATACTGGAAAGAAGAGTGGGGAAAACCGGGCTGTACAGTACCGAAGAATGCGAGCCGGGAACGATAAATCAGGAGTTGGAGCGCTTTTTTGCATGGCATAAGGCGGCAGTGCCTGACAGCCGGACAGCAGCCGTTGTATTTACAGAGCTTATGCAGCAGTTTATCGGAGACCATGCACAGGACATTCTGGCTTTTAAGCAGGCTGACAGAAGTACAGAAGAGTATGCGGAGACAGTGCTGAGAGTGAAATATGATGCCCGATGTGAGATAGTGCTGCCGTCCGGCTCCGTGTTTTATGCAGTTAAAGGCAGGGAAAAACGGAAAGTGTACTTTGTGCTGGAAGAGGATGAAGTACTGCCGCGCCGTGAGACTGTGGAAGTTGTGATACCGGTGGAGGGGACGGAAGAATATGCTGTCAGCCTGTCGAAAAAGGCAACTCCCGGATATGCGGGAAAGGGAGAAGCGCTGCGGCCGGACCCGGCGGCTGTGAACGCCGGCGTGCTCGGCGCCTGTACGGCCACGACTCTTAAATATATCGGCCGGGCGGGGGAAATGAAGCGGGCAGAAGGTGATATATGTGCAGTGTGCCGTCCGGGGACTGAGATACCGGAAGGCACCCTATTTTCGATCGGGGCATATACATATAGGACACTGAAGCGCTGCAGGGCAGATGCATCGAGAGATATTCCGGTGCATTCTGTGACGCCGAGCAGAGAAGGAAAGATTATTGCAGAGACGGGAGAAGTCCAGTATATGGAACATAAGCCGGAAGGGATTCTCGCCGTATCAAACAGAAAGCCGGTCCGGCGAAAGAAGACAACAGATAAGATTACGAAAGAACTGTTCCGTGATTTCCTGTATGTAAAAGATGCGCAGCGGCTCGACGCCAGCGAGCGCCGGATTGACGGAAATCTGATCGGCCTGTGGTTTACGGAGACGGAGATCACATCTGTCAGATTCTCCAATATTCAAAAACAGGCAGGCGGAGCGAAGACGCTTAAACGGAACATGATGGAGAATTCCGAGGTACGAAGATGCGACATTATCACTCTGGCGTTTCTGAATTTCTGCATGGATACGGATGAACAGCCGGTTGAAGAGTATGTAATGGAGGCGGATCCGGAAGCGGTTTATCAGGATTTTGTGGTATATGTGAACCGGTATTTAAGAAGATGCGCCATGATGCCGTTTTACCTTCAGAATCCTTATGAATGTATGCTGGCGTACCTGATCCAGACAGATACACCTGTTGATTCTCTGAGAAATATGTGGAAGATCGCAAATGCGGGAAAGGAAAGCGCAGATGGCTGAACCAAAAGACAGAATATCCCTTCAAATCGGAGATGAGCTGGAACTGAAGTTCCATGCCGGCGGGGGACAGAAATATACGCAGAAGGCAGTGGTGGAAGAAAGGATCGGCAGCGGTGCATCCTGCCTGACATATATTGTCCGTCTCTTTGCAGATGAGAAAAACAGTTCACGGATGATTATGAAAGAATTCTATCCGGTATCCGGGCGGGAGAAGTTTCAGATACAAAGAAGCGGAACAGGACTTCTGGTATCGGAGGAGACCAAAAATAATAAGGCATATCAGCGTATGCTGGATGGCTTCCGGCGCGCATACCGGACACAGACGGAACTCTCGGACAGCAGGGCGATGGAGGTTATGGTACGCCCGTATCATATGGCAGAGTACGGAGATTCGTGTTATATACTCAGTGATATGCATCTGGGAACAATTCTTGCCCGCTCTCATGTGGAGACACTTTCGGATAAGCTGTGGCTTATGTACCGGACAGCCGAGGCAGTGCAGCTGCTCAATGAACAGGGATATCTGTATATTGACCTGAATCCTTCCAATATTCTGTGGATTCCGTCACAGCAGTCCGTGAAGCTTTTTGACGTAGACAGTATTGTGCCGTGGGGTGATCTTGATGAAGTGCACAGTATCCGGGTGACATATCCATATACACCGCCGGAACTGGAAGAACTGAATGAGTGGTTTGACGTGAATAAGTCCGTCTTCCTGAAACCTTCCTGGGACGTGTACTGTCTCGGACTGGTATTCTTTGAGCTCCTTATGGGAAGATTCCCCACAGAGCAGGATCTGAAGCCAGAATATGAGTATGAGGCGGACCGGATCTGCAGGCGGCACGGGTGTGAAGATCCGGAAGCGGCGGCTCTGATCCGCAGAATACTGGAAAGATCCCTAAGCGGAAAGTTCCGGATGCGCTACCCGTCGGCAAAAGAGATGTGCCTTGATCTGAACCGGCTTAAGAAAATGCTGGACGCGCAGGAGTTTATCCCGAAGAAGGAATATGTCCGGGCCAATTATATGATGCAGTCTTATCACATTCTCGATAAATGGCCGGTATATGAGTATACTCTCAATGAGGACGGGCAGGAGGTGCTGGACATAGCCATATGCGGAAAACAGCCTGTAAGGGAACCGTTTTTTAAAGCGGTGTTTTCCTGTGTGCATATGCCTGGAATGAAGCTTCGGATCCGGCTCTGTTCGGATGATGCTGAGGAGTTTATGGAGAAGCTAAAAAGAGAAAATCCGGCGCTGCCCCGCACAGTTCACATTTACCTGGAAAATAAATGCATATGGGGCGAATCTGACAGGATTGGGGCGGGACCGCTGATCTGTGAGAAACCCATGGCCGAGATTCGTCTGTATGAGAAGAGCCGGGATGAAATGCTGGCGGATGACGCTGCATTTATCAGAAAAATAGAATCCAGATATCTGATTCTGCTCTGGAATGATACCGGCGATGAGATCAGGATACAGGACGCCCGCCGGCAGAAAACTGTCATCCCGCCTGTAACCGATGCAGGAAAATGCTCCTGTTATGATGAAAAATTATTCGGCACAAAAATTATGAAACGTGCGTTGAATGTTCACGCATTTTATTACAGGGGGACCCATGAGCGGGCTTCGTGGGAGGAGATCAGAGCGTCTTTTGAAAACAATGTCTATAATATGGAGTCTTCAATGCGATGCGCACTGTCTGTAAGATATAAGCTCGGGGCGGCGGGAGTCGGAAAGGAATGTGAAAATCCCGGGGAGGAGTTTTTCCGCAGAGTATTTGCAGCGGGAGAACGGGCAGAGAATCTCGCATATATCCTGAGTGATCTGGAGCATTTAAGCTGGTGCGCATACATGGTTATAAACGGTTGGGATCTTCCCACGGACAGTGAACTGGAAGAGTATGCTTTTACCGGAGAAAATGATTTTAAAGAGATAGAGCGCCGGCTTCATCCGTGTCTCAGGGCAAGCCGTCCGGGGAATCGTCTGAAACAGCTTGAGAAAAAGCAGTGGGACAGTCAGAAGCTGTCCGGAAAAGTGAGGAGTGAACTGGACGATCTGGAACTTACGTGTCTGAAGCTCCATCGGACAGCAATGAGAAAGACGAGGGAAATACGCCCGGAGGTGAATGCACTGTGCGACCGCCTGGAGCGCAGGCTGGGCAGATGGGCGGATCAGAGAGTTCAGGAGGCGTTCCGCTGGCTTGTCACGGTCAGAGAACGTGTATTTGCCGGCGAGAGCAATGCGGAGCTCGTATGGAATCAGGCAATGGACCAGCTTCTCCGGCTGTGCGGTGAGATCCGCAGATATGACCGGGGCGTACGGGAAGAGCTGAAACTTCTTGATATTAAGATGCGGGTGGTTCACGAGTATAATGCCTGTCATGACTATAAGAAATCTGATGAGGATATTGTGCGCGGAATTCCGGGGCTCCTTTCGGAAGGTAAGATACGGACTATAGTCAGGCCTTATCTTCCGGGAAGAGAAAACCATTGGAAGAATATTCTCTCCACCCTGTTCCTTGAACCGGAAGAAACTATGTTTATTCCGGTAGACGGGGACGGAATCGACGTGGACTTCTACAGCGAGTTTTTGAGATCACGGGGCTGCAGTACCAGAATTTCCGTATGCGGAATGGAAGATACTGCGTGTGCCGGAAAAGACTGTGCCGTAGATGTGACCGGGCTGGATGCGGAGAAGCTGGACGGAATTTCCAGATATCCCGCATTGCGGGGCAGGCAGCGAATCATGGTCAAGAACCGGAAGCTGCTCGGACTTGATAATCCGGCAGTGGAAATGTATGCGCGAGAGATTCACCTGACCGTGGAGGAAGTATTTTACCTTTTCGGGGCATATATGGATTCCGACAGAAAGGAAAATGCCATCCTTGGTCTCAGCTCAAGATATCACGGGATCTGGAATGCATATAAGGAGATCGGACCCCGCGGATGGAAAAAGCTGATCGAACAGCTGGCTCGCGCGGAAAAGGAGAAGACGGTAATATTTACCGGTGGTGACAGAGGAAGAAATAAAGCTTATATGACACAACCTGTCAGCGGGCGTGCATTGATACTGACCGGGCTGGATCTTGTTTTTGCCGGATGTCTTGAGAATGGTCTGATCAGTGCATACCGGCTTCCGGGGGAAGAAGACGACCTGCCGGTGGAATTCTCTACAGAGAGCGTAAATGCAGCTGCTGTCCTGAAAAGACTGTCAGCGGAGGCGGACAGAGATCCTCTCCGGCACAGATATGTGTTTGAGCGCAATGAGAAAAAAATGCAGGCTATGCAGGAAACGCAGAATTGTTATCTGATAAGAGACAGGTCGCTGTATGCAGATATTTTCTGTAAAGGACACACAGCGTCAGAGTCTGCAGAAGAATCCAGGGCATCGGCAGAGCTTATCGCCGGAGGCCTGCGCAGACTGGAAGAACACGGCCTCCGGGGATCCGGAGGGCGCCAGAATCTGATTCAGAAGCTGCAGATTGTTACGGAAGAAGACGGGTCGCGTATCACTTTTAAATATGCCTCGGAAGCGGTGAAGGCGTGCCTTCAGAGAGAGGGAAATATTCTGGAGGCAATGATATATTTTACCTGTCTGGAGATGGGGATATTTGACGATCTGAATATCAATTCCGAATTCAGCTGGAACAGAGCGATGTCCGGAAAAGACGACGGATATATTGTCAATAATGAGATAGACATTATTGGCACAAAGAACATGAAGACCTATTTTATCTCTGCTAAAATGGCGGTGCCGGAGACGGCGCATCTCACGGAGATTAAATATTTTGCCGATCATTTCGGCATAGACGGTCAGGCAGTGCTCGTGACCTCGAACAGGCGGACAGCGGATGAAGCTGTACAGGGAGCGGACGGCAGGGCAGAGAGGAGCCGTCTGATGGGAGTAGAATATATCAACAGAACCGTTATAGACGAGGGCAGGCTCGGGGATGCCATAAGAAAAATTACAGAACAGAGGGAGGAAAGTGTTTTATGATATGGGGAATATGTTTTTGGCTTGCAGTCGTATTTCTTGCAGCCGGAGCAGCCGTGTTTTTTATCCGCAGACGGAGAGCGCGGAGGGAGATAAGGTATCTGGGAGCCGGAGTGTTTCTGGCGTGCGTTGCCATATGCTTCCCGGGAATGTGTCTCTCGGATCAGGAAGGCTTTGCACTTGCAATGAGCGTATCGCACAGTATCCGTATGTTCGTGGTAGATACAGGTGTGTCAGATATTGCGGACCTGCTCTCGCCGGATACCCTCGGTATCATGTTTTATCCTTACAAGATTCTTGTCTGCCTGCTGTACCTGCTTGCTCCGGTATTTACCATGAGCGTGGTACTGCGGTATTTTTCCAATTACTTTGAGCGGCTCCGTCTGACGTTCAGAAGAAATCAGGATCTGTATATATTTTCAGATCTCAATTCCCGTTCGCTGGAGATTGCGGCGGGACTCAGCCGGGGGATGAAGAGCAGAGGAAAGAAACAGGGAATTATTTTCTGCCGTTCCAGTGAAAAGGATAATATTAATACAGAATTGGAGGAGAAGGCGCGGGAGCTGAACGCAGTTTTTGCAGCGGGAGATATGCTGCAGCTCCGGCTGAATAACAAAAGGCGGTATACGGCATATTTCCATATATCGGCTGACGATGAGAAAAATATTGACGACACGCTCCAGATGATTGACAATATGACCGGCGATTCGCCATGGCTGAAATCAGGAAAGCTGAATCAGGAAAATACTGCAATATACTGTTATTCGTCGAACACGGAGGCAGAGATTCTGCTTGATGCAAGAGAAAAAGAAAATCTCAGGGTAGTGCTTATGAACGAAATGAGGGATGCAGTATATGAGCATCTGTACAGATATCCGCTTTACTCGGGAATCCGGATGCCGGAAGCAGAGCAGCAGGGTGAAGCAAAACAGGATCGGAAAGAAAAAGGCGGAAGGAAAAGTCTGCCACTTCTGATTGTCGGCGGTGGAAAGACAGGAATCGAATTTCTTAAAGCCGCGTTGTGGTGCGGCCAGATGAAGGATTATGAGCCGGATATCCATCTGATTGATATTAAAGGGAACCTGATCCGGAAAAAAATCGAAGAGGAATGCCCTGAGCTCTTTAAGGAGCAGGCAGGATACAAGATTGACATTCATAAGGTGAATATATTCAGCAGTATGGCAGAGCGTTATCTGGACACGCTTCCCGGGATCAGTTACTGTGTGGTATGCCTTGGGGAGGATGAAGATAATATCCGGGCAGCTATGTGGCTGAAAAAATATTTCTATATGAAAGGCGGCACACGCAGCCCCCTGATCTCTGCTTATATAGAAAGCAGCAGAAAACGTGCGGCCGTGTGGAATATGCACGAAAACACAAGATCAAAAGAAATTCTGTATTACGGTATCATTCCGTTCGGAAGCCGGGAGATGTATTTCGGAAACCGTTCGGAAGCCGCATTTGTCATGGAATATCTTGCACTGGGCGTGCAGGCTCATTACTGGAGGCTGAAGAGAGACTCAGGGGATGAAGAACGGAAAAATGCAATAAAGAATTTCTATGAAAAGCAGAGCAACAGGCGCTCAAGTATTGCCAGCGGTCTTCATATCGGTTCTAAATTATGGGAGATGGGCCTGGGAATTATGCGTGTCCCCGCAGCCGGCATAGAGAAAGAAATGTTCGGCCGATATATACGCCCTGTGGATTTTGCCGCAGAAACGGCAGGAAAGCTTGAAGCTTATTATAATCTGGAACACGAGCGGTGGATGACATATATACGGACAGAAGGATGGCGGCTTGCCACAAAGGGCGGAGACAGTCTGGAGGATATCCGAAAGTGTTACGAAGAATACTGTGCGGAGTTCAAAAACCAGAACTACATGATGAAACTCCATCCGGCCCTTGTCCCTATTGAGAAAACAAAGCCCGAGATCGCTGTACTCCGTGAGGTGGAGGATATGATGGCCGATGTGACCCGCCGGAAAGGATTCGGGGAATGGACGCCGGATTATGTACAGTCTGATGCGGAAGTAGTGAACCATATCGGCGATATTGTCGGAGGTGCATGGTGCGGAGCCGGAGGGATAAGCATTCATGGCATACCGGCAAAGGAAGGCGAATGCGTAATCTGCAGGCTCAGCGATATGATGGAGTATTATGGGAGGATGTACCAGGAGAGAAAAAAAGAAGGATCGCCGGAAGAAATCATCACGCTGCGGGAGACAGTGCGGCGCTGCTGTTACGGCGTAATACGGACGGCTCAGAGCGGCGGAAAAGAGCCGGCGTATCAATGGCTGAAAAAAATAGTATAAAAGAAAAACAACATAAAATAAGAAATACAGGCGGCGTAAGTGCTGCCCGTATTTCTTTTAACGGCTAATTTTGTACAAGTTCTGCATTTTTGTGTATTGTCTCGCGTATTATATTTTCTACATATTCACCGATATGTCTTTTCGTATCTTTGTCAAGCTGGTCCGGATAGATTGGCTTTCCGTATTCAATCACTACATGGGTTTTTTTGATTTTAGGGAAATGATTCTCAAAGATCTCCGCTGTGTTGTTCATGGAGATGGGGATGATCGCACAGCCGCTTTTGGTGGCGATCTTAAAAGCGCCGTCCCTGAAGGGCAGCATGGTCAGCTCTTCCCCTTTGTTTCGTGTACCCTCGGGGAAGATACAGATGGAAATCCCGTTTTTGACATCATCGATTGCGTCAAGAATCATCTTCAGTCCTTCTTTCGGATTCTTCCGGTTCAGGAAGAGACAGTGAAGGCGGCGCATCCATGAAGAAAGACCGGGGTATTTTTCCATTTCTTTTTTTGCCACATAGCCGGTCAGTCTGCGGCATCTGCTGTAAGTCAGAAGAATATCAAAATAGCTGCGGTGGTTGCCGATGAACAGAACCGGTTCATCCGGTATATTTTCTTCTCCGATTACAGTTGTCTTAACTCCCGTTATGCGGAGAATCACTTTAAAAGCCCACTGCACAATACGAAGCGAACTGATATCACTGGCATAAGGGGAAGATTTGTGAAGAAACCACTCCACGATGCGTACAGGAAACGTCACAATCAGAAATAAAACAACAAAGATAACAATACATATAAAACGAATCATAGTTCAGTCCTCAATTCCTCTTTTTAGTAAATCCGCATCTTTACCAATTATACCGCCGGGATATGGAAAATACAAGAAAAATGCTTGTGAAATTCGTGTTTGTTGGAGAGACATCCTATGATAAATTATCCGAAAATCCAACGGATACAGTGGATTGACTCATGTATTCGAATCAGGCGGGAGTGTAATGCTTCCGGCTCCGGTTACAGGTCATAAGATAAAGTAACAAGCCTGCGATATGGCTAAGAGCAATCAAGCAAATGAAGAACTCGTTTCACTCAGACAACTTCATTTGCTTGATTAACACCATATCACAGGCTTTAACTTTGTCTAACGACCTTACACAGTCACCGTCCGCATCACAATCCCGCCTGATCCGAAAGATGC
Source organism: uncultured Ruminococcus sp. (assembly GCA_904377845.1). Taxonomy (GTDB): domain Bacteria; phylum Bacillota; class Clostridia; order Lachnospirales; family Lachnospiraceae; genus Mediterraneibacter. The sequence goes on along the minus strand of CAJFGR010000005.1, from coordinate 16,816 downwards.
ATCATATCGGTTGTATCCGCTTGATTTTCTGCGTTTTCCCAATTGGAAGCATCTCTCCGACAATTACAGAATTTACAGAAAACCAGTTGAAGGGGGGCTTTATCGACAAAGTTCCGACCACTTCCGATTGGTATGAGTACTTGTTGAAGAATGGCGCTGCATCTGAAAATGTGTACTGACCGGATGCGCCAGCAGAAAAAGAAGATACTGCATAAACTATGCATCGACATGGAGCGTTCCGAATACACCTTGTTCTCCATGTTAGCGATATTAAAATGCGAGTTCCAATGGGCGAGCATTTTGATATTGCGTTACATGGATTCGAGGGGATGAGGTAGAGCGGGTCGGCATAGTGTTGCAGTATCTTCTTTTTCTGCGTCTCTTATTCGATTAATATACTTTTCTATATCAGCGGTATCCCTTCGATAAATACGAATTGACATATTTGAGGCGGCGGCTTCATATGATATATGGAAAAATGCCGCGAGGACAGGGAAATGAAACGGCTGAAAACATCCTGCATCATCTGGATCCTGCCGATCCTTATTGCCGGTCTGTCTGCCGGCTGTGTCAGCAGATACGATGAGGAGCAGAAACTGCGGGATCTTGATTTTACTGTGTTAGACAGGGAAGATGAACCGGAGGAGCTGAGTGCAATGATTGAGGAGGAAAAGGAGCATCCGTTCCGGATGGTCTATGCAGATCAGGGACAGCTCTACATTGCGGAAGGCTACGGCGGGCAGCCCACAACCGGATACAGTGTGGCGGTGCGGGAGTTATATGAGACAGAGAATACGGTGTGTATTCATACAAATCTTATGGGGCCGGAAAAGGGGGAGGACATCAGAGAGATTGCCACATTTCCCTATGTGGTTGTGCAGCTGGAATATATTGATAAAGAAGTCATATTTGATTGAGGAGGAGAGATATGGAGCTGATCAGGAAGCCGATTCATTACACACAGGAGGGAAAGAGTATCTTTGACCAGTTTTATCTGGATGAGGATTACAACGTGCCGGAACAGAAAGAAGACATAGGCCGGATTATTCAGGGAAAAGCGGAACTGAGGACCGAGGATATCAGGCCGGTGGAAAATTATGTGAAGATTACAGGCAGGGTATACTTTACGATTCTTTATATGACTTCATCCGGAGATCCAAGGCCGGCGGTGCTGGAGGGGAAGCTGCCTTTTGAGGAGATGGTCTATGCGGAGAGCGACGGAAACGAGTCATTTTACCTGAGAAATGTGCGCACGGAGTTTACTGTTTCCGTTGTGCATTCGCGCAAGCTGAGTTTAAGGGTTATGGCAGAAGTTGAGATCGGGCGGGAACGGATACGGGATGAGGAGCTCACGGAAAATGTGGAGAGCGATGTGCCGGTCTGCAGGAAGACAAGGAATATGAACCTGCTCCGTCTGGCCGTATCCAAGAAAGATACATACCGGATCAAAGAAGAGATAACCCTGCCGGGAACCAAGGAGAGCATCGGACAGATGCTCCTTACGGACATCAGCGTCAGAAAGCTGGATATCCGGATGGGGCAGGACGAGGTCCTGCTCCGGGGTGAGATGCTTGTATTCTGTATGTATCTGTCAGCAGAGGAAAAAGCAGACTGGATTGAGCAGACGGTGCCTTTTGAGGGGCGCGTTCTGTGTGACGGTGTATCGGAAAATATGTATTACCATATTCAGCATACCCTCGAGGATACCCTGTCCGATATCAGAATGGACGAAGACGGCGAGATGCGTGTTCTTGGAATCGAAGCCACGCTCGGCCTGAGGATGAATATATATGAAGAAGAGGAGACAGAGATTCTGTGCGATATGTATTCCCTTGAGCAGAAGTGTGTGTTTGACACCCGGGAGACGGTGCTTGAGGAGCTGCTGATGCAGAATCAGTCAAAATGTAAGGTGACCGAGCGCCTGTCCCTGCCTGAACTCAAGGAAGATGTGCTGCAGATTCTGCACAGTCAGGGTAGTATTCAGCTGGAAAGCGAGACGCACAGCCCGGAGGGAATACGGATTGAAGGTATCCTGCACCTGACGTTTCTCTACCTGCGGGGAGATGACACGGAGCCTTACGGAAGCTGGCAGGGTATGGTTCCCTTCTCCTGGCTGATTGAGTATCTGGATATGCCGGAACAGGTGAGCAGCAGTCTGGCCTATCACGTGGAGCAGCTTGCTGTGACGCTGGCGGGCAGCGAGGCTGTAGAGGTCAGGGCGATTCTGTCCTTTGACGTATTTCTGCGGAAACTCCTGCCGACGGAGACGATCACAGATGTACGGATGGAACCTCTCGATATGGATGCACTCTCCGAACAGCCGGGAATTGTGGGCCATATTGTGCAAAACGGCGAAGATCTGTGGAGCCTTGCAAAGAAATATATGACAACAATTGACGGAATTAAAGAGATTAATGGTCTAAATGATGAAAAAATCTCACAGGGGGATAAATTGTTGATTTTTAAAGAAAATGTAAGTATACTGTAAGAATAATGTATACAAGATACAAAACACAGCGTTAGTATGGAGGACACAGGATGAATCAGATCGAACTGAGGGCACTTGCAAAGATCAATCTGGGACTGGATGTACTTGGAAGAAGAGAAAACGGCTATCATGATGTGCGTATGATTATGCAGTCGATTTATCTGTATGACGAAGTAAAAATAGAGAAAAAAGACACGCCGGGTATCGAGGTGGTGACAAACCTGAAGTTTCTGCCTGTCAACGGGGACAATATCGCATATAAGGCGGCGGAACTCCTGAAAGAGGAGTTCCACATCAGCGAAGGGGTAAGGATTACCCTGAAGAAGCATATCCCCGTGGCGGCGGGACTGGCCGGCGGCAGCTCCAACGCCGCGGCGGTCCTCTTCGGCATGAACCGGATGTTCCGTCTCGGCCTTTCCCGGAAGAGCCTTATGGAGAGAGGCGTAAAGCTGGGAGCGGACGTTCCGTACTGCATTATGCGCGGAACCGTGCTGGCGGAAGGCATCGGCGAGGAGTTAAGGACACTTCCCGCCATGCCGAAATGTACCGTACTGATCGCAAAACCCCCGGTCAGCGTGTCCACAAAGACGGTCTATGAGGCTCTCGATTCAAAAGAGATCGTGGAGCATCCGGACATCGACGGCATTATCGACGGGCTCGAGCAGCATAATCTCAGGCAGATTGCATCCTGTATGGGAAATGTGCTTGAAGACGTTACTATCCCCATGCATCCGGTGATCAATGAGATTAAGAAAGAGATGACGGACGCAGGTGCGCTGGGGGCTATGATGAGCGGAAGCGGGCCTACCGTATTCGGTCTTTTTGAGAGCAGAGCTGCGGCGCGTACGGCCCAGAAACGCATAAGAGAAAAAGCATTGACGAAACAGGTCTATGTTACCAGTATACATAGTGTGAGGAGGAATCAGGATGCCGATTGATTTTGAAGTTAAGATGAACGAATATCTTCCGCTGCGTGACGTGGTGTTCAATACACTGCGCCGGGCTATCCTTCGCGGAGAGTTAAAGCCGGGTGAGCGGCTGATGGAGATTCAGCTTGCCAATAAGCTTGGAGTGAGCCGCACTCCGATCAGAGAAGCCATCCGGAAGCTGGAACTGGAGGGACTGGTGCTCATGATCCCCAGAAAAGGCGCAGAAGTGGCGGAGATTACCGAGAAGAACCTGAGGGATGTACTGGAGGTACGCTGCGCGCTGGAAGAACTGGCGGTCCAGCTTGCCTGCGAACGGATCGACCAGGACAAGCTGAACGATCTCCATGCGGCGGCGGAACATTTCCGTGAGATACTGGACAGCGATGACATTACGGCGATCGGGGAGGCAGATGAGGCGTTTCATGACGTGATCTTTGCGGCTACGGGGAATGAGCGGCTGATTCAGCTTTTGAATAATCTGAGAGAGCAGATGTACCGCTACCGGATCGAGTACCTGAAGAAGAAAGAGTGCCATCCCCAGCTTCTGGAAGAGCACGCTGCGATTATGAAAGCCATAGAAGAACATGACAAAGAGAAAGCGACACAGATTACGATCCGGCATATCGCCAATCAGGCGGATACCGTGGTAGATACTCTGCGTCACCGGTAATTTTTAACAAACCGCTGTATATTTTCCGGGCATCTGTCCATACTCTCCATATCAGAGAGATGGAGGATGGTACATATGAATATAGCGGAGAAGATTTACGGAAAGATTGAAAAACACGCGGTGAAGATCTGCTTTGTGCTGGCTGTTGTGCTGGCGGCGCTGGTCACATCAGCTGCGAGCCAAAGGGCTGACGCAGCGGAACAGACGGCGCTTCAGATGCATCTGGCACAGGAGGTGCTGAGATTCCATGTGCTTGCCAACAGCGACAGTGAAGAAGATCAGGAGCTGAAACTGCAGGTGAGAGACGCGGTCCTCGGGTATATGGAAGAAAATATGCCGGAGGAAGAAAGCGCCGATGCCGCAAAAGACTGGGTGCGGGAACATATCGACGGGATTGAGGATGTAAGCCGCAGTGTTATAGCGCAGGAAGGGGCGGATTATCCGGTGAGCGCGGCTGTGACGACCTGCTGGTTCCCCGATAAAAGCTACGGGGATGTGACATTCCCGGCGGGAAACTACGAGGCGCTCCGGATTGAGATCGGTGAGGCCAAAGGCCACAACTGGTGGTGTGTACTCTATCCGGGACTGTGCTTTATGGATACCGTAAATGCAGTCGTGCCGGATGAGGGAAAAGAGCAACTGAAAAACGTTTTGACGGAAGAGGAGTATTCCAGGATTACGGCTGATACGGATTTTAAGATCAGCTGGTTTTTCTGGAAAAAATAGAGTTATGACAGAATTTTTAATCAGACATTTTATAAAAGACTATAAGGACGTGGAGAAGATATCCGTGCGGACCGCATATGGAGTGCTGGCCAGCATTGTGGGTATCTTCTGCAATGTTTTTTTATTTGCGGTAAAATTTGCAGTGGGACTGATCCTGCACAGTGTGTCCGTTACTGCGGATGCATTTAACAACTTGTCAGACGCAGGCTCGTCCATTATCAGTTTTGTCGGGGTGAAAATGGCGGAGAAGCCTGCGGATAAGGATCATCCTTTCGGACACGGCAGGATTGAGTACATAGCCGCGCTTGTCGTATCATTTCTTGTGCTTGAAGTGGGCTTTACGTTCCTGAAAGATTCTTTCGGGAAGATCCTTCATCCGGAGACGATGAATTTTCAGATTGTCTCTGTGGTCATCCTGATCCTGTCCATAGCGGTAAAGCTGTGGCTCGGACTGTTTAACCGGAAACTGGGAGAGAAGATCGACTCTAAGGTAATGATGGCGGTATTTACCGATTCCATGGGAGATGTAATCACCACGGCGGCTACGATCCTGTCCCTGATCTTCTTTGCGGTCACAGACATTAATATCGACGGAATAGTGGGAGTCGGTGTCGCACTTGTGGTTATGTGGGCCGGCGTAGGCATTGCAAAGGACACGCTGGAGCCCCTGATCGGGCAGGCCATTGATCCGGAAGTATATGAGAAAATCAAACATTTTGTGGAGAAATATGACGGCATTGAAGGAACTCATGATCTGATCGTACATAACTATGGCCCGGGCCGCAGCATGGCGTCCATCCATGCGGAGGTGCCCAACGATGTGGATATCGAACAGTCCCACGAGATTATTGACAGGATTGAGCGTGATGCGGCGAAAGAGCTGGGAATTTTCCTCGTCATACATATGGACCCGGTGGAGATGAGAGATAAGCGGGTGCTGAAGATACGCGATAAGACCGTTCAGCTCCTGCATGACCTTGATCCTGCCTGTACGATCCATGATTTCAGGATGGTGCACGGGGAGCATCAGACCAATCTGATCTTCGATATGGTCGTTCCCATCGATTATGATGAGAAAAAGAAAAGTGATCTTTCCCTGCAGCTGATGGAGAAAATCAAAGAAGTGAATCCCCGATACGAATGCGTTATAACCGTGGAGTCTGATTATGTGGCTCAGAGCAGCCCGGATGATAAATGACAGAAAAGTATATAAGGAGTGACGGAAGATGACAGAGAGCACGATGATTCAGGAAAAGAGCGGCAATGGAAGTTATGAGTTTGACGGAAGAGTGCGCTATAGCGAGATAGACCACAGGGGAACAATGACACTTCCGGCCCTGATCAATTATTTTCAGGACTGCAGTACGTTTCACTCAGAAGCGGTCGGTCTCGGCATGGACAGGCTGAGACATGACAGAAAAGCCTGGGTGCTCTCCTACTGGCAGGTTATCGTGAACCGCTATCCGAAAATGGGTGAGAAGACCACAACAGGTACTTTTGCCACAGAGTTCAAAGGACTCTACGGAAACCGGAACTTCTATATGAAAGACGGGACCGGAGAACTGATTGCCCGTGCTAATTCCATCTGGGTGTTTATGGATCTTGAAAAAGGCAGGCCGTCCCGGCCGACAGCGGAGCATATCGATCCGTACGGCACGTGTGAGCCGCTGGATATGCCCTACGAGGGCCGTAAAATCACACTTCCGGAGCAATGTGAAGCGGGAGCGCCTTTTCCGGTGCGCAAGTACCATATTGATACGAACGAGCACGTAAACAACTGCCAGTATGTGCAGATGGCTCTGGAGATAGTGCCGGGGGATATACAGGTGCGGCAGCTGCGGGTAGAATATAAAAAGTCCGCGGTGCTCGGAGATATGATCTATCCGAAACTGACCGTGGAAAAGGAACGCACAGTGGTGGAATTGTGCGATGCGGACGGGAAACCGTATGCGATCGTCGAACTCAAAGAAGCATAAGGCTATTGGAAAAGAGAATGAATAAGACAATGCAGGCAATCTTTCAGGCACTCTATCTCGGCAGCGGGCAAGACGGAAGTGTCGGAGCATCAGTCCGGATGAACAGGGTCAGTCCAATCCGGCCAGCACATCCTCCAGCACTTCTTCTACCGAGGCAGTCACATATCTGGCGTGTCCTGCAATGCCGGGGGCTGCATTTGACATGGCATAGCCGTATCCGGCAAGCTCCAGCATCTCTACGTCATTGTACTGGTCGCCGAAAGCCATGCATTCTTCAGGCTTTACATCAAAGAGGTCCATCATTGTCTGCAGAGCAGTGCCTTTGTTGTATCCCGGCACGATGAAATCGATCCAGATATTTCCCGATGTGACGACTTTGACAGACGGTGAGAACATTTCCTGAAGATGCTTCAGGTAGGGACCGAGATCATGAGACTGCATATTTGCAATGGCAAGTTTGAGAAACGGGCCTTTCACTTTGGTAATGTCATCAACAATCTCAGTTGTGTTGTGCATTACATTTACGATATGGTTGACAAAGGCCGGATCATTGTCCTCGATCAGACAGGTGTCCTCGCGGGATGCAACGATCTCGTAGCCGGGTTCCTTTTTGATCTCATTCATGATCCGGTAGGCCAGATCGTCCGGTATAATGCCCCGGGAGATGACCTTTCCCTGATGAATGCAGAGCGAACCGTTCTCTGCGATATAGGATATCTCGTCCTTGATATCGGCAAAAAGCCGCCGCTCATTGTCGTACTGGCGTCCGCTTGCCGCAACAAAATGGATTCCTTTCTCTGTAATTCTGTGTATAAGATCTATTGTGTAAGACGACAGCTCCTGTGCTCCGTTGTGAAGCAGCGTGCCGTCCAGATCACTCGCGATTAATCTGATCATGGCAAATAGCCTCCGTGGAAAAATGTATATTTAAGTATAACCGAAAAATATCGCGGCGTAAAGAGAGAGCTGAACTGTTTCATGTAACATAAAAGAAATACTTGTAACTATTTTGTAATAGTAATATAATGAGAACGTGGCGGAAACTGATATTTTATTCAGTCTTCCGGCATAAATATAATTGAAGATTAAGAGGACTGTAATTATGGGAAAATATTTTGGCACCGACGGTTTCCGCGGTGAAGCAAATGTAGTACTGACAGTGGAACACGCATTTAAGGTCGGCCGTTATCTCGGCTGGTATTTCGGTCAGGATCACAAGGCAAGAGTCGTAATCGGAAAAGATACGAGAAGAAGCAGCTATATGTTCGAGTACGCTCTGGCAGCAGGAATTACTGCATCCGGTGCGGACGCATATCTGCTTCACGTAACGACAACACCGAGTGTATCCTATGTAGTAAGAACAGAGGATTTTGACTGCGGTATCATGATTTCCGCAAGCCATAATCCGTTCTATGATAACGGAATCAAGGTTATCAACAGTGCAGGACACAAGATGGAAGCTGAAGTGGAAGAGAAGATCGAGGCATATATCGACGGTGAGACAGAAGAGCTCCCGCTTGCCACCAAAGAAAATATCGGACGTACAATCGATTATTCTGCAGGAAGAAACCGTTACATCGGACACCTCATTTCCATTGCAACACGGTCATTTAAGGATATGCGCATCGGGCTTGACTGTGCAAACGGAAGTTCATTTGCAATTGCCAAGAGTGTCTTCGATGCACTTGGGGCAAAAACATATGTCATCAATAACGAGCCTGACGGAACGAACATCAACACAAACTGCGGTTCCACACATATCAATGTTCTTCAGGAGTTTGTCAAAGAGAAGAAGCTGGATGTGGGATTTGCCTATGACGGAGATGCGGACAGATGTATCGCTGTAGACGAAAACGGAAATGTAGTAGACGGCGACCGCATTATGTATGTGTGCGGCAAATACCTGATGGAGCAGGGACGCCTTGAAGGAAATACAATCGTCACGACTGTAATGTCCAATCTGGGACTTTACAAAGCGTGCGACAAGATCGGCATGAAATACGAGCAGACCGCAGTGGGCGATAAATATGTATACGAGAATATGCTGAAAAACGGATTCGTGCTCGGCGGCGAGCAGTCCGGACATATCATCTTCAGCAAGCACGCAAGAACAGGCGATGGTATCCTTACATCACTGATGATCATGGAGGTAATGCTGGAGAAGAAACAGACACTGGGCAAGCTGGCTGATGAAGTGAAGATCTTCCCCCAGGTTCTGAAAAACGTCCGCGTAAAAGATAAGAAAACAGCAAGAGAAAATCCGGCAGTCGTAGAAGCAGTCCGGAAAGCAGCAGACGCACTCGGGACTGACGGGCGTATCCTTGTACGCGAGAGCGGCACAGAGCCGGTAATCCGCGTTATGGTAGAGGCGGCATCGGACGAGATCTGCGAGAAATACGTCGACAGCGTAGTTGAAGTCATCAAAGCAGAGGGACTGACAGAGTAATTTCGATTTTTCGTATCGGCTGATATTACGCACAACGTCTGGACACAGTCAGCTACAGCAGTCTGACTCACGTATCCACAGACAGAGAAAAAGATTAATACCGGCTCCGGTTACAGGAAATAACTCCAAGTAACAAAGCAGGGAAATGGTGTTAACTTTTCGTGATTTCCATCCACAGTCGCCGTCCTCAATCTTTTTCTCTGTCCGCGGATACGTGAGTCAACCTTTCTGTATTCTTCTGCTTTTCGGTTGATTTTTAACTCTGAGACGGAACGAAAAATACGGAATTTTATCCACTTATGATCACAGTCTGATACCCGGCGCGTTTGAGTCTTCTCTCCACAGCCGCGGCTTCTTCGAGGGTGGGATATGTCCCCACAGTTACTCTGTACAGTCCGTTCCCCTGGCTGACGACAGCGGGGAAATCCTGCTCCAGCAGTTCCTGCTGAAGGCGGTCAGCGTACATACCGCTGCGGAAGGCGCCGGTCTGTACGGTATAGGAGCCGGGAGCTGACGGGACTTCTCCGGTCAGCTGCAGAGTGTCAAGTATTCCTTCGGCGATGGCGAGCGCCATATCGTCAAAATTATTATCAAAGAGCATATTGTCAGTGTCTGAATTAATAAAGCCTACTTCCACAAGAACTGCAGGCATACGTGTGCGCCTGAGGACGACGAGTCCCTGGCGCTCTTTTACGCCCAGATTGACAAAGCCTACGGCTTCGAGCTGTTCATTTATGTTCTCTGCCATTTCGAGTTTGATTCCGGACTTATTGTAGACGAGCGATTCTACACCGGAGTAGGTGTTGGCTTCCGGACTGGAGTTGCGGTGGATGGAAATGAAGAAATCAGCGCCTGCCGCATTTGCCTCCATTGCTTTCTGATAGGGAGATTCATAGACGTCTGTTGTGCGTGTGTAGAGAACGTCAATTCCCCGCTCCTGGAGAATCTCTCCGACTGCGAGGGCAAGTGAAAGCGTATCATCTTTTTCCTGTCTGCCGTTGTACACTGCTCCGGGATCGCGGCCGCCATGTCCGGCGTCCAGCATAATAGTATAAGGCATAGTTCTAATTCCTTTTCCGATTTACTCTATAACAGAATATGCGGCAGAAGAAAAAAAGGTGACTGCCGTCCGGCAGCCACCATCTGAAAATCAATATTCATTTATGACTTTTCTGTTCCCGAAGTATTTTCGGCAGAATCCTTTATATGGGGATTCTCTTCATCAACAACTCCCGAAGAAAAATCGCCGTTATCATCGGCTTTTGAAGAAGAATCATCCGTGCCGGAATGATCCGGTTTTCCGGGAGCGTCCTCTTCGTCATCGTTCTTCTCCGGAAGATATACGTGTACGCTTTCAATACGGTTCTTATCAAGCGTCTCGACTACAAGGCGGATTCCGTCTTCTGTCACGACTTCATCATTTAATTCGGGCAGTCTGTCAAGATGCTCAATGATAAAGCCGCCGAGGGAGTCGTAGTCTTCGGAGGAGAATTCGGTTCCCAGACGTTCGTTTACATCGTCCAGATTCATAGCTCCTTCAATGACATATTCCCGGTCGGAGAGCTGGTATAACTGGTCTTCCTGCTCATCGTATTCATCGTGGATCTCTCCCACGATCTCCTCCAGAATATCCTCGAGAGTGATCAGACCTGCCATCTCGCCGTATTCATCCAGAACAATGGCAATATTGAAAGTGGACGCCCTCATTTCCACGAGAAGTTCGGAAATGCTCTTGTATTCATAGGTGAAATGAGGTTCCCTCATAATGTCGCGCACGTTAAAAGCTTCGTCACGGTTATATAAAAGCAGATCCTTCATATTAATAATGCCGACAATATTATCCTGAGAGTCCTCGTATACCGGAAGACGGGTGAATTTGTCTTCACGGAAAATATCGATCAGCTCATCGTAGGTACTGTTTACATCGGCAAAGGTCACGTGTACTCTCGGAACCATGATGTCCTTCGCGTTGGCGTCCCCCAGATCAAACACATTGTTGATCATTTCTTTCTCATCGCTTTCGATTACGCCTCTTTCGTGGCTTACATCCACGATTGTCCGGAGTTCTTCCTCGGTCATGATCCGCTTAGTAGCATTCGGGTCAACTCTCAGAAGAAACATGATGCCGCGCGAAAACAGGTTGATAATAAATATAACAGGCGTCATTACTGTCATAAAGAACTTAATGATCCTGATGTAGCGCAGCGATATTTTTTCGGCGTTGATTGTGGCATAGTTCTTAGGTGTGATCTCTCCGAAAACGAGGATCGCCACTGTAAGCACCGCCGTGGCAATGCTGACCATATAACCGCCGAATGCGTATGCAAGTGTTGCTGATAAGGAAGATGCAGAAATGTTTACGATATTGTTGCCGATCAGTATGGCGCTCAGCATCTTGGACGTGTGATTCTCCGTAATGTCGAGAACCATTGCCGCCCGTTTGTTTCCGTCATCGGCCATAGAGCGCAGCCTGATCTTGCTCACTGTTGTAAGCGCGGTCTCGTTCGATGAAAAAAATGCCGAGAGCATCAGAAGAATAATCAGTATAATAAATTGAAAGGTGTCACCAGAGTCCACTGTAGTTTTTCCACTCCTTTATCTGTTACAGTGCGTCTGATCTGACGCTGAAAAAGTAACGGTTCAGCACGTGCCATCTGCAAAGCTCTGCCGCATCAGACAGCTGAACTGCTGCTTCAAAAATTCAGAGATACCGGTACATTATACAATGAATGCGGCGTTTTTGCAAGATGTGACGCTGTGAAGTGCGGTTTTGCGAATGGCGCGGGCTGAACTGTTACTATTTGGCCGAACTGTTACATTTACTTTACATCCCGGGAAGGTTGCATTATAATAGTGTGGCAAATAAGCGATGTTTTAGAAATGGAGTATATATATGGATCTGTATTATGAGCTTTGTTCGATTACCGGAGAGAAAAATATCTTAAAAGACGAACCGATGTCAGCGCACACTACGTTCCGCATCGGAGGACCGGCAGATTATTTTGCCATGCCGTCGTCCGCAGAGGAAATCCGCAGGATTGTCTCATTATGCATAGAGCAGGAGGTTCCGTACTATATAATAGGTAACGGAAGTAATCTTCTCGTGGGAGATAAAGGGTTCCGGGGAGTCATTATACAGATTTTCAAGAATATGAGAGATATCCGGACTGAAGGAGAGACTGTTACGGCTCAGGCGGGAGCCCTTCTCTCGAAAGTAGCTGCGGCGGCATATGACGCAGGGCTTACAGGATTTGAGTTCGCTTCGGGGATCCCGGGGACTCTTGGGGGAGCCGTGCGCATGAATGCTGGCGCATACGGGGGAGAGATGAGCCAGGTTCTCAAGAGCGCAGATGTCCTTACCGCAGAGGGGGAAGTCCTCACGATTCCCGTTGAGGAGATGAAAATGGGATACCGGACGAGCATTGTCTCCAGGATGGATTATGTTGTACTCGGAGCGCAGCTTGTTCTCAGCAGAGGAAGTAAGGAGGATATCCGTGCAAAAATGGATGAACTCAAAGAAAAGCGCGTGTCCAAGCAGCCGCTTGAGTTCGGAAGCGCGGGGAGCACGTTTAAGAGACCGGAGGGATATTTCGCCGGAAAGCTGATAGAAGATGCAGGCCTTAGAGGTTTTCGTATAGGAAACGCCCAGGTCTCAGAGAAGCACTGCGGATTTGTAATTAACCGGGGCGGCGCTACGGCTGCGGAAGTGGCGGAACTTATGGATCATATTATCCGTCGGGTTGAGGAAACTTCAGGAGTACGGCTTCAGCCGGAGGTAAAGAAGATAGGAGAATTTTAACATATGCGTTTAGTGATTGTGACGGGAATGTCCGGTGCCGGAAAAACAACTACTCTTAAAATGCTGGAAGATATGGGGTATTTCTGCGTGGATAATCTGCCCATTCCGCTTCTCCCGCGTTTCGTTGAAATGTTTGACGCGCCCGGAGAAGAGGTTAAGAATATCGCCCTGGGAATTGATGTAAGAGGCGGTCAGGATTTCAGCGGGCTTCAGGAAGTGCTTGACGAGATGGATGAGAAGCAGATCAGCTATGAGATCCTTTTTCTGGACGCTCAGGACGATGTGCTTATTAAGCGGTACAAGGAGACGAGACGGCAGCATCCGCTGAGCGGTTCGGGCAGGGTGGATACCGGTATTGCAAAGGAGCGTGAGAAAATCATGTTCCTCAAGATGCGCGCCACATATATACTGGATACGAGCAAGATGCTTACCAGAGAGCTGAAGCTGGAACTGGAGAAGATCTTTGTAAGAGGAGAGAGCTTCTGCAACCTCTATATCACGGTAATGTCATTCGGGTTCAAATACGGGATTCCCCAGGATTCGGACCTGGTTTTTGACGTGCGCTTCCTGCCGAATCCGTATTATATCGATGAACTGAGAGAGAAGACAGGAAACGATCCGGAAGTTCAGGATTACGTTATGGAAAACGACAAAGCCCAGGTATTTCTTGATAAACTGACGGATATGATTGACTTTCTCATTCCGAATTACATATTAGAAGGTAAGAATCAGCTGATCATCTCGATCGGCTGTACGGGCGGCAAGCACCGCTCTGTAACCCTTGCAAACGCCCTGTACCAGAAGCTGGATAAACAGGAGAATTACGGAGTTCGCATCGAACACCGCGATATCGGCAAGGATGCCATAACGAAGAGAAAAGAGTGAAGCTGATATGTCTTTTTCTGGAAAAGTAAGGGAAGAACTGGCCGGAAATATCAGTCCGGCAAGGCACTGCCAGATAGCAGAGCTGACTGCATTTATCGGACTGTGCGGAACGATCGTGTTCAATCGTTATGACCGATGCAGCATTAAAATTCATTCGGAAAATTTTCTTGTTGCAAGAAAAGTCTTTACATTGATAGAAAAAACATTTAATATTAGAACTGATATCTCAATCAGGAGAAACATTGCGAAACAAAGCGTGTCATATGCAGTGATTGTACGGCAGCATGAAGACGCTTTTCGCATCCTTCAGGCCACAAAGATGATCGGAGACCACAGGGGCAATACAGATGACATTCATCCGTTCAGCCCGCTTGTTCTTCAGCAGACGTGCTGCAGGAGAGCTTTTCTGCGCGGCGCATATCAGGCGGCCGGTTCTATGAGCGATCCGAAGAAGTCGTATCATTTCGAGATCGTCTGCTCGCTGCCGGAAGCGGCGGAGCGGATCCGGGAAGTGATCTGCAGTTTCGGGCTGGCAGCCAAGATTGTGCAACGGAAGAAGTCATATGTTGTGTACCTGAAAGAAGGTTCTCAGATAGTAGATATCCTTAATGTGATGGAAGCGCATATATCTCTGATGGAGCTTGAGAATGTCCGGATTCTGAAGGAGATGCGTAATTCTGTGAACAGAAAGGTGAACTGCGAGACTGCCAACATCAATAAAACTGTGTCAGCAGCAGTAAAACAGGTTGAAGACATTACATATCTGAGAGATACGGTCGGATTTGAGCATATGCCGGATAATCTGGTGGAGGCAGCAGTTGCCCGCCTTGAGAATCCTGACGCGACTCTGAAAGAGCTGGGAGAGAAGCTGGATCCCCCGGTGGGGAAGTCAGGAATCAACCACAGACTGCGCAGACTCAGTGAGATGGCGGATAAGGTAAGGCAGGAACAAGGAGGATTATTATGATTAAAACACCTGTTGTAGTTAAGACGGAAGAAGGATTTGACGGAAGACCGATCGCCCTGCTTGTGCAGGAGGCAAGCCAGTATGCGAGCAAAGTGTACATCCAGGTCGGTGAGAAAAATATTAATGCTAAGAGTATTATGGGTATGATGAGCCTGAGTCTTGCAGACGGTGAGAAGATTACCGTGGTTACCGAAGGCGAAGATGAAAAGAAAGCGGCAGAAGGAATCAGAACTTTTTTTGCAAATAATGTAAAATAAGCCGGGACAATTCCCGCCGGTATGTCCGGCGTGATTTAATATAGAAAATTCAGAAAAATGTAAAAGGGGGCTGTGCGATAGTACAGCCTTTTTCTGTCAAAATAACCGGATTATATAAACAGGGGAGGATATAAATGATGAAAAAGATGTTGTTTATTTATAATCCAAACGCAGGGACGGGAACGCTCAAACCGAAGCTTTCTGATGTCCTGGATATTTTTACAAAAGCCGGATATGAGGTGACCGTATATCCGACGCAGAAGTACCATGACGGGGCGGATAAGATGGAGAGCTGTCCTGACGGATATGATCTGATTGTCTGCAGCGGAGGGGACGGGACTCTGGATGAGGTGATGACCGGGATGAGAATGAGATCCTATAAGGCGCCTCTCGGCTATATTCCGGCAGGTACGACCAATGATTTCGCCACCAGCCTGGGAATCCCGAAAGATATTCTGGCTGCTGCGGATACAGCGGTGAACGGTGTTCCGTTCCCGTGCGATGTGGGAATGTTCAATGAGGATTATTTTGTATATATCGCCGCGTTTGGCCTGTTTACCGATGTCTCTTACGAGACAAAGCAGAGCATGAAGAATATTCTCGGACATTTGGCATATGTGCTTGAAGGGGCTAAGAGGATATTTAACATTCCGTCTTATAAGATCCGTGTGATTCACGACGGCGAAGAGATTGAGGATGAGTTTATCTACGGTATGGTGACAAATTCCCGGTCAGTGGGCGGATTCAAGGGCATAATCGGACCGGATGTGGTATTTGACGACGGAGAATTCGAGGTAACACTGATCAAGACACCGAAGAATCCGCTGGAGCTGAATGATCTGCTCGGGGCGATCATGCTCAGACAGATTAATCCGGAGCGTATGTATTCCTTTAAATCGGGATGTATACGGTTTGAGTCCATGGAGGAGATTCCGTGGACGCTGGACGGAGAGTACGGCGGAAGCCATGAGGAAGTCACTGTCCGCAACAGCAGACAGGCGCTTCAGATCATGGTCAGACAGGAAGTCGCAGCAGGCCTGTCGGCAGAAAAAATGGCGGTGGAAACAGCTGAAGCCGAGGGCGTGACAGCAGAGTGAAAAAGCAACAGTTCAGCCAGCTGAGTGTTAGTCGCCGGATTCTTATGCAAGCATAAATCCGTCTTCGGAAATCAGATGGCTGAACTGTTACAAAAAAAGTAAAAAAATGAAAAAAAGTACTTGCATCTCACGGATGTATATGATATAGTAATATTCGCTGTGAGGGACAACCGAACAGCTGAGATAAATAAGGCTCCGTGGTCAAGCCGGTCAAGACGCTAGCCTCTCACGCTGGAATCAGGGGTTCGATTCCCCTCGGAGTCACTTGAAAAGCCCGTTTTTACGGGCTTTTTTCGTGTCTGAAAAACAAAAGTGTATCAAATGGTGTATCAAACATACGTTTGGATATTGAGGAATCAAAAATACTTAAGGAGGAAATCTTGGACGTATTTTTATCCCGATCAATAAAATTGTGGTTATTTTTGTGGTTTGATGGTAAGATAAAAGAAAAGAAAGGGTGATGGATATGGCATTAGCACAGGCGACAAAATCTCATGAAACAACTTATACATTGGATGATGCAATGGATATTCTTCTTACGAAACTGGATGATGCCATTCATGATATGGAGGCTGG
>CAJFGR010000004.1 GCA_904377845.1 uncultured Ruminococcus sp. | reverse complement strand
AAGGGAGGTCAATGCTCTTTTTATTTGCAAACCTCCGAAAATCAAGGTAAAACGTAACTTTTACAATAAAAAAAGAAGGTAGTTTTGACACTACCAAATAAAAGGAGGAGGTACTTTTTATGAAAAAGAAAATGGTGAAAAAGCTGATCTCTGTATCGCTTGTTTCTGCGATGGCAGTCTCCATGCTTGCAGCATGCGGCGGAGGCGGAAACGACAGTAAAGAAGGAGGCGGAAGCGGCGATGGTGACAGCAATGTACTGAAGGTTGCAGCTTTTGAGGGCGGTAACGGAGCTGAGATCTGGGAGAAGATTGCAGACGCCTTCGAGAAAGAGACAGGCTGTACAGTAGACCTTACGTTGTCCTCCGAGCTGGATCAGGTTCTTACCAAGAACATCCAGAACGGCGACATTCCGGATGTTGTCTACTACAATCTCGGACAGGCAAGCGGATTCACAGAGACAATGCTCAAAGAGGAAGCAGTAGCAGATATCTCTGATGTGTTCGACGATGAGCTCAAAGGCAAGATGCTGGATGGTATCCTGGAGGGAACAGCGGCTCAGCCATATGGAGATGGAAAGATCTATCTCGCACCGATTTTCTACACCCAGACAGGTTTCTGGTACAACGCGACACTTGTAGGCGAGGGCAAGGAGTATGCGCTCCCGACTACATGGGACGAGATGTTTGAACTTGGAAAACAGGCTAAAGCAGACGGAAGAGCACTCTTTACATACCCGCAGCCGGGATACTTTGACGCTACGATCTACGCTATGCTGGCACAGGCAGGCGGAACGGATTTCTACAACAAAGCTCTGACATATGATGCAAACACATGGACATCAGACGAGGGAAGAAAAGTTCTCGATACGGTAGCAGAGCTTGTATCTTCCGATAACATCTGGGCTGATACAGTATCCAATGCAAACACGGACGGCGGCTTTAAGATCAACCAGCAGGCGGTTATCGACGGCGAGGCGCTCTTTATGCCGAACGGAAGCTGGGTAGTTGGTGAGATGGCAAACTCCACTCCTGCAGATTACGAATGGGGAGTAATGGGTGTTCCGAAGTGGAGCGCTGACGAGGATCAGGCTGTATATACATTTACAGAGCAGATGTGGATTCCGGCAGATGCTGCAAACATTGATCTTGCAAAAGAATTTATTAAATTTATGTATTCTGATACAGTTGTAGATCTCTGCCTTGCAAATAAGACAACAAATGCAGAGACAGGAGAAGAGTCTGACTCTCCGATTGTTGTACCGGTAAAAGGAGCGGCTGATAAGCTTCCGGACGGTGTGATCAAGAGCAGTTTCCAGACTGGAGACGATGTAGTGGCTGTAACAGGTACATGGGCGACAACAGCTCCGATCGAAGGACTGGATATGAAAGGTTCTGTATACGGACCGATCGATTCCATCAGTAACGGCGCCATGACAGTTGACGAGTGGCAGAAGCAGCTCGTAGATGTCTGGAAACAGTGTGCAAACGCGATGGAGTAGACTATCAGAATATAGTATGCAGATATGCTGAGAAAACGGTGAGTTGTTACAGCTCACCGTTTTTATCAAGGAAAGGAGACGTAATATGAATCGAAAACGGTCTCAGGGACGGTTTGTCTTTTTCTGTATCGCACCGGCGGCTATTCTTGTTACGCTTTTTATATTCATTCCGACTATCAATGTGTTCAGGATGTCTCTGTACCGTATGGGCGGAATTACAAACAGAAAAGAATTTGTCGGTTTCAACAATTTTAAATCACTGATTGCAGATAAAAACTTCCTGCAGGCGATGCAGAATTCAATCGCGATTATCGTACTGGTGACGTTGTGTACGGTGTTCTTCGCGATTCTGTTTGCCGCGATACTTTCCCGCGGTAAATTTAAAGGGAAAAACTTTTTCAGGATTATTTTTTACATACCGAATATTTTAAGTATCGTAGTCATCGCCGGGATTTTCGGCGCGATCTACAATCCGAGTACGGGACTTCTCAATACATTTCTTAATGCGATTGGTCTCGGCAAGCTCACACATCAGTGGATGGGTGATCAGAATATTGTTCTTTATTCAATTATATTTGCCCTTGTATGGCAGGCCATCGGTTATTATATGGTAATGTATATGGCGAGTATGGCTGCGATCCCGCAGGATCTCTATGAGGCCGCTTCTCTTGACGGCGCGACCGAGATCCAGATGTTCTTCCAGGTGACACTTCCGCTTGTATGGAGTAATATCCGTACAACGCTGACATTCTATATTATCAGTACTATTAATTTGAGTTTCCTGTTCGTACAGATTATGTCGGACGGAGGTCCGAACGGACATTCAGAAGTATTCCTGAATTATATGTACAAGCAGGCTTACGGTGCAGGTGTATACGGATACGGTATGGCGATCGGCGTAGTAGTATTTATCTTCTCATTTGCGCTTGCCGCGATCGTAAACAAGATCACGGACCGTGAAGTACTGGAATTCTAGGAAGGGGGGCATAGATAAGATGAAAAAACAGAATCCGATCGTAAAGATCATCTTTAAAATCATTGTCTATGCGGCTCTGATCGCGATGACGGTGTCCATTCTGGTGCCTGTGGCATGGGTATTTATGGCAAGTTTCAAGCGCAATGCGGAATTTATCGGACAGGGAACAAATCCGTGGGCGCTTCCGGAACAGCTGCAGTATCAGAACTACATTACAGCGTTTATTGATGCGGAGATGGGAAATTATTTCCTTAATTCAGTGATTGTTACGGCATTGTCGCTGATTCTTCTGCTTGTGATCGCTCTTCCTGCGGCATATGCGCTGTCCAGGTTTGATTTTAAAGGAAAAAAGATCCTGAATATTGCTTTTATGGCAGGTCTTTTTGTAAATATCAACTATATTGTCGTTCCGATCTTCTTGATGCTCAGTGACGCGAACAAAGCGCTTGGAGTTGATTTCTTTCTTGACAACAGGTTTGTTCTGTCAGTCATTTACGCATCCAGTTCGCTTTCGTTCTCAATCTATCTGCTGAGCGGATATTTTAAGACACTTCCGAAAGGCTTTGAAGAGGCTGCGTATATTGATGGCTGCGGTTATTTTAAGACAATGGTGCAGATCATGATACCGATGGCAAAGCCGAGTATTCTTACAGTCATCCTGTTCCAGTTCCTGTCGTTCTGGAATGAGTATATTATCGCATTTACGATTATGGACGATAACAGTACACTCGCTGTGGGACTTAAAAACCTGATGGCAGTTGAGAGAACCGCGACTAACTACGGCATTATGTATGCAGGTCTGGTTATCGTAATGATTCCGGTACTCATCCTCTATATCTGTGTACAGAAACAGCTTACCAAAGGCATGACACTCGGCGGACTGAAAGGATAAGGAGGAAATAGTATGAGTAATGTTATCAGAAATATTATCCTGTTGATCATCTTTGTTGTCTGCGTTGCGCTGATCATTATCGGGCAGAAAAATATCGGTGCATCGGGACTGGTCATGGAACTGGTCGGGCTGGCAGGACTGCTGGCTCTGTTGTATCTGTATAACAGGAAATATAAATAATGTTCAGAAAGAGCGGCTGCTCCGGTATTGATATCGGAAGCGGCCGCTCTTTCAGTTAAAGCAGGTATTTTTATTATCACGGCAGAGTGGCTGCCGGAAGAGTCGGCGGATATGGACGCTCCGGGATCAGCCGGCTGCCGTCGGTGAACTTTTCCGGCCTGTCTCTGAGAGAGAGGATCAGACGGGAACGGAGTTCGCTGATACGTTCGGCGTATCTCGGATCATCGATCAGATCGCTGAGCTCATGCGGATCGGAAGACAGATCAAAGTATTGTTCTGTGCCGGACTGAGAATGCCAGATGAATTTATCCCGTTCCGTAACGACCCAGTGGTTTGAAAATTCGCCGTAGGAATGTTCTCCGTGCAGCCATGAACGCTGTACCTTGTCCGGTGCCTCTGTAAGGGGCAGAAGACTGCAGCCGTCTACAGAAGAAGGAATTTCCGCTCCGGCTATATCGAGAAGTGTCGGCATGATATCACGAAGTTCGGCAATACTGTGGCAGGCTGTTCCGGCTTTCAGATCCGGCAGTACATTCTTTCCCGCTGTAATGAACAGGGGAATATGACAGCTCCCCTCATAGGGACGGGATTTCCGGAACATATGGTGGTCGCATAGTTCTTCACCGTGGTCGGAAGTAAAGATAAATACTGTGTCATCATATACCTCCTGTTCGATCAGCGCCATGATCAGACGGCCGATCTGATGGTCGAGATGAGTGATGCAGGCATAGTATCCGATCTGTGCCTGACGGATAAGTTCCGGGTCGGAGGGACCTGTTTTAGAGTCGAAGATCCGGCCGTCCCTTTTCAGATATTCATCGGTCTCCCAGGAACCTACAAAAGGCGGGCGCAGATCTTTGCCGCTGTACAGATCAAAATAGTGCCGGGGTGCATCAAACGGCGGATGCGGGCGCAAATAGGATGCCATCAGGAAGAATGGCATGCGCGGATCGCGCCGCCGCAGAAAATCAATACTTCTGTCGGTGACCCAGTTGGTGGGATGGTATTTCTCTTCGTGCGTCCACGGGCGGGCAACCCAGCTGTTGCAGTCCAGTCCTGTGTCCGTCACATCTGCATCGGTTCCGAGTTCCTGTTTCAGCCAGTGAAAATAATCATCTGCCACAAACTGGGACTCGCGGTAGGGAACGCTTCCGTACCGGGCACAATGGAGATATCCGTCGTGAAGCTCTACATTGTGAAAACCGAGATAATTGCGCAGCGGATGCACGTGCATCTTCCCCACGCACTGGGTATAGTACCCGGCTTTTGAAAGTTCGCCGGCCATAGTATGTGCATAATTCCAAGGCAGATTGTCTTCATAGCCGACTCTTCCGTGATGGCTCTGCTCCCTGCCTGTGTGCAGAGCGGCGCGGGCGGCAATACAGCTGGGACACGCGCTGTATGCATGGTCAAAAATCACTCCCCGTGAGGCAAGTGTATCAAGATAGGGGGTTTTGACGTCAGGGTGTCCCGCATATCCCAGACAGTCTGCCCGCAGCTGGTCGGTCATGATAAATATAATATTTGGCTTTGGCATTTTCACTGCTCCTTGTATATTGATTAAAAAGATGATGTTCCCTGAAGATACGGGAACAATGTTTCTCTTTCAACCATAATACAATAGGAAGTAAAAAGCAAGTAAAAAGACATGAGTCCATGATTTTGATAGAACAAAAGATTAAAAACACTATATTTAGTGGTGGAACACCCATTTTTAGTTTGTCAAGTCTTGATATTTTTATTATTAGATGGTACCCTTTTCTACAGGCGCGTGTAACCCTGTTAAAAAGAGGGGACACTTTTGTATATTAAGAATACGAAAAGAGGTACGGGAGAATGACAGTAGAAGAATGGCTGGGAGAAGATAATCAGCTGGGAACAGATATCTGGACAAAAAAGTATTGTAATGACGGTGAGAATTTTGAACAATGGCTGAAGCGTATCAGTGGAGGAAACGAGGAGATCGCGGAGTATATCCGCCAGAAGAAGTTTCTCTTCGGCGGCCGGATCCTCTCCAACAGAGGGCTGGATCAGCAGGGAAGAAAAGTGACATATTCTAACTGCTATGTGATTGATCCGCCAGAGGATAACATCGAGAGCATCTTTGACTGCGCGAAGAAGCTGGCGCGCACATACAGTTACGGCGGAGGATGCGGCGTAGATATCTCGAAACTGAGTCCCCGCGGTGCGAAGATCAATAATGCAGCCAAAGAGACGAGCGGCTCCGTGTCTTTTATGGAACTTTATTCTCTTGTGACTGCTTTGATCGGACAGAACGGCCGGAGAGGAGCTCTTATGATCTCTATCGACTGCTCCCATCCCGATGTGGAGGAGTTTATCGATCTGAAGACAGATCTGGAAAAAGTGACGAAGGCAAATATTTCTGTCCGTATCCATGAAGACTTTATGGAAGCAGTAAAGAACAACGAGGATTACCTGCTCCACTATACACGAGAGGCAACAGGCGAGGTTATTGAAAAGACGGTAAACGCCCGTGAACTGTTCCGCCGTATCGCTGAGACGAACTGGGATTACGCCGAGCCGGGCGCGCTGTTCTGGGACCGGATCGAGGGATGGAATTTACTGAGTAATACGGAGGAGTTCTCATATGCAGGCGTGAATCCGTGCGCGGAGGAGCCTCTGCCGGCGGGAGGAAGCTGTCTGCTCGGAAGTATCAATCTCTCCGAGTTTGTTCAGGATCCTTTCACTGACCACGCACAGTTTGACTTTGAAGGGCTGAAACATTGCGTTGCAGTTTCTGTCCGCGCGCTCAATGAAGTGCTGGAGGAAGGACTTCCCCTGCACCCACTGAAAGAACAGCGGGACAGTGTGGGAGAATGGCGGCAGATCGGCCTGGGGATTATGGGCCTGGCAGACTGTCTGATCAAGCTGGGACTTACTTACGGCGAAGAAGACGCTGTCAATATGTGCGATAATATCGGATTCGCCATGGCGGATTCTGCAATCGCGGCTTCAGCACTGCTGGCAAAGGAAAAGGGCCCGTTTGCGAAGTGCAATACGGAAGAGATCATGTCCACGCCGTTTTTTGAGGCAAATACATCTGAGAAAACGAGGGAGCTGGTACGCAAATACGGCCTGAGAAATTCACAGCTTCTTACGATCGCTCCGACGGGAACACTTTCCACCATGCTCGGCATATCAGGCGGAATCGAGCCTGTCTACGCGAATTATTACGAGAGGAAGACAGAATCCCTGCACGGCACGGATGTCTACTATAAAGTATATACAAAGATTGTTGAGAGTTATATGAAACAGCACGGGCTGAAGAGCGATTCGGAACTTCCGGACTACTTTGTGACTGCTATGACGCTGGACTACCGGCAGAGGATCGATATGCAGTCCGTATGGCAGACGCATATTGACGCTTCCATCAGTTCCACTGTAAACGTGCCGAATCGATTTACGGTGGAGGAAACGGAAGGACTTTATCTGTACGCTTATGAGAAAGGACTTAAGGGAATTACAATATTCCGTGACGGATGCAAGAGAATCGGTATCCTGAATACGAGTGATAAGAAAGAATCTAAGAAAGTCTCCGCCGGGGAAGGGCTGAAGAGAGGAGAGATTCTTCTTGTGACAGACGATGTAGTCGGTAAGAAGAGGAAACTGACCACAGGCTGCGGAAGCCTGCACTGTATCGCTCTGTTCGATCCGCATACAGGTGCGCTTCTGGAGACTTATTTAAGCAAAGGATCCACGGGCGGATGCAACAACTTCATGGTCGGTCTCTCCCGTATGATCTCCATCAGTGCGAGAGGCGGCATCGATATCGAAACGATCGTGGATCAGCTCAATTCCAGCGGATCATGTCCGTCCTACACGGCGAGACGTGTATCAAGAAAGGATACAAGCAAAGGGGCATGCTGTCCGATGGCAGTCGGCAATGCGCTCATGGATATGTACAATGAAATGCAGGCGGAGCTGGCAGAGCGTCAGGGCGGCGCAAATGCAAAAGCTGCACGCAAGATCGAGAAAGCGCCGAAACCGAAAGCCGTGAGTACGGAGGCGGAGACGGATAAGATGTACTGTCCGGAATGCGGCGAGCCGCTTGTGTTTGAAGAAGGATGCAATATCTGCAAGTGCTGCGGATGGAGTAAGTGCCATTAAATAATATAATGCCAGGATTGTGGAAGTGGATAGCACGGAGCAATCCGCAGGCATCATAGTTGGGGGCTTTTGCCCCCAACGTCATAATATAAATATCCTTACCGGGGAGTGCGCTCAGCCATCGCCTTAATTGATGAAGCGTACTCTGAGGGAGTCATACCGGTGAGCTTTTTGAACTGCCTTGAGAAATAGTGGATCGAAGAATACCCCAGATTTTCAGCTATCTGTGTAAAATTCATCTGTTCATCGCGGATGAGCTGCTTTGCGGCGTCGATCTTCATATGAGAAAAGTATTCGATGATCCCCTTACCGCATTGCTCATGGAACAGCTTCTGAAGTCTGGAGCGTCCGATCAGATTGTCGGAGCATATTTTTTCTATTGTGATGCGGGCGTTCAGATTGTCTGCAAGGTATGAGGTGATCTTTGAGAATATTTCTTCATCAGCATTTTCTTTCGTTATTTTATCCGGGATAAAGGGGCGGACAGTCTGCACGGACTGTCCGGTATTTTTTTTGGAGCGGCGTATCAGTCCGATCAGAAACTGTTCCAGACAGGTCCGTATAATCTGAGCGGCACCTTCGGGCGCGTCATTTCTTACGGACAGAGAGGTCTGATACGGGTCATCCAGTCTGCTGCTCAGAAACGTGCGCGCTTCATTAACTATGCGGGCAAGCAGTCGCCGGTCATTTTCTGTAATATACAGAACTTTTCCTCTGAAGAAATCCATCATCGGACTTTCGGATGAGAAAGAAATAACGATAAGATTGGGGGCAGCTCCGCCTCCGGCTCTGACCCAGTGGAATTCGTCCGGTTCGTGAAATGCGATCTGTCCTCGGGTCAGCACGAAAGAACGGGATCCTGCTCCGATCGTGACCTCGCCTTTATCTACGCATACAAATTCCCAGAACGGATGTGATTCACCCGGAAAATAAAAACTGTTCATATATTCAAAATAATGAAGTGAAAACAATTGATCGATCTTCAGTTCATCCTTCAGTGATATTCCCTGATAGCCCATATGAGTCTCCTTTTTTTCTTTAATAATATCCCAGTTGGGACAAAAATGCAAAGGATAAAAGCTGATTGTGCAAATCAAATAGAACATTAGATAAAGCATTTTCGGATGCTCTGTCTTAAAATAAATACAGAAACTTAAAAACCCGGAAAAAAGAAAGAGGAATACGAAGATGGGACGTGTGTCTGAACTGCAGATCAGAGAAGCAATTGCTAATTTTAATTTTTCAGGAAGGCTGAAAAGCCGGAGACCATTCG
Organism: uncultured Ruminococcus sp.; assembly: GCA_904377845.1. Taxonomy (GTDB): domain Bacteria; phylum Bacillota; class Clostridia; order Lachnospirales; family Lachnospiraceae; genus Mediterraneibacter. Next base: position 74,783 of record CAJFGR010000004.1, on the reverse strand, counting down.
GAAGCGGACATATTAATGACACTTATCTGCTTACCTTTGAGATCGGCGATATGGGAGACGTGAATGTGATTCTCCAGAGGATGAACCGGGAGATATTTACAAAGCCTGTAGAACTGATGGAAAATATCGTCGGGGTTACTTCCTACCTCAGAGAGAAGATTATTGAAAACGGGGGAGACCCGGAAAGAGAAACTCTGAACATGATTCCAGCTAAGGACGGCAAAGCATATTATGTCGATTCAAAGGGCGAATACTGGAGATCTTATAAGTTTATCACTGATGCGACAAGTTACGATCAGGTCGAGAAGCCGGAAGATTTTTATGAAAGCGCTGTTGCGTTTGGACATTTCCAGAGGCTGCTTGCCGATTATCCGGCAGAGACTCTTTACGAGACGATAGAAGGATTCCATGATACAAAAGCAAGGTTCAGGACATTTAAGGATGCTGTTGAAAAAGACGTATGCGGACGCGCTGCATCTGTTCAGAAGGAAATCGATTTTGTCCTGGCTCATGAAGATGTCGCAAATGTATTCGGCGATCTCCAGGAAAAAGGAGAGATACCGCTGCGCGTTACCCACAATGATACAAAGCTGAATAACATTATGATCGATAATGTTACAAGAAAGGGAATATGCGTGATTGATCTTGACACTGTAATGCCCGGACTTGCGATGAATGATTTCGGAGATTCCATCCGTTTTGGCGCGAGCACGGCTGCGGAGGACGAAACAGATCTCAGCAAAGTGTCGTGCAGCATGGAGCTGTATGAGCTTTATGTCAGGGGATTTCTTGAAGGCTGCGCGGGGAGCCTTACGCAGAAAGAGATCGAACTTCTTCCGATGGGAGCAAAGGTGATGACATATGAGTGCGGAATGCGTTTCCTTACGGATTATCTGGAGGGAGATCACTACTTTAAGATTCATAGGGAAAACCATAATCTTGACAGAGCAAGAACACAGTTTAAACTTGTGGCAGATATGGAAGCTAAATGGGATACCATGCATGATATCGTCCGGAAGTACAGTGAGAGCGATTGAAAGATGGGGTGATTCTTTGCTGTTTCGACAAATGAAGTATTTTGCTGCTGTTGTGGAATGCAACAGTTTTACAGAGGCAGCGGAACAGTGTTATATATCCCAGTCCGCTATCTCCCAGCAGATACGGGCTCTGGAAAAAGAACTGGGAGTGGAGCTGATTCACAGGGAAAACCGGAAGTTTACGCTCACTCCGGCCGGAGAGTATTTTTACAGCCAGAGCAAAGGTATTCTGGAAGAGGTGGATGATATCCGCCGGGAGACGATCCGGATCGGACAGGATGACGAGCTTCAGCTGCTGCAGTGCGGATGCTATGCAGAACTCTCAGTTCGAAGCCATCTGAGCAGTTAGGAAACTGTGGAGCTGGAAAGCCTGAAGCGGATGCCCTGCACCCTGATCTCTTCCAGAGACCAGCAGAATACGGAGCAGGATTATTTCCAGAATACGCTGGGCTTCGGCGGGAAATTCCTTTTTGCGGAGAATCTGGAGGAAGGAAGACTTATGGTGGCAGGGAACCGGGGCTTTCTCCCCATCGAGAGTGCGGGTACGCTGCCACCGGCAGGAACTGCCATCAAGAGGCTGCCGATTGTCCAGAACGGACGGCAGCTCCAGAGAAACTACTGTGTGTTCTGGCTGAAAGAGCAGACGAATTATTATATTGAGGAATTTGCCGCAATCCTCAGGAAGCTTCTTACACCTGAGGGTACACAGAAGGAAAACTGAAAAGTAAGACAGAGATGGACGGATATCAGAAGAACATTCTGGTATCCGTTTTCTTTGATATACATAAGTTTTACTTATGAGATCCATTTGAAAACAGAATTGTTCTTTCTGGAAAAAGTTCTAAAATAAAAGTTAAATAAGCAATTATAAATCAGAACCTACAAATCAGGGAGAGTGATTAAAATGAGTATAACAGAAGCATCAAGAAAATATCATGAGAGAATGTTCCCGGGTTACAAGTCAAAGTTCCTGGAGACAGATCCGGAGTTCATCGAGCGGTTTGATAATTTTGCGTTTGATGAAGTAGTAAACAGTGATGATCTGGACGATCGGACCAGGATGATGGCGATCCTTGCTACTCTGATCGGAAGTCAGAGTGTGGACGAGTTCAGAGCGATGGTACCGGCGGCGCTTAACTTTGGCGTGACGCCTGTAGAGGTAAAAGAGATTGTCTATCAGGCAGTCGCATATCTGGGGATCGGAAGAGTATTCCCCTGCCTGCATATCGTGAACGATATTCTGACAGAACGGGGCATCAAACTGCCGTTGGAGCCTCAGGCAACGACGACCACAGAGAACAGACTGGAGGCCGGAGAACAGGCGATGATTGATATTATGGGGGAATCCATGAGAGGATTTGCCCAGTCCGGTCCGGAAGAGAGCAGACATATCAACAAGTGGCTCACAGACAACTGTTTTGGAGATTACTATACAAGAAAAGGTCTGGATTATAAGCAGAGAGAGATGATCACATTTTGCTTTCTGGCGGCACAGGGCGGATGCGAGCCCCAGCTTACATCCCATGCCATGAATAACATGATGGTGGGAAATAATAAAGCTTTCCTGATCAAGATCGTCTCCCAGTGCCTGCCGTTTATCGGTTATCCGAGAAGCCTGAATGCGCTGAACTGTGTCAATGCGGCAGCAGAGAAGATGGAAGAAGAATAAAAGAAACCTGTTGAGTAAGTGAAGAGAAAGGAATTGAATTGTTATGGAAATGGAAAAATATCAGTTTGGTTACGGATGCATGAGATTGCCTGTTACAAATGCGGATGATCCGGCGTCTTTCGACTATCCGTTGATCGAGAAACTTTTTGACGCATACATGGATCAGGGATTTACTTATTTTGACGCAGCATACACTTATCACGGATATCACTGTGAGGAGGCGGTCAAAAAAGCTCTGGTGGAGCGCCATCCGAGAGACAGCTTTGAGCTTGCCACAAAACTTCCGCTGTGTGACTTTAAAGATGCGGAAGATATGGAGCGCATCTTCAATGAACAGCTGGAGCACTGTGGGGTGGGCTACTTTGACTATTATCTGCTCCACAACATGGGCACTAATGTCTATGATAAAAGCCAGAAATATGATGCGTTTGGTTTTGCCGCAAAGAAGAAAGCGGAAGGGAAAATAAAATATCTTGGTATGTCTTTCCACGATATGCTGGAGCTTCTGGATGAGATCCTTGAAAAATACGGAGAGATTTTCGACTTTATTCAGCTTCAGATCAACTATGTGGACTGGGAGCAGCCCAATGTACAGTCCCGCCGCTGTCTTGAGGTAGCGAATAAATATAAAAAGCCGGTATTTGTCATGGAACTATGCAAGGGCGGTACGCTGGTAAATCTTCCGGATGAGGCGCTGAAACTGATAAAGGACTACAATCCCGACGCTTCAGCAGCTTCCTGGGCTTTCCGGTTTGTAGCGAGCCAGGAAGGCGTCGTGCGTGTTCTGTCCGGTATGAATTCCATGGAGCAGGTTATGGACAACACGGCTACATTTAAAGATTTTAAACCGATTACGGAGGAAGAGCTGGCGATCATCGATCAGGTGAGGAATATTATTGAGAAGAATACGCCGATTCCTTGTACCGCATGTTCCTACTGTACACACGGATGCCCGAAACAGATTGCAATCCCGCAATATTTTGCACTTTATAACAGCATTTCCAGAACGACAGGAAGCTTTTCCAGTCAGGCGGTCTATTACAACAATATCAGTCTGAAACATGGAAAGGCAAGCGACTGCATCGGATGTAAACAGTGCGAGAAAGCCTGTCCGCAGCATCTCCCGATCACGGATTATCTGAAAGATGTGGCGGCAAAATTTGAGGCCGGCAGCAGTTTCCCGACAAAGAAATAAACAGGAGCTGCTATACGAGGGAGGAAGAAAGATGAGTAGAAATGAGAATAAGGATATTTTTGAAAATGTAAAGAAGAATTTCGGTTTTGGATGCATGAGGCTTCCGATGAAAGACGGAGAAGTGGATAGAGAGGAATTCTCCCGTATGGTGGATGCTTTTCTGGAAAACGGGTTTAACTATTTTGATACGGCCCATGGATATCTTGACGGGAAAAGCGAGACGGCGATCCGTGAATGTCTGACCAGCAGGTATCCCCGGGATCGGTATATTCTGACAGATAAGCTGACAAGCTCGTATTTTAAGAAAGAGGAAGACATCCGGCCGGTGTTTGAAAGCCAGCTGGAGGCCTGCGGAGTAGACTACTTTGATTTTTATCTGATGCACTCCCAGACGGCAGAGAATTTTGAATATTTCAAAAAATGCAACGCATATGAGACGGCTCTTAAACTGAAAGAAGAAGGAAAGTTCCGTCACTTCGGGATCTCCTTCCACGACCGGGCGGACGTCCTTGAGCAGATTCTGACAGAATATCCCCAGATTGAAGTGGTTCAGATCCAGTTTAACTATCTGGATTATAACGATCCGGCAGTGCAGAGCCGCCAGTGTTATGAAGTCTGCCGGAAATTCGGAAAACCGGTCCTTGTTATGGTGCCCATCAAAGGCGGCAGTCTGGTCAATCTGCCGGAGGATGCGCTGAAGGTGCTTGAGGATCTCCACGGGGGAAGCCCGGCAAGCTATGCACTTCGGTTTGCGGCCGGGTTTGATGGGATACGCATGGTACTTTCCGGTATGAGCAGTATGGAACAGATGGAGGATAATCTGAGCTTTATGAAAGAGTTCAGCCCCCTCAACCAGCAGGAGCTGGATGCGATCGATAAAGTGTGTGAAATCTTTAACTCAAAGCATCTGATTCCCTGTACCGCCTGCAGATACTGTACGGCCGGATGCCCAAAAAAGATTTCCATTCCGGATCTGTTCGCCTGCATGAATATGAAGAAACTTTTCCAGGGATGGAGCGCGGACTTTTACTACAACAATATACATACTGTAAATCACGGGAAGGCATCGGACTGTATCAAGTGCGGCAAATGTGAAAAGATCTGCCCTCAGCATCTTCCGATCCGCAGCCTTCTGGAAGATGTAACGGCGGTTACGGAAACAGCCGATGAGGAAACAGAAGAAGGATCAGCAGCAGAGGAAAACGGGGCTGAATCAAACGGAAATGTTCTTGTAGCATATTTTTCATGGGCAGATAACGCAATCTTGGATGATGACGTAGACGCAGTATCCTCTCCAAGCGTGATCCCGCCGGGAAATGTACAGCAGCTCGCAGGCTGGGTGCAGGAAGAAACCGGCGGCGATCTGTTCTCAATCCGGGTGACAGATCCTTACCCAAGTGATTGGGATGAGTGCCTGGAAAATGACCTGTCAGGTAAAGAGGTATATTTATTCTGTTCACATGGAACAGGGGGACTGGCAAACAGTGTGGAGATCATCACTGAGGCGGCGCCGGACGCAGTGATCTCGGATAATATTTTTGATTGCTATGAGGAAGATGCATCTTCATCCCAGGAAGATATTCAGAACTGGGTGGCAGAGAATTGTAAGGAACCAAAAAAGGCAGCAGAGGATGGCGATGATACCGTCCGGGCTGCCTTTTGGAATTTCTGATGATTCTGCAGAGAAGCAGACAAAACGAGCAAAAAGTCCGCATAAAGAATCCGCAAAAATATTGTAAATTGATACTGTGATACCGCGGTGATATAATGCAGTTAATCGATAATGCATGACACTGTTATTCATATAAGACGTTGGCAGGAGGGAATGCTATGGAACTGCGTGTACTGAAATACTTTCTGACGGTAGCGGACGAAGGCAATATTACGAGAGCCGCGGATATTCTTCATGTTACCCAGCCGACACTCAGCCGTCAGCTGATGGAGCTGGAAGGCGAGATGGGAACACAGCTGCTGATCCGGGGAAAACGTTCTGTTACGCTGACAGACGATGGTTTTCTGTTCAAACAGCAGGCCGAAACAATTGTTGAACTTGCGGATAAGCTGGAACATACATTTACAGACCAGAAGGATATCATCTGCGGAACCATCCGAATTGGAGCCACAGAAGCAGTGGGCGGCCGTACACTGGCCCGTTATATGAAAGAATTTCGCGAGAAATATCCCGGCGTTCAGTTTGATCTTTATAACGGCATGGCGGATAATATCAAAGAGATGGTAGAGCATGGGCTCCTTGATCTTGCGCTTGTAATGGAGCCGATCGATACCGCAAGATTCGAATACGTAAGACTTCCCCAGAAGGAAACCTGGGGTATCCTTATACGGAAGAACCACGAGCTCGCCAAAAAAGAGACGGTAACATTGGAGGATATAAAGCAGTATCCTCTGATCATGCCGGGAAGAGAGAACGCAAAAGACCAGATCCTTCACTGGATGCAGTGTGAAGAACGGCATCTGAATATTCCGGCTTATTACAATATTCTTTCCAACGCAGCACTGCTGGTGGAGGCGGGGATGGGGTGTGCGGTCTGTCTGGACGGAGCCCTGTCCATATATGCAGATCCGGAACTCTGTTTCCGCCAGATCCTTCCGGCACATATCACCAGAAGCGTAATCCTGTGGAAAAAGAATCATCTGTTTTCTCAGGCGGTATCTCTTTTCGTACAGACGATACAGGAACAGTGAAAATGGTTATGGCATCAGCATATGCAACTGGTGCCATAACCATTTTCAGCATATGGGAAAACAATTTTATCATACACGACAGGAATAGTTCATGATAAGAGACAGGTATTAGACAGGATGCAGGACTCATAGGATAATGGACTAAAAGGAATTCAGATACCCAACTCTGAAAAACAAGAGGTAAAGGATGATAATCGTATGAAAAAGAATATTGTGATCACACTGATCGCTGCGATGACATTTACCGGAATTCTAGCCGGATGCAGCGGAACAGAGGAACCGGGGGAAGATACATCAGGCGAGATCTCTGCCCGGACAGAAGATGAGACAACAGAAGAAATTCTGGAAGAAGAGGATGATCTGTCTTCTGAAACGGCTGAAACATAAGGCGCAGACAGCGCTTCAGGATCACCTGCCGTTTATATGACCACGGACATCAATTCTGACGGGCTGCTCGCTGTCTATGAAGCCCTTCAGGCATCACCGGAAGGAAACATCGCAGTCAAGCTTTCTACCGGGGAGCCGGGCAGCAATTATCTGCGGACAGACCTGATCGGGGATCTGGTACAGTCTTTTGATGACCCGACTATTGTGGAGTGCAATACCGCATACGGAGGTTCCCGTGCAAATACTGCTATGCACTATCAGGTGGCGGAAGACCACGGATATACAGAAATCGCGAATGTAGACATTATGGACGAGGACGGTTCCACGACCCTGCCAGTGACAGGCGGTACAAATCTGGAGGAAAACTATGTGGGAAGCCATTTTGAGAACTATGATTACTATGTAGTACTGTCTCACTTTAAGGGACATTCCATGGCAGGATACGGCGGCGCCATCAAGAATATTTCCATCGGCATTGCCTCCTCGGAAGGGAAAGCCCATATTCACAGCGGCGGTACCGGCGGCAGTATGTGGGGCGGAGATCAGGACGCATTTCTGGAGTCTATGGCGGAGGACAGCGCCTCTCTGGTGGAGCGAATCGAGTCCAGGAACGGTTTGCACACACTGGAATATGCGGAGGATATCGGTCTTGGCAGCAGAACCTATGAACTGATAAATATTGACAACTGACAGAGAGTCAGAGCCGCACGGAACAATCCGTAGGCATCGTAGTTGGGGGCTTTTGCCCCAACATCATATCATGCAGATTGTATGGCGAAAGGCAGGACGGTATGGAAATTTTGAGAAGAGAATTTATTTATATATGGTATTATTTCAGCATCCAGCTGGAGCAGGTCTTTTTCTATTGGGTGCTGGGAATGGTGATCGGTTCTGCCATCTCTGTCTTTGGCAAGGGAAAGATCCATTCTGCTTTTCAGGCGCTTGGCAAGAAAAAACTCGGGGTTCTGGGACTGATCCCTGCAAGCCTGCTGGGAATTGCCTCTCCGCTGTGTATGTACGGGACAATTCCCATCGCGGCGTCGTTCTCCCAGAAAGGGATGAAAGATGATATGCTGGCGGCCTTCATGATGAGTTCGATCCTCCTGAACCCGCAGCTGCTGATCACAAGCGGCATCCTTGGGGCAGAGGCGGTGACAGTGCGGTTCCTGAAGAACCTGGGCATGAGCATAGGTTCTGCGGCGGCGTTTATGATCACCGGACCTGCGACCAAGATTACCAATCTGGGAGCGCTGAAGATCGTGCTGGGGGCGAAAAGATTTGTCCTTTATCTGGCTTATGTGATCCTTATCTCCCTGGTGATCGGACTGGCAGTGGATCGGATTCTTTAAAACCATTCATAAAACGTATGGAAAACGATAAAGGACAGCGGTCTTTTGCCTGGCTGCGTGCAGCGGCGGGACAGAGTCTGAAACGGCAGTGTCAGACCAGGCGGAAGAGGGCGCGGACTCTCAGGATACGACAGAAACTGCACCCGATGCCGGACAGTCAGAAAGTACGGCGGACGGCACAGAAAACACTGCCGGAGAAGGCAATGCTCTTATTGCGTATTTCTCATGGTCGGGAAATACAGAGGCCGTAGCGCAGGAAATCCAAAATCAGACCGGTGCGGATCTGTTTGAAATCGTACCTGCAGAGCCTTATACAGATGATTATGACGAACTGCTTGACATTGCCCGGGAAGAGCAGAGCAGTGATGCCCGTCCGGCGATCGCAGATACGGTGGACCTGTCCGGATATGACACGGTCTATCTGGGATTCCCAAACTGGTGGGGCGATATGCCGATGATCATTTATACATTCCTGGACGAGTATGATCTGTCCGGCAAAACAGTGGCGCCTTTTAACACAAGCGGAGGAAGCGGATTTTCCGGTTCTCTTGATACAATGGCTGAGATGGAACCGGATGCAGAGATCACAGAGGGACTTTCCCTTGGAAGTGATGAAGCTGAGGACTGCGCGGACGCCGTTGCCGACTGGCTCAACAGTATCGGACTGGCAGGATAAAATATCATTTTTTTATAATTATTACAGTAACAAAACGAAATAAGGAGGAAAATAACATGGCAGAAATGAAAGAAATGCCTAAGATTGCTCTCGGAGCATGGGCATGGGGAAATGACGGCACTTTTGGAGGAGATCTTACACCGGAAGCTCTCCGGCCGGTATTTGACGCAGCGATGAAAGAGGGCCTGAATCTCTGGGATACTGCGTATGCATACGGCATGGGAACTTCTGAAAAGATTCTGGGAGATTTTCTCAGGACAGTGCCAAGAGACAGCTATCTGATTTCTGATAAATTTACCCCGCAGTGCGCGGACCCCACGGCAGATAATGCTGTGACCGCTCTGTATGAGAAAAGCGCGGAACTGCTTGGAACAGATTATATGGATTTTTACTGGATACACAATCCAATGGATGCGCCGAAATGGACTACAGAGCTGATCCCTCTTGCAAAGAGCGGAAAGATTGGAAAAATCGGCCTTTCCAATCACAGTCTGGCAGAGATCAAAGAGGCGGCTGACATCCTGGCAAAGGAGGGTTTGAAGATCTCCGCAATCCAGAATCACTACAGCCTTCTGAACCGGTCTTCAGAGACATCCGGAATTCTGGACTACTGCAAAGAAAATGATATCATCTTCTTCTCATATATGGTGCTGGAGCAGGGAGCCCTGACAGGAAAGTACGACACAGAGCATCCGTTTCCTGCAGACTCTGACAGGGGAAGAACCTACAATCCCATGCTCCCGCAGCTGGAGAAACTGAACGCAGAGCTGGAGAAGATCGCTGACCGTCACCACGTGGCGACCGCACAGATCCCGGTGGCATGGGCTATTGCGAAGGGAACCCTTCCGATCATCGGAGTGACAAAGGTTTACCAGGTGGAGGACGCCAAGAAGGCCGCAGAGGTTGAACTGTCGGCAGAAGAGATCGAGACGATGGAGAAGCTCGGTGATGAGGCACAGCTCAATGTAATCCGTTACTGGGAGAAAGAGATGAAATAATAATTCGCCAAGGACCATGAGGCTCTAAAAAGTCTCATGGTTTTGGATTTTGCATTGGACGATGCAGATATTTATAAGATGAAAGGATTGGTGAATATGGAATACGCAAAATTAGGAAACACGGACATTGAGGTATCGAAGCTCTGTGTAGGGTGCATGAGCTTCGGGAAACCCGGAACACTGCATGACTGGACATTGGATGAAAACGGAACAGAAGAAATCGTAAAACATGCGCTTGATCTGGGAATCAATTTTTTTGATACTGCGAACGGATATTCGGACGGAACGAGTGAAGAATATCTTGGAAATGCACTTAGAAAAAATGTTTCAAGAGACAAAGTTGTTATCGCTTCAAAAGTTTATTTTAACCCCGGAAGGCTTTCTTCCGATGCGATCCACCGGGAAATCGAAGGCAGTTTAAAACGGCTTGGCACAGACTATCTGGATCTGTACATTATTCATCGCTTTGACTATGATACGCCGATAGAAGAGACGATGGAGGCTCTGAATGACCTGGTAGTATCCGGGAAAGTACGGGCTATCGGAGCGTCGGCTATGTACGGATACCAGTTCTATAATATGCAGCTGGCCGCACGGGATAACGGGTGGACGCAGTTTGTGGCTATGGAGAATCATTATAATCTTCTTTATCGGGAAGACGAGCGTGAGCTGATTCCCATCTGCCGTCAGATGAATGTATCCCTCATGCCCTACAGTCCTCTTGCAGCAGGACACTTGACCCGGCCGGAATGGAATTCGGATTCTCTCCGCAGCAAAACAGACCGGGCGGCTATGGGAAAATATGACCGGACCAGAGAGCAGGATATGGAGATTGTCCGCAGGGTTCATCGTCTGGCAGAAAAATATGGCGTGAAAATGCAGCAGATCGCATTGGCATGGGAGTGGGCAAAAGGAGTAACAGCGCCGATCATCGGGGCTACGAAAGCATCCCATTTTGATGACGCTACAGGAGCGTTTTCAGTTAAATTGACAGAGGAAGACGTCGCATTTCTGGAAGAACCATATGTGCCGCACAGGATTGTAGGCGCAGTAGACAGTAATCCGCCGGAGGGTACTAAACTGTTGGATGTGAAAAAATGAAATAATTTTGCATCCCTACATATCGGCAGATCTATTTTTCATATACTGCGAGAGCAGAGTAAGAAACCGGTTTAATACCGGCTGATCGTGTTTATGCTGACAATATACTCCGAATGAGATCCGTGGAAGATTTGTGATCGGGATATAGCGCAGATCGGGATCTCTTGCGGGAAGAATATTCGGATATAAAGTATAACCCAACTGTGCCTTTGCGAGAGCAAAGGCACTTTCTATATTTTCGGCAAAAAATCTCTGTTCCGGCAGCAGATTCACAAGGATGCTGTTCTGCATGGTAAAGATCGAATCCGGAATCTGTCGGGGAGAACAGGCGATGAAATTTCCTGTCAGCTGATTTTTGGTAAGTGTCTCGTATTTTGCCAGCGGGTGTTCCGGAGAACAGACACAGGCTACAGGGGCGGAGCAGAGCTCTTTGAAAAAAAGCGGAGACATTCTCTGGTCGTCTTTGATGCCAAGCGCTGCGTGGATCTGGTTGTTTTCGATGAGGCTCAGAAGAGAAGGAAAAGGAACCAGATGGATATTTGGCCGCAGCAGCGGGAATTCGGCCGAAAGTTTTTTTAATATGGGCGGAAAGAGAGTCAGTTCCATATAATTATGGCATCCAAGCTCCAGAGAAATAAAATGCTCATGGCTGCCCAGACGTTCTTTTGCGCTCAGGGCGGTCTTCAGGATAAGCTGTGCGTCAGGTAGGAACAGAATCCCCTCCTGAGTGAGGGTGACGCTTTTGCTGGTACGGTTAAAGAGTTTCACTCCCAGTTCCTCTTCCAGGGTCTGGATCTGATGGCTGACCGCCGGCTGTGTGATCTTCAGCTCCCGGGAGGCTTTTGAAAAATTCAGGTATTCCGCTACTGCGATAAAACATTCCAGTTGTATAGTGTTCATATAATATTTCCCCTGTAAAAGTGATATAAAATAATAATTGATATCTATAAAAGATGTTTATTGATTATAGCACTTTTGAATTTCACATTCAATGAGAACTGCGCTAAAATCTCTAATGGACAGAAAATAAGGATACGAACTGTTCGATTGGAAACAATTCCAGAAATTAAATACAGGATCACAGGAGGTGCTTATGGAAATGGAAGAAAGTTTCAGCACGGAAGAGCTGCTTTTTATGATGAAGAAGCTCAGCCTGAATATGATAGCCCAACTGGAACTGAATCTGAAAAGTAAAAGTATAACCGGTGTCCAGGTCTATTTTCTGGTCTATATCCTGAGACATCATCCCAATGGGACATATCTTACGGAATTGTGCCGCGAAATAGGAGTGTCAAAGCCAACGCTGTCTGCGTTGATCAGAAAAATGAGAGAAAAAGGTTATCTTGATCTACATGAAGACCCGGACGACGTCCGGAAAAAGAAAGTGCTCCCCACAGAGAAACTGCTGGAGGAAGGAGACAGGTTTATAGAGAAAGCCGGCCAGATGGAATCGGAAATCTGCAGCGTGCTCGATGGAAATGAGAAAGTACAGCTTATGAATCTGGAAGAAAAACTTCTGATGCAGTTCGATCGGATGGAGCAGAATGAAAAAAACAGACAGGAGGTTTATCTACAGTGAGAAAAGTATTACAACAACTGGGAAAGTATAAGCGGGACACCTTTCTCTGTATAGGCCTGACCGCTCTTGAAGTAATTATGGAAATACTGATGCCCTTTGTCACTGCGATCATTATTGACCGGGGGCTTGAAGCCAGCAATCTGCCGGTTGTATACCGCTATGGAGCCCTCATGGTGCTTATGGCATTTTTAAGTCTTGCTTTCGGCGCATTTGCTGGAAAGAACGCCGCAAGCGCAGCATCAGGTCTTTCGGCAAATCTGCGTGAAGCGATCTATGCCAATATCCAGACGTTTTCATTTTCAAATATTGATAAATTCAGTGTACCCGGTCTTGTCACACGTATGACGACAGATATCACAAACGTGCAGAACGCGTATATGATGATCATCCGTGTGGCGGTGCGTGCGCCGCTGAACCTGATCTTCAGTTTTGCAATGTGCCTGATCATCAGCCCGCGCTTAAGCGCAATGTTCCTGATCGCCGTCGTATTCCTTGTGATTGTGATTGGTTCGATCATGGTGGTAACACTGAAGATATTCAGACAAGTATTCCGCAGATACGATGACTTAAATGCCAGCGTACAGGAAAATGTCACTGCGATTCGTGTTGTCAAGGCATTTGTACGTGAGGACTACGAGAATGTGAAGTTCTCCAAAGCCTCAAAGATGCTTTATGACCTTTCTGTTAAGGCGGAGGGTCTGCTGGCGTTCAACAATCCGGCCATGATGGTTGCAGTTTACTTCTGTATTATCTCCGTTTCATGGTTCGGAGCACAATTCATTGTCGGCGGGTCTCTGACGACCGGCGACCTGACCAGCCTGTTCAGTTATATTATGGCTCTTCTTATGAGCTTAATGATGCTCTCCATGGTTGTCGTTATGATCAGTATGTCCATGGCAAGTATCCGGCGTATCAGCGAGGTGCTGAATGAGAAAGCCGATCTGACGGATCCGGAGAATCCGGTGATGACAGTGACTGACGGAAGTATTGATTTTAACCATGTTAATTTCTCGTACAAACACGGAAGCGGCAAAAACGCCCTCTCAGATATTGACCTTCACATTAAGAGCGGAGAGACGATCGGCGTGATCGGCGGTACCGGTTCGGGAAAGAGCAGTCTGGTCAACCTGATCTGCCGTCTGTACGATGTGGATGAAGGATCTGTCTGTGTGGGCGGTGTGGACGTCCGCAGATATGATACGAAAGTTCTGAAAAATCAAGTGTCTGTAGTACTTCAGAAGAACACTCTGTTCTCCGGTACGATTCTTGATAATCTTCGCTGGGGCAATCCGGATGCTACAGAAGAGGAATGTATTGAGGCGTGCAGGGCAGCCTGTGCTGATGAATTTATCGACCGGATGCCGGACGGCTATGAGACGAGAATCGAGCGTGGAGGATCCAATGTATCGGGAGGGCAGAAACAGCGTCTGTGTATCGCCCGCGCCCTTCTTAAGAAACCGAAAGTCCTGATTCTTGACGACTCTACAAGTGCTGTGGATACAGCTACTGATGCAAGTATCCGCGCTGCATTTGCGAAGAAGATCCCGGGAACGACGAAGATCATCATTGCACAGCGTGTCTCCAGTGTTGAGTCCGCTGACCGGATCCTTGTGCTGGATGATGGAAAGATCGATGCATTTGATACTCACGAGAACCTGCTGAAGAATAATGCAATCTATCAGGAAATCTACAATTCACAGCTGGAAGGCAGCGGCGATTTCGATCAGCCTGCATAATCCGGAACACTGCAAAAACATGGAAAGGAGAAAGAACTGATCTATGAACGAAAAACAGAATGAAAAAAAATCAGGAGACCGGGTCAATACGGCTACAAAGCTTATTAACCGTGTCATCCGGTATATGCTCCATTATTATAAATATCCGTTTCTACTTGTTATAGTCTGTATCCTGATCACGGCTATAGCGACTGTGGTCGGGGCGACGTTTCCGCAGACTCTGGTGGATGATTACATTACGCCGATGCTTCAGAACGGAACCGATGATTTCAGCGGACTTGCTTCTGATTTGATCCGGCTGGCTTGTATCATGGGAGTCGGCGTTATCACGGCATTTGCTTATAACCGTATTATGGTCAATGTCAGCCAGGGAACAATGCGTCATCTAAGAGACGACCTGTTCCGCAGGATGGAGTCCCTGCCGATCAAATATTTCGATACTCATGCACACGGAGACATCATGTCTGTGTACACAAATGATGTCGATACATTAAGACAGCTGTTGAGCCAGAGTATTCCGCAGATTATTAACTCAGTCATCACAATGGCGGCTACGCTGGTTACGATGATTATCCTGAACCCGGTACTTACGATTATTTCCATACTGACTGCAGTTGTTATGCTGCTTGTCACATCGAATTTCTCAAAGCTGTCCGGAAGATACTATATCCGCCAGCAGATCGATCTGGGAGCTGTGGACGGTTTCATTGAGGAAATGCTGGACGGCCAGAAAGTGGTAAAAGTATTCTGCCATGAAGAGGCGGCTATGAAAGATTTCCACGAAGTGAATGAGAAGCTGAGAAACAGTACAAACAAAGCAAACCGCTATGCGAACCTGCTGATGCCGATCAACGCCAACATCGGCTGGATCAGTTATGCGCTGGTTGCGATTGTCGGAGCCATTCTCGGAATCAACGGTCTGGCAGGAGTCACCATCGGTACAGTGGTTACTTTTGTGGGCCTGAATAAGAGCTTTACAAACCCGATCACACAGGTCAGCCAGCAGATCAACTTCGTAGTCAACGCGGCAGCCGGTGCTCAGCGTGTATTTGACCTGATGGATCAGGAGCCGGAAAAAGACGAGGGATATGTAGAGCTTGTCAACGCCATTGAGGATGAGAACGGCAACCTGACTGAGTCTCCTACAAGAACAAATCTGTGGGCATGGAAACATCCTCATAAAGCAGAGGGAACTGTAACTTATACAAAACAGGAAGGTGCAGTTGTCCTTGACGATGTAGACTTCGGCTATGACGAAAAGAAGATCGTGCTTCACAATATCAGCCTGTACGCGAAACCGGGACAGAAGATTGCCTTTGTCGGTGCTACCGGTGCAGGTAAGACGACGATCACCAACCTGATCAACCGTTTCTACGATATCGCAGACGGCAAGATCCGCTACGACGGTATCAATATCAACAAGATCAAGAAGCCGGATCTGAGAAGATCTCTCGGTATGGTGCTTCAGGATACTCATCTGTTCACCGGAACTGTTATGGATAATATCCGTTACGGTAAGCTGGATGCAACCGATGAGGACTGTATCAAGGCTGCAAAGTTGGCCAACGCGGACGGATTTATCCGTCGTCTGCCGGATGGATATAACACGATGCTTACCGGAGACGGTGCAAACTTAAGCCAGGGCCAGAGACAGCTCCTTGCCATTGCCCGTGCGGCAGTTGCAGATCCGCCGGCGCTGATCCTTGACGAGGCGACGTCATCCATTGATACACGTACCGAGAAACTGGTGCAGGCAGGTATGGACGCGCTGATGAAAGGACGTACTACATTTGTCATCGCCCATCGTCTGTCGACAGTCAAGAACGCCGACTGTATCATGGTCATGGAGCAGGGACGCATCATCGAGCGAGGTACGCATGATGAGCTGATCGCGGCGAAAGGTAAGTATTATCAGCTGTATACAGGTAATTTCGCTGCGTAAAGAATAATATGACAGCTGAATAATTGAAATAGTATCCCCGCAGAAATCATGGATCATAGCAAGATCCGGTAAATGGTTCCTGTGGGGATTTTATGCATAAAGGTTATCTGCATCCGGATGGGATGTTGTATTTTTAGTATAGTGATCATATAATGAAAATTAACGAGTTCAGCAATGAAATGCGTACAGGAACAGAGAGGAGATTTCTTCATGAAAAATACGACATCTCATGAAAAATGCAACAGGGAGGACGTATTAAAATATGCGTTGAAGCAATACGGAACAAAGCCGGAATATCCATGGACGACACTCCCGGACGATCTGGTGCTGCGTCATGCAGACAACCGGAAATGGTACGGGCTGATCATGACTGTAAAACGGGAAAATCTCGGACTCTCCGGCACCGGGTATATAGATATACTGGATATAAAGTGTGACCCGGAGATGGCTGGATTTCTTGTGGCGGAAAAGGGAATTCTTCCCGGATACCATATGCATAAGGGCAACTGGATCACGATTCTTCTGGATGGCTCCGTGGAAAGAAAACAGGTCTGTTCCCTGCTGGATCAGAGTTTCCTGCTCACAGCCAGCAGGAATACATTGCGAAAGTCGCATCTTGCAGAGAAAAAGGAATGGCTCATCCCGGCAAATCCAAAATACTTTGATCTTGAGGAAGCTTTTGCCGAAAGCAATACGATTATCTGGAAACAGAGCAGCAATATCAGCGTGGGAGACATCATTTATATTTATATGGCGGCGCCTGTTTCTGCAATTTTGTATAAATGTGAGGCAGTAGAAGTGGACATTCCCTATGAATATGACGACGGAAATGTCCATATGAACCGCATCATGAGAATCCGTCTGCTGTACCGGTTCGGAAGGGATCAGATGACCTGTCACAGACTGAAAGATTACGGAGTGTATGCTGTCAGGGGACCGCGGAGCGTTCCGCCCGCGCTGCATGATGAACTGGAAGTTATGAGCAGTTAGTGAAACAGTATCACACCTGCCAGAAAGAAAGAGGAAGATACATATGACTCAGTTTACGATTGAACAGAAACATATAACCATTTATCCATGCGCTGAACCGGATCGTCCGGTGATCTATCTTAATACTTTCGAGAAAGAAGGAGAGCAGGTGCTGTACGTTCTCAGGGAGGGCGGCTGTCCGCCGTTTACGCTTGTATCTGTCAGCAATCTCAATTGGAATTACGATATGTCTCCGTGGGAGGTCCCGCCGGTCTTCAAAAATGCCGAACCTTGTACGGGAGGGGCGGATGATTATTTGAAACTTCTTATTGAAAGGATTGTGCCGGAAGCGGAAAAGGAGATAAAGGGATCTGTATTGTGGCGCGGCATTGCTGGGTACTCACTTGCAGGACTCTTTGCCTTGTATTCTCTGTATCAGACAGATCTTTTTTCAAGAGCTGCCAGTATGTCCGGTTCCTTGTGGTATCCAGGAATTACAGAATATATTTCATCGCATACGATAAAAAAGGTGCCGGATTGCTTATATTTTTCACTGGGAAACAAAGAAGCCAGAACCCGCAACGCCTATATGAAAACCGTTCAGGAAAATACAGAGAAAATTGAAGAGTATTATAGAGGAAAAGGAATCAGCACAGTATTCCAACTGAATCCCGGGAATCATTATAAAGATGCAGAAAAGAGGACCGTAGCAGGAATTCACTGGCTGCTGGACAGATAGGAGAGTGAAAGGGAAAAACATCGACAAAAGTGAACCCAAAATCATTGACAAGTCTGTGGATTCGTCCTATCATCTTATCCGTACGACAGGATGAATTTTACGGGAGGAAACGAATGAAATCTCAATCAGAAAACATGAAAGAAAATATAAATTCACAGAATACGAAAGAAGGAAATACTGGCAGTTCACAGAGCAAGATACTGACAATTCCTAATCTGCTCTCGTTTTTCCGTCTGTGTCTGATCCCGGTATTTATGTGGCTGTACTGTGTGGAAAAGAACTATCTGTGGACAGGGATCATACTGATTATATCCGGACTTACAGATACGGTGGACGGGATTATTGCAAGAAAATTCAATATGATAAGCGATCTGGGAAAAGTCCTTGATCCGATTGCGGACAAAGTGACACAGGCGGCTATGCTGTTCTGCCTGCTTACCCGGTTCCCGCTTATGATCGCTCCCCTTGCCCTCATGGTAGTGAAAGAGTTCTTTATGGGAGTGACAGGGCTTCTTGTAATTCAGAAGACGGGAAAAGTATTTGGGGCAGACTGGCACGGAAAGGTCAATACATGGCTTCTTTATGCTATGATGATCCTTCATGTGTTCTGGTATAATATTCCGGATGTTGTGTCAAAAGTGCTGATCGGAATCTGCGTTGTCATGATGCTGATCTCACTGGTGCTCTACGGACGCCACAATCTGAAGGCTTTAAGAGAGACGGGAACAGAGAAATGACACTGACCCAGTTGAACTATATTATTACAATAGCTGAGACAAAATCGATAAATAAGGCTGCGGAACAGTTATATGTCTCCCAGCCATCTCTGACCAGCTCCGTGCAGGAGCTGGAAAAAGAGCTGGGGATTACGCTGTTCAATCGCAGCGGCAGGGGTGTAACTCTGACCAATGACGGGGCAGAGTTCCTTCTGTACGCAAGGCAGCTCTACGGACAGTATGAGACGATCCTTGAGAAATACGGAGAGAACGGATCATTGAAGAAGAAGTTCGGCGTCTCCACCCAGCATTATTCTTTTGCTGTGAAAGCATTTGTTGATATGGCGAAACAGTTTGATATGTCCAAATATGAGTTCGCCATCCGGGAGACAAAGACCGCGGAAGTGATCAGCGACGTCAGCACTATGAAAAGCGAGATCGGAGTTCTCTATCTCAGCGATTTTAACCGGAAGAGCATGGAGAAGCTGCTGCGCTCGGCGGGACTGGAGTTTCATCATCTGATCGACTGTCAGGCATATGTGTACTTATGGAAAAATCATCCTCTGGCAGGAGAAGAGTCTATCAGCTTCAGCCAGCTTTCCGACTATCCCTGCCTTGCGTTCGAGCAGGGGGACAACAGTTCTTTTTATCTTGCGGAAGAAATTCTATCTACCAACGAATACCCAAAGATTATCCGGGCAAATGACAGGGCGACCATGCTGAACCTGATGGTCGGACTGAACGGTTATACGCTTTGCTCCGGGATTATCTGCGAGGAGCTTAACGGCAATGAATTTGCGGCCGTTCCGTTCCGGGATGATGAGGAGAATCACAACAGTGTCATGGAGATCGGCTATATCACGAGGAAAAATACGATCCCCGGAAAAGTGGGGGAGATGTATATCAAGGCGCTGAAAAAGTATTTGCATATTCGGAAATAGTTCTCAATTATAAAAGATATGATTAACAAATTATAAATATTTTTCATATCATAATTACAGCCGTGTAAGCACGGCTTCTTTTTTTGAGTACCTGTTAGGATACACTAACTTAATGAGAGATTATATGAGTGGATACAAAGAAAAAATAGAAAATAAATGAGAAAAAATATCAAAAAGCCCATTTTTGAGAATAATTATTGATAAGCAGGCAGGGGAAATGGTATATCAAATATGCTAATAAGTTAGCGCAAGCTAACTAAAGAGCGGACATTGGTATCCGCAGCAGAAAAATATTATCTCAGAAAGGAATATTCATATGAAAAAAGAGAGAAAGAATCCCCTGCGGATCATATGGCTGCTTTTGGGAAGTGACATTGCGGACAGGAGTGAGTTACGGTGTTCTCGTACTGATTGCCATGGCGTTTCGTTTTATCTGCGACAGGCGGGTGTCCCATGCCTCCTACCGGGCCAGTGTGGATGTAAAGCGGATTCTGAGAGATAAGATTTACAGCAAGCTGCTTCGTCTGGGAGCTGCGTACAGAGAGAAAACGGCTACTTCCGAGGTGGTGCAGATGGCGGCGGAAGGTGTGGAACAGCTGGAGACCTATTTTGGAAAATATCTGTCTCAGTTGTTTTACAGTCTGCTGGCGCCGGTGACGCTGTTTGTGCTCCTGTCCTTTATAAACTGGAAGGCAAGTCTGGTTCTGCTGATCTGCGTTCCTTTAATTCCTGTGTCCATTGTGGCGGTTCAGAAGATCGCGAAACGTCTGTTGAATAAATACTGGGGAATCTATACGGAACTGGGAGACAGCTTTCTGGAAAATCTGCAGGGGCTGACGACTCTTAAGATTTACCGGTCTGACGAGAAGAAAGCAGAGGAGATGGATGAGGAGTCACAGCGGTTCCGCCGGATTACCATGAAGGTGCTGACAATGCAGCTCAATTCCACCAGTGTAATGGATATTATTGCTTACGGCGGGGCAGCGGTCGGAATGATAGTGACTCTTTCAGAATTTATGAAAGGATATTTAAGCGTCCACGGAGCGCTGATGCTGATTCTGCTGGCAGCGGAATTCTTTATTCCCCTGCGGGGGCTGGACGAGACAATTCAGTACCGTCAGGGGGAGAAGAGACGGGAAGAGATGAAAAAGCTTTCCCGGCAGCTGGGAGAGATGCAGAGAGGGCTGAACCGGCTGGAAGCCTCCCAGAAATCTGTGACAAATCTGGTGATCCTGCTGTTCTCCTTTGCCATGCTCTTTCTGATGATCGGTCTGAAGCAGGCGGGGAGCGTGGATCTTACAGGGATGCTTGTGGGAACCATCGCCATGATGGGCTCTTTCGGCCCTGTAACTGCCTTTGCCAGTCTGTCCAATAATCTGAACCAGACCCTGGCCAGCGGTGAACGTGTGCTGTCCATTCTGGAAGAGGAGCCTCAGGTGGAGGAAGTGACAGGAGCAGGAAGTGTTTTCTTTGCTGATGCAGAGGCGGATAATGTCGATTTTGCATATGAAGAGGAACAGATTCTGAAAGATTATTCCATAAAAATACCGAAGGGGAAGGTCGTCGGTATCCACGGCGCCAGCGGCTCCGGCAAGTCCACTCTGCTGAAACTCCTCATGCGGTTCTGGGATGTGCAGGGCGGGCAGATCCTGATTTCCGGAAGAGACGTACGGGGAATCAATACATCCGATCTGCGGGAGATGGAATCCTGTGTAACCCAGGAGACCTGCCTGTTCCATGATTCCATTGCGAATAATATTGCCGTCGGAAAGCCGGAGGCATCCAGAGATGAGATTATGGAGGCGACAAAGAAGGCGTCCATCCATGATTTTATTATGACACTTCCAAATGGATACGACACGGAAGTCGGCGAACTGGGAGATACGCTTTCCGGCGGCGAGAAGCAGAGGATCGGAATTGCCCGTGCCTTTCTCCATGATGCGCCCTTCCTTCTTCTTGATGAACCTACCAGCAATCTGGATTCCCTGAATGAAGGAATTATTCTGAAATCTCTGAAAGAAGGAAAGGGAGATAAAACAGTTCTGCTGGTATCACACAGAAAATCTACCATGAACCTGGCGGATGTGGTGTATGAGATGGATAACGGGAGAGTGTCGTAGGATATAAAGAAGGAAAGCCGGTAGAAATAAATTGTGCTTCGGATCGTTACGTTAGGAGTCAATGTGTTTTTTGGATCTGTGCTGATTTTTCTGTCAGCGGCGCCTGTTCTTTTTAATATTTTAGAGTATTTTAATTGAGCCTTCCGGCACTATCCGCTAAAATAGTAACAGAGTACGGAAACAAACAGACAGCGGATATGCTGCCGGAACGGAGGTAATAATGGAAAAAGAAAACTGGCTTCAGCTGCCGGACGGAGCCGGAAAGAATGCGCTTCTGGGCCAGTCTGGAGCATCAGATTAAGTACAAGAAAAATGTAGACCATGCGGAGAGGGTAATCGCCCGCCTGAAGGAATGCGCAGACGAAATTGCGCACGTAGATGAAACGATGCAGGACATCCGGATGGAAATGGATAATATTAAAGAAGACCCCACGGATGTGGAAACATTGTATGAAAAGCTCAAGAAAATAGACATCAATTTTATGTAACTTAATTGCCCGATTATAGGTTTATCCTATAACCGGGTATTTTTTTTGCGTATTAGGCAGATGATATTTACTGTGATAGGATGAATCCAGCAGCAAAAGAGATACAGAACGCCGACGGACTTATATAGTCGGCACCAAAAGGAGGAGACTATCATGACAGACATCAGAAATTCACGGTACTGGAGCTTTGAGACAAAACAGGTGCATATCGGGCAGGAGCAGCCGGATCCGGCAACGGGAGCAAGGGCTGTCCCGATCTATGCGTCAACTTCCTTTGTGTTTGATGACTGTCAGCACGCGGCAGACCGCTTCGCCCTGAAGGATACGGGCAATATATACGGAAGGCTGACAAACCCGACGGAGGATGCATTCGAGCAGAGGATCGCCGCCCTTGAGGGCGGCACGGCAGCTCTTGCCACAGCTTCTGGGGCAGCGGCCATTGCCTATACATTTCAGGCACTGGCAAAGGCAGGGGAGCACATTGTTGCTTCCAGAACCATATATGGAGGAACCTACAATCTTCTGGCCCATACGCTGCCTCTTACAAGCGGGATCACAGCAACATTTGTGGATCCGGAAGAAGAAGGAGCATTTGAGACGGCGGTTCAGAAAAATACAAAAGCAATCTTTGTAGAGACTCTGGGAAATCCGAATTCCAATGTAGCTGATCTGGAAACTATTGCAGACATAGCTCACAAACATAAGATTCCGCTTGTCGTGGACTCTACATTTGCCACGCCGTACCTGGTGAGACCAATCGAGTATGGCGCCGATATCGTTGTACACTCAGCAACAAAGTTCATTGGCGGACACGGCACAGCTCTGGGTGGAGTGATCATTGACAGCGGGAAGTTCGAATGGAAAGACTCAGGGAAATATCCGTGGATCTCGGAGCCGAATCCGAGCTATCATGGGGTTGCTTTTACAGATGCGGCACCGTCAGCAGCATTTGCTGCCTATGTGCGTGCCGTGCTTCTTCGGGATACGGGAGCCACACTCTCCCCATTCCATGCGTTCCTTCTTCTCCAGGGACTGGAGACACTTTCTCTCCGGGTGGAGCGCCATGTGGAAAATGCCTTGAAGGTCGTAAAATATCTGGCCGATCATCCGCAGGTGGAGGCAGTGCATCATCCGTCCCTTGAAAGCGAATCAACCCATACGCTGTATGAGAAGTATTTTCCCCGGGGCGGAGGTTCCATCTTTACCTTTGAGATCAAAGGCGACGCCGGGACTGCACAGAATTTTATCGATAACCTGCCGATTTTTTCACTGCTGGCAAATGTGGCAGATGTGAAATCTCTCGTGATCCATCCGGCTACAACGACTCACAGTCAGTGCACAGCAGAGGAACTGGAAGAGCAGGGAATCAAACCGAATACAATCCGCCTGTCCGTCGGGATCGAGAAGGCGGACGATCTGATCGCGGCACTTGCCACAGCGTTTGCCGCGGTGGAATGATACTGAAGTAGGAGGAGAAAGGAAAGATGAACAGTTACTATAAAAGCACACTTGATCTTATCGGAAACACCCCTTTGGTGGAAGTGACAAATATTGAGAACGAACAAAATCTGGATGCCGCGGTCCTTGTCAAACTTGAATATTTCAATCCGGGAGGAAGTGTAAAAGACCGCATTGCGAAAGCGATGATCGAAGATGCGGAAAGCCGGGGAGTTTTAAAAGAAGGCGCCGTTATTATTGAGCCTACATCAGGGAATACCGGGATCGGACTTGCGGCAATAGCTGCGGCGAAAGGGTACAGGATTATTCTGACGATGCCGGAGACCATGAGCGTGGAGCGCAGAAATATTTTAAAAGCATACGGTGCAGAATTGGTGCTGACGGATGGGACAAAGGGGATGAAGGGTGCCATTGCCAAGGCACAGGAGCTGGCGGCAGAAATTCCGGACAGCTTTATCCCCGGACAGTTTGAAAATCCGGCGAATCCGGCAGCGCACAGAGCAGCTACCGGTCCGGAGATCTGGCGTGATACAAATGGCAGAATCGATATCTTTGTAGCTGGTGTGGGAACCGGCGGAACGATCACGGGAGTCGGAGAATACTTAAAAGGGCAGAATCCGGATATTAATATTGTGGCTGTGGAGCCGGCAGGTTCGCCGGTGCTGTCTGAGGGAAAGGCAGGAAAGCATAAGATCCAGGGAATAGGCGCGGGTTTCGTACCGGAGATTTTGAGCACATCTGTATATGACGAGGTGATCAGGGTGACTGATGAAGATGCATTTGCTGCCGCCAGATATCTTGCGGGCCGGGAAGGAATCCTGACGGGAATCTCTTCCGGAGCGGCTCTGCACGCAGCCGTTGAATTGGCGCGGCGACCTGAGAACAGAGGGAAAATGATCGTGGCACTTCTGCCGGATTCAGGTGACCGGTATTATTCCACGCCGCTGTTTACCGACACAGTAGAGGAATAATTGCAATGAAGAGGTCAGAATTGGAAAAGAGCTTTCAAAAGGCGCTCAAAGACGGAGAATTTCATGTCTGGTATCAGCCGCAGGTTGATATGCGGACAGGAAGACCAAGAGGTGCGGAGGCTCTTGCCCGATGGAAGAAAGAGGACGGCACATATATTATGCCGTCTCTTTTTGTCCCCGAACTTGAAAGGGCAGGGCTGATGACACTCCTGGATGAGGAAGTGATCGGAATAGTCTGCCGGGATTTACGTGACGCAAGGCGGGAAGAGATCCCTTTTGCTCCTGTGTCCATCAATCTTTCCAGACTTCACGCGGGACGGCGGGAAATTGCGGAGCGTTTTAAGGAGATCACGGAACGGTATGGAACAGACCGCAGGGAACTGTCTTTTGAGATAACAGAGACGGCTGCAAAAGAGACCGGGAATTCTGATATGGCGCAGCTTGTAAAATATCTGCACGGCGGCGGCTATAGAATTGCTGTAGATGATTACGGAATGGGATGCTCCACACTTAAGCTTCTTCAGGAAATTTCCTTTGATATTCTGAAATTGGACCGTTATTTTGTCAGCAGGATCGGAGAACCGAAGGCAGATGTGATTCTGGCATCTACGATCCGTATGGCGGAAGAGCTGGGGATGGACGTAGTTGCCGAGGGCGTGGAGACAGAAGAACAGATTCGATTCCTTTTGAATCACCGGTGCCGTTACGGGCAGGGATACTATTATTCCGAACCTCTGCCGAAAGAGCGGTATATCAGATGGAGGCAGGCATATGAAACGGCTGTATAAGAGGCTGGCAGCGACCTTTCTGTTCTCTGCTCTGCTCTCCGTGGTGATTTTTGCTGTCAGTCTGTACTGGAGAGGAATAAAGGAGAACGGCAGATCTCTGGATCAGCTGCTGGTTAGTGTGGAGTCAAACTTTGAGCGGGCGAACAGGGAGTACAACGAGAAGATAGAACATCTGAGGGAAGATTATCTGAGCAGAGTTCGTGCGGTTGAGTACATTGTGTCACAAGATGGTCAGATGATTGACAGAAGCGGACTGGAGATTTTGAAAAGCCTCATGGAAACGGGAGATATTTCGCTGATTGATTCTTCGGGCAGAATCTTCCTGAGCACCAGCGAGACTTTACAGGACAGTCAGGAGGAGAGCAGCGTTTTAGAAGCTTTAGAGCAGGCGCCGGAAGGGGAGAAGATAGCTGTACGGATTGATCAGGCGGACTTCAGAAAACATCCGGAATATTTCTATGCTGTTTCCGGTTCAGAGTCGGAACAGTTTTCTGCGGTCCGGGTCGATGCTGATCTGTCCAGGGCAGGGCTGGTGAGCGGAAAAGAGCTGGTGGGGTCGATTTTAAGACAGGCTACCACAGAATATGAAACCAGTATTTTTGCAGTAGGAAAAGAGCGGGGCAAGGTCTTCGGGATCACAGAGAATAACAGTCAGAAGATCAGTATCCGTAATGTGAAAGAGGGGGAAGAGATGCTGGATTATCTGTCCGGGATTCCTAAAGAACGGCCGGTTCTCCTCTATGTGAACGGCGCCTGGCAGAGTGCTGTAGTCAGAGATCTGGAAGAAATGTATCTGGTAGCTTTCACCGGCATGGACCGGATAGCGGGAAATGTGCTTCTCTCATTCTGGCTCGGACTGGCAGTGATCGGAACAGTCAGTGTTCTGACGGTTTTGATAGTGCGGCATCATCTGAAAAAATATCTGTTCCGTCATTTTGAGCAGATAAGGGAAGGAATATACGGCGTCATTCGGGGTGAGCGAGATCTGAAGGAGGACGACAGTGAGATCCCGGAGTTAAAACCCCTCATGGAAATGATATTTCAGCTTGAGCAGCAGTATGTAGAAAAATCCCGGGGTATCGACCGGATGGAAAACCAGCTCTCAGAGGCAAGAACGGAAGCGGAGTACGACCGGCTCACCGGTCTGTATAACAGAAATGGATTTGAACGGCGGGCAGCGGAATTCCTGCGGCAGGATCATCCCAGGGGAGTGCTCATTCTGCTTGATCTGGATAATTTTAAGCAGATCAATGACTGTGAAGGTCATCCGGAGGGCGACCGTGTGCTGCGAAGATTCGCCGGATGTCTGTCGGGAACTTTCAGGCAGGGAGATGTTACAGGACGTATTGGCGGAGATGAGTTTGTCGTCCTTATCCCAAATTCCATGCAGCGGGGGATTCTGGAGGAGAAATTTGTCATACTTCTGGAAGAAATCCGCCGTGCACTGGGCGAATGGTATGAGAAATACCGGGTATCTGCCAGTATCGGTGCCGTATTAGTGGACGGAACAGTCCGGGATTATAAGAAACTTTACCGGTGCGCTGACACAGCGCTGTATATTTCCAAATACCTCGGGAAAGACTGCTTTTATATTAATGAAAAAATGATTGACTGTATGAGAAGAGAATGTATCGGCTGCAGGACGGACTGCCCGAGGAGCAGCATACTAAGAGACTGAAAGGAGAACCGGAGATGGAGAATATATATATCATTATTCCTGCGCTGGAGCCGGGTCCCGGACTGGAGAAACAGGTCGGAGAACTTCAGGTAATGATTCCTTCGCAGATTGTGGTTATAGACGACGGATCCGGAGAGGACTACAGAGAGCGGTTTGACCGTATTGCCGTAAGAGAAGGATGTGTGGTGCTCCGTCACACTGCAAACAGAGGAAAAGGACAGGCACTTAAGACCGGCTTCCGATATGTGAGGGAGAATGGCGGAGACCGGAGCATGGTGCTGTGTACGGACTGTGACGGACAGCATCTGCCGTCAGACGGGGTAAAGCTTCTTAAGGCAGCCGGACGGCATCCGGGGGCACTGGTTCTGGGAACCCGGGACTTTAACAGACCGGATGTGCCGTGGAAATCCCGGATGGGAAACAATATCTCGTCACTGGTCTTCCGATTAGCGGGCGGAATTAATTTGAGCGACACTCAGACGGGATTCCGGGCTTTTGACGGCAGCCTTCTTGATCTGATGATACAGATTCCGGGCGATCGGTTCGAGTATGAGACGTGTGTACTTCTTGTCTGTGCCAGAAAGGGAATTCCCGTTCTGACAGAAGAGATCGAGACTGTTTATGAGAATGATAATGAGGGAACCCACTTCCGGCCCGTCCGGGACAGTATTATGGTGATGAGCACGCTTTTTCGTGAATTTGGAAGATTCGGGCTTACATCAGAGTTCCGTTCTTCACTTCCTACAGGAACCATAGGGGATGGGGATTCCAGCACCGGAGAAAAGGCGGCAGTACCTGTGCCGGATGAAAAGAAGAGAAATATATGGTTCATGCTGACGATCTTTTTTTCAACGATATATCTGCTCTGGAGAATCTTTTTTACGATCCCATGGGAAGCCGGAATCCTGCAGGCTTTCGCAGGGATTCTTCTGGCGCTTGCGGAGACGGTTACAACTCTGGGCATGATAGAGCTGATGATAAACCGGATGAAAAGCGGCGGATATGTGATCCCTTTCCCGGACGTGCCCGGAGAACTTTTCCCGGATGTGGATGTGTTTATCGCCACACATAATGAGTCTGCGAAGCTTTTGTACAAGACAGTCAATGCCTGTACATTTCTGGAATATCCGGATCAGTCTAAAGTTCACATCTATGTCTGTGATGACGGGGACAGAGAAGAGATACGCAGGATGTCAGAGCATCTCGGCGTAGGATATCTGGGCCTGGCGGGCAACCGCCATGCGAAATCAGGCAACTACAACAATGCCCTTTCCCTTACTTCATCACCTCTGATCGCCACCTTTGACGCAGATATGATTCCGAGAAGAGAATTCCTTATAAGGACGGTTCCTTATTTCCTTATTCCGGACAAAAAGATCGGACTGGTGCAGACTCCTCAGAGTTTTTACAATCAGGATCTGTTTCAGTTTAACCTGTTTTCGGAGAAAGATATCCCGAACGAGCAGGATTTTTTCTCCAGAGAAGTCAATGTAATGCGAAATACAGCCAATGCCGCCGCGTACACCGGCAGCAACACGGTGATCCTGAGATCTGCCATGGAAGAGATCGGCGGGTTCCCTTATGATACGGTAACGGAGGACTTTGAGGTCAGCCTGCGTCTGCAGAAAGCCGGATATATTACTTATGCTACAACTGAGGTGCTGGCCGCCGGCCTTTCCACTACAACAGTGGGGAGCATGATCGGACAGAGAGTGCGGTGGGCGAGAGGAGTGATCCAGAGTATTCAGAATACGAACGCGGTTTTTACAAAAGATCTTTCCATAGCCGCGCGCCTGTCCTATCTGAATGCATATCTGTACTGGTGGTCATTCCTGTGCAGAATGATTTTTATCCTGTCCCCGGTCCTTTTCGCTCTGTTCGGATTTCGTCTGGTGGAATGCGGTTTCTGGGAACTTCTGCTTTTCTGGCTCCCTTCTCACCTTTCCTATCGGGTGTCCATGGAGTACCTGAGCACTAATATACGGAATATGCGCTGGAGCCAGATTATTGACACAATACTTGCTCCTTATCTGATTATCCCGGTATTTATGGAATCGGTAGGGATTCATCAGAAAAAATTCAAGGTAACGGACAAGAAAAAGCAGCGGGTGAGGACTGCTTCTTCCAGATATCTTATACCGCATGGCATACTGATCTTTCTGACTCTAATTTCCATCCTACATTTCGTGCGGGGAAAATTCGGTATGGCTCTGGTGTACAGCAGTGTGATTCTCTTCTGGCTGGGGTACAATCTGATCGCTCTTTTGTATGCAGTATTCTTCATGCTGGGAAGAGAGTCCAGACGCATTTCAGACCGGATCGGGGCAGAGGAGCAGGCGGAAGTGCTCTGGAACGGCAGACGCCGGACAGGGAGAACAGTAGATGTGTCGGAGGAGGGAATCGCCCTCAGGATTATGGAAATGCTGCCGGTAAAGCCGGGAGATGTGCTTAAAATTAATGTATTTACGGAAAACTACAGAGCCGTGCTGGAGGGAAAATGTGTATACTGCCGTGAGGAAACGGAGCAGAAAGATAATAAAAAAGGGCTGTTTCTTGCAGCAGTAGTTACTCCGGAGGAGGAGACAGACCGGAGAAACTGGCTTCAGATCATTCATGACAGGGAACATTCTCTCCCAAGGGAAATCGATCCGTGGATGACGGTATATGACGAAGTCTGCCGGAATGTGCGTATGCGTTTGGAAAGACGGTGAAAAGGGGGCGGAAGGATGGATCAGCTGCAGGCAGAAGAGATAGGACGGGCGGCAACGTCAGTCCTGCTTCTCCTCTCATTCCGGGGATACTTTTTTATAATCTCCCGGTTTGGCAGGATAATGAGCTGGTTCGTACCTGTTGCCTGTACAGCGGGTATCGGACTTGTCCTTTTCTGGGGAGCCCTGCTGGATATAGCGGATCTTACGGCAGATCTGATTCTGGCGGGAGGCCTTGCGTGCTTTGTGGCGTTCGTGATTTACAGTGTACGGGGAAAAGTCGGCCGGATGAAATGGAACATGGGAAGATTCTGCTTCCTTGCCGGGACGGCGGTATTTTCGCTTCTGTCCCTGAACCTGAAGCTTCTTCATTATGATAATTTTTCCCACTGGGCGCTGATCGTAAAATATCTGCTGTGTGCAGACCGTCTTCCCGGAGCGGATACGGCTATGATCCCGTTCAGGGATTATCCTCCGGGCAGCAGCCTGTTTATCTATTATGTCTGCAGATTTGCCGGGCATTCTCAGGGAATAATGATTCTGGCACAGAACAGTATGATATTTGCCTGCTTCTATGCGGTTTTCGGAATCGTGAAGGAAAAGAGAAGATTTCTTCTGTATTCGTTCCTCGGGGCAGGATGTGCTATTTTGTCCTACCTGAATCTTACGATCCGCATTAACAACCTGCTCGTAGATTTTCTGCTGCCTCTGCTTGGCATGGCATCTGTGTCTGTTACGTACAGGTACCGGGAAGAACAGGGAAGACTCTGCATCCTGCAGATGATGCTGCTTGGATTTACAGTGATCGTGAAGAGCACGGGTGCTTTTTTTGCCGGTGTGGCAGGAGCGTATACCCTGTGGACAATGATCAGATATGGTGCTGGCGCTTCGGGCGGACGAGGGATAAACTTTATGCGAGGTCTGCTTATGGCCGCAGGAGCAGCCCTGCCGGCTCTGGCATGGCAGTATCATCTGCATACGGCTCTGGCGGGATTTGAAGGAAAGTTCGGACAATGGCTTCAGGAAAGTACCGGGAAAGCCGCCGCAGAATACGGTGCTCCCGCAGGAAAGGAATTTTACGGGCAGATTACAGAAGATTTTCTCCGTGCAGTTTTCGATCCGTCGGGACGGGCGGCACAGATGCTGTTTCTGTGTACGGTACTTGCCGCAGGGGCGGTGCTGTATGCATGGGTTAAGAAGAAAAGAAGGCGGGCTCTGGAGCGTATCCTTCCCGCAGCTGTACTGATGACTGTTCTGTACTATGCGGGGCTGCATCGTATGTATCTCTATTCCATGCCTGCACAGGAAGCGGTCAGACTGGCCGGATTTGAGCGCTATGCCTGCAGTATTACCGTGCTGTATGCCGGAGTTCTTCTTATGGGAGCAACAGTAGATATGGAGCATTCTTTTGCGGTGGATATTGACGAACGGGGAGGGTACCGTGCGTTTTCTTCCCCGGCAGCTAAGAGAAAATATCAGTATGCGGTGCTTGGGACATTTATTCTCGGAGCGAATTTTCTTTATTCGGAATTTAACGGGCTGTGCAGTATACGGGCGGAGTATGAAACTTCCCTGCCCGGACAGGCGGAGGGGACAGTCGGAGATAACTGGTATGAAAGCGGAAAGACAGATGAACGGAAATATCTTATTGTGGTGCCTGCCGTAAGCAGCGGGATCGCAAACAGGGAAATTGAATATGTATATCGGTACTTTCTGTGGGCGCCGTATGTGGAAGTGACAGACAGCCTGAGCGAAGCAGATACAGAAGCGTATGACCGTATTATCGTGACAGACCGTTCTTCAGATGCTGCATTCCTTTCCACAGATAATGTCCGATAAAAAAGGCAATGCAAAAGAAAAAGAACACTTGTTCGAATGAACAATTTATGTTATTCTGTATTTATGAAGTTTGATGAAGTATCTTTACGATGATTCCGGAGAGGATGTAAGGAGACACGAAGCGAATGGAAGACAGAACTTATATTGCAATTGATCTGAAATCATTCTACGCATCTGTGGAGTGCACGGAGCGGGGGCTGGATCCCATGACAACGAATCTTGTGGTGGCGGACAGGAGCAGGACAGAGAAGACGATCTGTCTTGCGGTTTCCCCATCTCTTAAGGCCTACGGCATCCCGGGAAGGCCGAGGCTGTTTGAAGTGGCGCAGAAGGTCAGGGAGATCAATTTTCAGCGGCGGCAGGCAGCGCCCGGACGTAAGCTTACGGGTTCCTCAAGTCAGGATCCGGAGCTGAAGAAAGATCCTGCACTGGCGCTGGATTATGTGGTCGCTCCGCCGCAGATGGCCCGCTATATGAAGATCAGCGGCGATATCTATGAGGTTTATCTGAAATATATAGCCCCGGAGGATATTCATGTTTATTCCATCGATGAAGTATTTATTGATGTCACAGCGTATCTCGGGACATATCAGATGACGGCAAGAGAACTGGCGATGAAAATGATCCTGGATGTGCTTGATACAACAGGAATTACCGCCACGGCAGGCATTGGCCCTAATCTGTATCTCAGCAAAGTCGCTATGGATATCGAGGCGAAGCATATCCCGGCGGATGAGAACGGTGTGCGTATCGCGGAATTGGATGAGATATCATACCGGCAGCTTTTGTGGACTCACCGGCCGCTTACTGATTTCTGGCGGGTGGGAAGAGGATATGCGAAGAAGCTGGAAGAACGCGGACTTTTTACTATGGGAGACATTGCCCGATGTTCACTGGGCAAACCGTCAGACTACTATAATGAAGATCTCCTGTATGATTTGTTCGGAGTCAATGCAGAGCTCCTGATCGACCATGCATGGGGATGGGAACCCTGTACCATGGCGGATATTAAGGCATACAGACCCAGAAGCAGCAGCGTCGGCTCCGGTCAGGTGCTGCACTGTCCGTATCCTTTTGAGAAAGCAAGACTGGCGGCAAAAGAGATGGCGGATCTGCTTGTGCTGGATCTGGTGGATAAAGGCCTTGTTACTGATCAGATCGTGCTGACAGTCGGATATGACATTGACAATCTGAAAGATCCTGAGCTTAAAAAACAGATCGGTGTTGAAGTAAAGAAAGACCGTTATGGCAGAAAGATACCGAAGCACGCCCATGGTACGATTAACCTCAAACAGTATACATCTTCTGCGCGGCAGATCATACAGGCAGTTACGGAGCTGTTTGACCGGATTGTGGACCGTAAACTTCTTGTCAGGAGAATCAGTATGGCGGCCACTCATGTCGTTTTGGAAGACGAGGCAGAGAAAGAGATACAGTATGAGCAGATGGATCTTTTTACGGATTATGAAGCTCTTCAGAGAGAACAGGAAAACCAGGAGGCGGAGCTGGCTCGGGAGAAAAAGATGCAGAAAGCTGTGCTGGAAATCAAGAAGAAGTTCGGAAAGAACGCCATTCTCCGAGGAATGAATCTGGAGGAAGGTGCAACGGCCAGGGACAGGAACAACCAGATAGGGGGCCACAAGGCATGAAGAAAAGGAAATATGCCGAAAAGCATATTGATAAGAGAGAGAGGCGGTAACTGATGAATACAGAGGATGCTATGCAGAAATACCGGGATATTATCAATCTTCCGCACCATTTGTCATCTGTTCATCCGCATATGCCGGTGACCGACAGGGCTGCACAGTTCGCCCCATTTGCCGCTCTGACAGGATACGGAGACGTGATAAAGGAGACAGCCCGTCAGACAGACACCAGGCCGGAACTTTCAGAGGATGAAATGGAGATACTGAATTATAAACTCCGGCTCTCCTGTGGACTCCCCGGAGAAAAACCGGATATTACGATCACGTATTTTGTGCCGGATGCAAAGAAGGCAGGTGGCGCATATCATAAGATCTCCGGCAGAATCAGGCGAGTGGATTCCGACAGTGGTGTGCTTATTATGGAAGATGGAATGCAGATCAGGACAGCGTATATAGTGGATATCTGTTTAATGAATTCTCGGCCGGATGAAATTTGGTCAATGGTCGGAGATAATGGTCAATTTGAAGAAATAACATAAGAAATAATTATATGCAGGTAAAGAAACTGTCCCAGCAGGCACTGTTTCTGGCTCTCACATCCGGCGTGCTGCTCGAGATCCTGTCTCTGATTTTGTGCCCGTATATTCCGGTATGGATGGGAGCGGAGCCGGCAATCCGGGATCAGGCGTCCCGTTATTTCTTCATTATCAGTGTGCCGCTGGTATTCCGCTATGTTAGTACGATTCTTGGAGCAGCGCTCCGGGCAGTACAGGACACAAAGACGCCGATGCTGATCAGTCTTGCCGCCAACGGGCTGAACATTGTGCTGAACTATTTCCTGATCTATCCCGCAAAGCTGGGAGTGGACGGCGCCGCTATCGCGTCAGCAGTATCCTATATGCTTTCCGGTATCTTGATGTTTATATTCTGCATCAAAAACAGTCAGCTCAGCTGGGAATTACGGGAGTTTTCGGTGGATAAAAAACTGCTGGGAGAATGTGCGTCTGTGGGGACGCCGGTACTTGGAACCAGTATGGTGAGCTGCTTCGGGTATGTGGTGTTCGCAGGTCTTGTCTCGGGAATGGGGACAACAGTGTTTGCAGCCCATTCCATCGCGGTGACGGCGGAAACTATCTTTTACGTGCCGGGATATGGGCTGCGGTCTGCCGCGTCCACCCTGATCGGAAATGCCAGAGGCGAAGGAAATATGAAGAAGCTGAAGACGGTGGGGATCTTAAGCGTGCTGCTCACAGTTGCTGTCATGTGCGTGAGCGGTCTTGTGCTGTTTTTCGGCGCACATCTGCTCATGAGCCTTTTTACCCCAAGCCGTCCGGTAGTGGATCTGGGAGCCGAGATGCTCCGGCTTGTTGCATTGTCCGAACCGTTTTTTGGACTGATGGTCGTACTGGAAGGTATTTTCTACGGCCTCGGACGGACAAGATATTCGTTTATTGTAGAGACAGTGGGAATGTGGTGCGTGCGCATCCTGTTTACGTTCCTATGTGTACAGTACTGGGGGCTGGGGCTTCGCGCCGTCTGGTACTGTATGATCGCGGACAATGTGTGTAAGGCAGTCCTCTTTGCAGTCCCGTTCCTGACAAAACGAAGCCGGATGCGCCAGTGGTTAGAAGAAAGGACTGGGATATTATGAAGACAGAACAGAACATCATATTGGACTTTTCCCATATTTATCCGGAAGATATCGAGAGGCAGGTAAAAGGACTGAAACGTATCGATCTGACGGATATCAGCGGCACAGATATGTACTGTACGGAAGAAGCGGCGGCAGAGATCAGGAAACGGCTGGCGCCGTACAGTCCCTGCGGGATCCATTTCCTTGACAGTGGGAATTATCATTACGCCACAAAGTTTTTTATAGAGAAGATCAGAGAACCGTTTGCACTTGTGCTGTATGACAATCACAGCGATATGCAGCCGCCTGAGTTCCCCGGGATGATAAGCTGCGGAGACTGGGCGGGCGATGTGGTCTGCACCAATCCCTGCCTGGAACAGTTGATCCTGGCAGGTCCGGAGCAGAAAACGATCGATGAGATACCGTCAGAGTTTTATAAAAAGCTGGTCTGCATCAGCAGAGAGGAGATAGAGGAGAAGAGAGTTCACGAAAAGATTCCTCTGATCGATATGGATCTTCCCATCTATATCTCGATTGACAAAGATGTCCTTGACCGAAACAGTGCCCGGACAAACTGGAATCAGGGCGAGATGCCTTTCCCTGTTCTGGAGGGCCTGCTTCTGGAAGTCTTTGAGCATCAGCGGGTGATCGGCGCAGATATCTGCGGTGAGTGCAGTCTTCTGGAGCCTTTCCGGGAGCTCATGGAAGACGAGGAGATCAATAAAATAATAAATGACAGGCTGTATCACTTCCTGAACGACTGTCTGAGAACCTCAAGAAATTTTTCTACAGGTTTTGAAAAGACCTGATATTTTTTCCAGATGATATTCATCTTATTTTCCAGTTTGGGGTTCAGAGGACGAAAGCACAGATTGCTCTCGCCGGTCGTGTTAATGATCTTGTCAAGGCCGATCGCGTAACCGAGTCCCTCGTCAACGAGAAGGGAAGCGTTGAAGATCAGGTTATAGGTGGCGGCGATATTTAGCTGGTCCGGCTCACGCCCCAGCCACTGGGTAAGGGTTCCGCCCTGAGATTCCTGCTGGGAAAGAATCAGAGGTACGTCATACAGATCGTCGGGAGCGATGCTCTCCTTTTCCGCAAGGGGAGAATCCTTGCGCATCAGAACACCCCAGATATCATGGTAAGGCATCTCGAGGACATTATATTTCGTCAGATCTACATCTCCGAAAATGATTCCGAAGTCGATCAGCCCTTTATCCAGATATTCGGATACAAGCGTGGAATTTCCGCTGGAAAGATGATAGCTGATGCCGGGATACCGGTCCTGGAGCTTCTTTGCAGCTTTTGCGATCAGGCGGATGCCGTCTGTCTCGCCGGTGCCGATGTAGACGTCTCCAATGACAACATCGTCACTCATTTTTATTTCGGTTTCTGCTTTTTTCACAAGGTCCAGTATCTCCTCGGCACGTTTGCGCAGGATCATTCCCTCTTCGGTCAGTGTGACTTTCCGGGTGCCTTTTGTTCCGCGGATGAAGAGTTGTTTTCCTAATTCCTGCTCCAGGTTTTTGATCTGCGTGGAGAGGGTGGGCTGGGAGAGATGAAGAGACTCCGCGGCATGCACGATACTCTGCTCTCTTGCGATAGCGAGAAAATAATTAAGGACGCGTAATTCCATGATAAGTTCCTCCGGACTATATATATTGATTGTGGTTAATGATGGTTAACTGTCAGGGTAACTATAACATGAATATGAATAGGATTCAACTATGGAAATGCATTATAACAACGTATTTGCTATTCACATAATGCGGTGCTAAACTGTATATCGAAAGAAAAGATAACAGAACAGACGGAGCAGAATAATGGCATCTGCTTTATATGTGAAAGGATGGACAGATATGAGACCGGATTCCAGAGAGAATCTTATCCAGAATCTGAAAGATGCGGGCTGCTGTGAGAAAATGATCCGTGATTTCATGGAGTATTTTGACGAGGAGGACATTGACCGTCAAATAGCTTTGCTCGAACTTCACAGAGACGATCTGCTTGACAATGTGCACAGTGAAGAGAGGAAGATATCCTGTCTGGATTACCTGCTCTATCAGATCAGAAAGACCTCGGCATAATAGTGTGTGAATTTAAAATTTGTGAATTTAATAGGAAAGGAAGATTTATATGAGTCAGAAAAAAGAAATAAGACAACAGTACTTAACAGGAGAGCGCCCGCTGTTTATGGGGAAAGACCTTAAAATCTATGATACGATCTTTGACAATGGAGAGTCTCCCCTCAAAGAAAGCCGGAACATTGAATTATATGGCAGTATGTTCAAATGGAAATATCCGCTCTGGTACAGTAAAGACATTCTTGCAGAGGACTGTACATGGTTTGAGATGGCGCGTGCGGGCGTATGGTATACAGACAATATTACTGTGAGAAACGCTATGATCGAAGCACCTAAGAATTTCAGAAGATGCCATGGCGTTGTATTGGAAAATGTAGATTTCCCGAATGCACAGGAGACGCTCTGGAGCTGTGAGCAGGTGAAGATGGACCGTGTCACTGCAAAAGGTGATTATTTTGCTATGAACTGTACGGATATGAAGCTCAATGACTTTAAGCTGGTGGGCAATTACTCTTTTGACGGAGCGAAGAACGTAGAGATCCGCAATGCAAAAATGCTCTCTAAGGACGCATTCTGGAACAGTGAAAATGTAACAGTCTATGATTCCTTTATCTCCGGAGAATACCTGGGATGGAATGCAAAGAACCTGACTCTTGTCAATTGTACGATTGAGAGCCTGCAGGGGATGTGCTACATCGACAGCCTTGTGATGAAGAACTGCAAGCTCATCAATACGACACTTGCTTTTGAGTACTCCACAGTCGATGCGGACATTCACGGAAAGATCGACAGCGTTTTAAATCCCTCCGGAGGAACGATCCGCGCAGAACATATCGGCGATCTTATTATCGAGAAAGATAAGATTGATCCGTCGAAGACAAAGATCATCTGCAGCGATGTTGAACATGAGAAGGAGTGTGCCTGCGCGTGAGAAAGGATAATGCAGCATGAAATATAATTTTGACGAAATGATCGACCGTAAAAATACCGGTTCCCTGAAATGGGATGTGCCGGACGGAGAGCTTCCCATGTGGGTGGCAGACATGGATTTCCGTACGGCTCCGGCGGTGACGGAAGCCATTGCGGAGCGCGCGTCCCATGGAATATTCGGCTATACGGTGGTGCCGGACGAGTGGTATGAGGCATATCAGTCATGGTGGAGCAGCCGGCATCACTTTGAAATAGAGAAAGACTGGCTTATCTTCTGCACAGGAGTTGTGCCCGCAATCTCAAGTATCGTCAGAAAAATGACTACCGTTGCTGAGAAAGTTGTTGTCATGACACCGGTATACAATATTTTCTTTAACTCGATCTTAAACAACGGAAGGAATGTACTTGAAAGCAGGCTGAAATTGGAAAACGGTGTCTATGAGATCGACTTTGATGATCTGGAGGAAAAGCTTTCAGATCCGCAGGCAACATTGCTGCTTTTGTGCAATCCGCAGAATCCGGCGGGAAGGATCTGGGATAAAGAGACACTGGAACGGATCGGAGATCTGTGTATAAAGCATCATGTGCTTGTTCTCTCCGATGAGATCCACTGTGATCTTGTAAAACCGGGCACAGAGTATGTACCGTTTGCATCAGTCTCGGAAAACTGCCGGAGGAACAGCATCACCTGTGTCGCCCCGACGAAAGCATTTAACATTGCAGGGATACAGACGTCTGCCGTGATCGTACCGAATGAGACGATCCGCCATAAAGTCAACCGGGGGCTCAATACAGATGAAGTGGCGGAGCCCAATGTGTTTGCAGCTATAGCTCCGGTCGCCGCTTTTATGCACGGCGGGGAATGGCTGGATGAACTGAACGAGTATTTGTGGGAGAACAGGAAACGGGCGGAAGAGTATATCGACCACGAGATAGAGAATGTGACTGCGGTCCGGGGAGAAGCGACTTATCTGCTGTGGATCGACTGCCGGGAAGTGACAGAAGATTCTGAAGAACTGAGCGAATTTATTCGTAAGGAGACCGGGCTTTATATCAGTGCCGGAAAAGAGTATCATAACGGTGATGGATTCCTGCGGATGAACCTTGCGTGCCCGAGAGCGTGCTTGGAGGACGGC
Organism: uncultured Ruminococcus sp.; assembly: GCA_904377845.1. Lineage (GTDB taxonomy): Bacteria > Bacillota > Clostridia > Lachnospirales > Lachnospiraceae > Mediterraneibacter. Next base: position 35,567 of record CAJFGR010000004.1, on the reverse strand, counting down.
CTGAAAAGACTGAAAGCCGGGATTGAGGCATATATGAACCGTTCAGCGGCGCCATTCACAAAATTGCACTGAAATGTAACAGTTCAGCCCGCGCCATTCGCAAAACCGCACTTCGTGCTTATTACGGCTATCGCCGCTGTTTTGCTCATTAAATGAGAACAGATATCAAAAACAGCTTGATATCTGTTCTTTTTTCGTGTATGATAATGATACGAGTTAGGAAAAACTAACTAGCGGAAAATAAATATATGTTACTTTTATTACTTTTCTACAGGAGGTTTCATATGAGTGTCGTTATCATCGGGGGCCATGACAGGATGGTCTGCCAGTATAAAAAGATCTGTAAACAGTTTAACTGCAAGGCAAAAGTATTCACACAAATGTCGGCTTCTTTGAGTAAACAAATCGGAAGTCCGGATCTGATCGTGCTGTTCACGAATACTGTGTCCCATAAGATGGTGAAATGCGCGGTAGAAGAGGCGGGAAGATGCAATGCCTGTGTGGTAAGGTGCCATACAAGCAGTAAAAATGCGCTGGAAGAAATTCTCTGCAATGCGTGTGCTTAATTCGTAATCCCAGGGGAAAAAGTGTCCGCCGGAGTACAGGTGTCACTCGCAGGCGCGCTCTCGCTCGGGCCGCAACATAGCAGTACATAAGGCGGCAAAGAACGCCGCCTAAGTGCTGATGTTGCTCTACGGCCTTTGAGTAACACCTGTACTCCGGCTGGGCTTTTCGCTCCCGGAATTTCAGATTAAGACGGGAGTAGATTGAAGGTGTTGCCATTCGTTGATTCGGCTGGAATCAAAGAAAGTAATACCTGTTATTCTGATTTTTCTCCTACGAAGATGATTACGGAGCGTTCGCCGAGGATGATGGTGTTTCCGGCGACGGGCATTTTGTTTTCCGGGAAGATCTGCTGTTTCGGATCGCCGGTGTTGACTGTAATCTTCCAGCAGTAATCTTCCGGCAGATCGGGAAGTGTGAGGTTTGCCGGATACCAGTATGCATTGGCTGCCACATAGACAAGGTCTTCGCGGTTTTCTTCTTCGTCATATCCTGCAAAAAGGACACAGGCTGCATAGGTGTTTTCCATATGTTCGCTATTCCACGGTTCCAGTCCGTGAATGCTCATGGACGGAAAGCCGATATAGCTCGGTTCCAGATCCTTCCGGATCGCCGGATGCTCCTTACGGAAAGCGATCATATACCGGAAGAATTCAAAGAGATTTTTGTTCTTATGCAGCAGATTCCAGTCCAGCCACGAGATCGGATTGTCCTGACAATAGGGATTGTTATTTCCGAATCGGGTATCGCCGAATTCATCGCCGGAGAGGAACATGGGAGTTCCGCGGCTGCACATGAGTACGGCACAGGCGTTCTTAATCATCCGGAAACGTAATGCAAGGACTTCCGGATCGTCCGTATCTCCTTCCACACCGCAGTTCCAGCTGTTGTTGTCGTCATATCCGTCCGTGTTATCCCAACCGTTTGCTTCATTGTGTTTCTGGTTATAGCTGTACAGGTCATAAAGGGTGAATCCGTCGTGGCAGGTCAGGAAGTTGACGGAAGCATTGCCGCCGCGGTAGACCGGATCATACAGATCCGGGGAACCGGTCATCCTCTGCGCGGCGATCCCCGCCATCTTGCTGTCTCCCTTCAGGAAACACCGCATATCATCCCTGTAGCGTCCGTTCCATTCCGCCCAGCGTTTCCAGGACGGAAAAGAACCCACCTGGTAGAGGCCGCCCGCATCCCATGCCTCGGCAATGAGCTTGACGTTCCCGAGAATCGGATCGAAAGCAAGGCTTCGCAGGAGAGGAGGCTGGTTCAGGGGTGTACCGTTGTCGCTGCGTCCCAAGATGGAAGCCAGATCGAACCGAAAACCGTCCACGCGGTAGTCGGTCACCCAGTAGCGGAGGCAGTCCAGGATCAGCTCCTGAACGACAGGATGATTGCAGTTCAGCGTATTTCCACAGCCGCTGAAGTTATAGTATTTCCCGTCAGGGGTGAGCATATAGTAGATATTGTTGTCAAAACCTTTAAAACAGAAAGAGGACCCCAGTTCATTCCCTTCGGCTGTGTGGTTGAATACAACATCAAGGATCACGTCGATCTCATTATCGTGAAGCGCCTTGATCAGACGCTTTAATTCCATTCCTTCACGGTTATACTCGATACTGGAGGAGTAACTTGTATTCGGCGCAAAGAAACAGACCGGATTATAGCCCCAGTAGTCAAGCAGCTCGTTCTGATCAATCAGGCGGACATCACGCATCTCGTCAAATTCAAAGACAGGCATCAGCTCCACCGCATTAACCCCTAGCCTTTTCAGATAAGGAATCTTTTCTTCCAGCCCTTTAAACGTGCCCGGACAGGATACGCCGGAGGAGGGTGATTTAGTAAATCCGCGGACATGAAGTTCATAGATTACCAGATCTTCCATGGGGATAGGTTCGCTTCGTTCCAGCCCCCAGTCAAAGTTGTTCTGTACGACCCGCGCGCGGTAGCTGTGCTGCGGATTGTTCTTGCATCCCCACTGGCTCTGTCCGGTGACAGCGCGGGCATAGGGATCCAGCAGGATCTTCGTCTTGTCAAACCGAAGCCCTTTTTTCTCGTCATAAGGACCGTCCAGCCGGTAGGCATATTCAAATTCCTCGATATCCAATCCGAACACGATCATGGAATAGACAAAGCCTATTTTGTAATTGTCGGGAAATTTCAAAGCGGCAAAAGGCTCTTCCGCATCGCGGTGGAAGAGCAGCAGTTCGCAGGACGTTGCTCCATGTGACTGGATCGTAAAATTGACGCCGCCCGGGATTACGGTGGCTCCGAAGAACCGGAAGAACCCGGGGCGGACCTGAAAGCCGGAGATCGTATCCAGTGGTTTTAGCTGGCGCCCGGGAACGAGCACCAGATCTGATGTGTGCAGTGACATAATGGCATCTCCTTTCAAGCCTGAGCTACTGTTGCCTGCCGCTTAAATAGAACACCGCGAGCTGTGTGCGGTCGCGCAGGTTCAGTTTGTCGAGTATAGTTGTTAAGTAGTTTCTTACAGTTCCCTCACTTAAATACAGACGAGCTGCGATCTCTTTGTTGCTTAATCCCTCTGCAATCAGACGGATCACTTCCAGTTCACGCTCACTGATCCCATATTTTTTATAGTCGGTTGTCTCTTTTTGCGTTCCCATAAGTTCCGGAATCCGGGAGACAATTTCCGTGCCGAACACGGTCTGGCCGGAGGCGGCTGCCCGGATGGCGGGAATAATGTTCTGGTAATCCTGCTTGAGCAGATAGCCTGCCGCTCCCAGTTTTAGTGCTTTTATAATATATTCATCGTCGGAAAATGTCGTGAGCAGCAGAATTCTTGCCGACGGGAATTCCTGCAGGATTTCTTCTGCCGCGTCCAGTCCGTTCTTCTGTTTCATACGGATATCCATCAGAAGCACATCCGGTCTGTGCTCGCGGTAGAGAGCAGGAGCTGCGCTGCCGTCCTCTGCTGTAGCTGCCACCTCAAAATCCGGCTCGCTTTCCAGAATCATTTTCAGGGCGCTCACCACAAGGCAGTCATCGTCTATCAATATCAGTTTCATAATCTAGTCTCCTTTTTGGTATTGTAACAAGGATCCGGAACCCGTTTTCAGCTGAGATATGGATCGTTCCGTGCAGTTTGTCTGTCCGTTCTTTCATATTGACCAGTCCCATGCCGCCGGAACTGCCGGGAGGTGCGGCATTTCCCGAGTTTTTGCTATTTCCCGTGCTTCTGTCATTTTCCATACCTTTCCTGACTTCAGTGCCGTTATCCTCAATGCAGAGCTGATACAGCGCGGGATGTTCCCGGATGGTAACAGATGCTTTGCTGGCATTGCTGTGCCTCATGATATTGGAGAGTGCCTCTTTTGTAATACTGATAAAGCTGTATTTGACATCCCGGGGGATCTCTCTTCCTGCGTCATAGCAGTATGCGACCGGGCAGAATGTAAAATCACTGATCAGGGATTTTACGGCTTCGTCCAGATTGACTGCCTCATCCCGCAGGTCGTGCACGCTGGAGCGGATGTTATCCATGGCCGCGTTCAGTGTCTGGTCGAGAAAATCAAGGGTAGGCGATAGGGTTTCGTCCCGGTTTACTGTCTTTGCGGCTCCTGCAAGAAGAATGGACCGGGAGAGCAGATGCCCTACATTGTCGTGGATCTCTCGGGCAATCCGGTTCCGTTCCCTCAGGGTAGCAGTATAGATTTCATAGTCCTGCTTTTCCATCAATGTTCGGTTCTTTTCCGTGAGGAGCAGATCCCGCTCTGTGCTGTCATCCATTGTCCGCCTCAGTGTATCCTGCAGGCTGTCACGCTCCCTTGTTGTCGAAGCCAGAAGAAAACATACTGCAAATCCGAACAGATCCAGACAGACGAGAAGAGGTGACATCTGTCCGTACACCAGATACAGGATCAGGTACAGGACTGCGGCTATGGCAGAAGGGACATAAAGCTTACGGCGGAACAGCCCGTAACATACCGCGGGATAAAAATACCGGAACGCCGGTACGAAAACTGCAGCGGTCAGGAAAACAAGACAGCCTGCTGCATATGTCCGGTCTTCTTCCAGAAATAAATCCGCACTGCACAGAATCAGCGCGCAGAGAAATGCCAGTACATAAGACAGATCAGGCTGTACGAAGAACAGGGAAAACATACACAAAAGCATGACCATCCCGCAATTTACTGCATTTTTCATATGAATGCCGGCCTGCGCCGCTCCTTTCTTAAGCGCTCTATGCTTTTATTATAGTCGAAAATATAGGGAAAGCAAAGAAAAAGAATGGAAGAGTGACATTTGTCATATTGATTTGTGACACTGTGCACTACGGAAATCTATGGGTCTGATGTATTCTGATATTAGTAAGACGGGGCAGCCGGACTTGCAATTTAAGACAAAAAAGTTATCAATTTATCAGGAAGATATGACAGGAGGATCCATATGATCAGAATAGAAAATCTTGTAAAACGGTACGGCGACGTAGTCGCACTGGATCATTTTAATCTGGAAGTAAAAGAAGGAGAGATCTTCGGACTTCTCGGCCCAAATGGTTCCGGAAAGACGACGGCGATCAACTGTATGCTTGCACTCTTAAAGTTTGACAGAGGCAGCATCCGGGTCGTGGGGCAGGAGATGGCGCCGGACAATTATGACGTCAAACGCCAGATCGGAATCGTTATGCAGGATGTGGCAGTTTTTGAAGAACTGAGTGTCCATGACAATATTGATTACTTCTGCAGCTTATATGTAAAGGACAAGAACAGAAGAAAAGAGCTGGTGGAGGAGACGATCCGATTTGTCGGACTGGAGGACTACAGAAAGACATATCCGAAGAAACTTTCCGGCGGCCTGCTGCGGCGCCTGAATATCGCCTGCGGAATCGCCCACAAGCCAGGACTGATCATACTGGACGAACCTACGGTCGCAGTAGATCCCCAGAGCAGGAACAAGATACTGGAGGGAATCTGTGAACTGAACCGGCAGGGCTCGACCATCATATACACCTCCCATTATATGGAAGAGGTGGAGCAGATCTGTACGAGGATCGCCATTATGGATCATGGCAGGAGCATTGCCGTGGGAACAAAGGAAGAGTTGAAGAGTATGATCAAGACCGGAGAGACCGTGACGATCGAAGCGGTCATCCTGGGTGCAGATGATCTGGCGGAGCTCAGGGCCCTTCCCCATGTATTTGACGTGAAATACGAAGATCAGCGGCTCGTGGTGAGATGTACCGGTGCAAAGCACAATCTGATCCACATCTTAAGCTGCCTTCAGGAGAATGATATCCCGTTTGGCAGAGTGTTCTCGGAGCTGCCGACACTCAACGACGTATTTCTTGAGATCACAGGAAAGCAGTTAAGGGATTAGGAGGAAAAGGTATGTGGAATCTGATAAAGTACAGTTTTCTGGCAAAAATAAGAGATTTCAGTCTCGTGTTCTGGCCGTTTGTATTTCCACTTGTACTTACTACGGCCATGTATTTTTCCATCGGTCAGATGAAAGAATCGGATTTTGAGACAATCCCTGTGGCAATCGTAACACAGAGTACAGGAGAAGAGGATGTTTTTCAGGAGTATCTGGAAACTATGGGAGATGACAAAGAAGCTCTGATCAACGTCCGGCCGATGGCAGAAGAAGAGGCGGTAACCGCACTGGAAAACGGAGATATTGAGGGAATCTTTTACAGCAGGGAAGAGCCCTCTCTTACAGTCGGCGGAAGCGGACTCGCACAGAGTATCCTCCAGATGATACTGGAGAGCTATACAGAAGGAAAGCAGACGCTGGAAGATGTGTCGAAAATACATCCGGACAGGATGGAAGCAGCCATCCGGCAGATGTCAGATTACGGCTCAGTGACAGAAGAAGTATCTCTCGGCGGCCGGACGACGAATACGACTGCCCAGTTCTTCTACGCCATGATCGGGATGGCGTGCCTGTACGGATGCTTCATCGGTTACCAGTCTGCTATGGATCTGCAGGCAAACTTGTCAGCGCTTGCGGCGAGACGATGTGTAAGCCCGGTTCACAGGATGCGATGGATCCTCTCGGAGACGGCAGTGTCATTTGGAATCCATTTTGTTAATATGCTTGTCCTGCTGGCATATATGAAATACATTCTCCGGCTGGAGTTCGCAGGCTCTTATGCGGAGATGATTCCGGTTGTGATCATCGGCAGCATGATCGGCGTAACAATGGGTATCTTTATCACAAGTATCGGAAAAATGGGAGAGAGTGTGAAGATCGGTATTATGATCAGTGTCTCTCTGGCTCTAAGCTTTCTGGCGGGACTGATGAATGCGGACATCAAAAATGTAATTGACAGGAATGTCCCTCTTCTAAACCGGATTAACCCGGCGGCGCTTATATCGGATGCACTGTACTGCCTGAATGTCTATGACGCGCCAGAGCGGTATATGCAGGACATGGTTATTCTGTTCGTGATGTGCGTGCTTCTGCTGACTGGGACATTTCTGATCGTAAGGAGGGAACGCTATGGCAGTATTTAAGGCATATATGAGGATCGCAAAGAAGAATATGTGGATGATACTGATGTATCTGTGCATCTTCCTCGGGGTTACGGTCATGTTCCAGCATTTTGCGGGAAATGAGACTACACAGTATTCGGCACAGAGCATTCCGGTGGGGATTATAGACGAAGATCAGGGGGAGGCGGCAAAAAGCCTCATCCGATATATCGACAGGACGAATGAGATCGTATATCTTGAGGACGACAGGGAGGCACTGCAGGAGAATCTGTTCTACCGGAATGTGGAATACATCGTGAGGATTCCCCAGGGCTTTATGGAGAAGTGCATTCTCGGAGATGAAAAACTGGAAGTGACAACAGTGCCGGGAACCTATTCCGGTTCCTATGTGGAGCAGCAGATCAGCAATTTCATTAATTTTGCCCGGTGTTACAGAGCGGCGGGCTTCACAGAACACGAGCTCAGCGAGGCGATGTCTGAGCGGGAGACAGCAGAAGTGCAGATGCTTGACGTGAACGGAAACGGCGGCTCGTATCCTGCCTATGCGTTCTATTACCGGTATCTGCCCTACCTGTTCCTGTGCGTCCTCTGCTATGTGATGGGATATATTCTGATGGGATTCCGCAGGGGAAGCCTGCCGGACCGGATGGCAGCGTCGGCAGTACCTGCCCGCAGACAGAGTATGGAGGGACTTCTGGCAGCAGGAGTGATCGCGATTGCTCTCTGGGGATTCTGCAGCCTGATCAGTATCGTCTTTTATAATGAAAATTTCTTTGGCAGCGGTAAAATGACATGGTATCTGCTCAACTCATTTGTCATGCTGTTGTCAGCTCTGGCACTGGCCTATCTGATCGGAAATTTGGTGAAGACATCCAATGCGCTGAGTGGTATTGTAAATATCCTTTCACTCGGGATGTGTTTTGCGTGCGGAGTCTTTGTAGAGATGGATCTGTTAAGCAGCGGTGTGAGGAAGGCAGCGCAGTTCCTTCCGGTGTACTGGTATGAGACGGCAAATGAGATACTGATGGATTACGGAGATATCTCAGGCGATATCAGAAACCGGCTTGTGGGAGCAATTGGAATACAACTTGTGTTTGCTGCGGCATTTGTGTGTGTGACGCTGGCAGTGGCGAAAAAGAGACAGAGGAGTTCCTGATAATTTGTCAGAATCCCTAAAAAAAATTTTGCGGTACTTGACTTCTGATATCCTTTTCCTTTATTCTTAATGAGATGAATACAGACAGGCTGTAAATACGGCAGGGCAGCGGCGGGCTGTCCTGTCGTTGTTGGGCGTAAGCACATAACTATAGGTACATCTGAAGGAGGACAAAAATGGGTGGTTTTTTTGGCGTTGCATCGAAGCAGGATTGTGTACTTGAGCTTTTCTACGGAGTAGATTATCATTCCCATCTCGGAACGAGAAGAGGCGGAATGGCAGTCTACGGAAAAGACGGCTTCAACCGTGCAATCCACAATATAGAGAATTCTCCGTTCCGTACGAAATTTGAACGGGACGTGGAGGAACTGAAAGGAAATCTGGGGATCGGCTGTATCTCGGACTATGAGCCCCAGCCATTGCTTCTGCAGTCCCATCTGGGCAGCTTTGCAATTACGACAATCGGAAAGATCAATAACCAGGATGAGATCCTGGAGAAAGCGTACAAGGATGGAAGGTCTCATTTCCTTGAGATGAGCGGCGGGCAGATCAATGCCACTGAGCTGATCGGTTCCCTGATCTGCCGGAAGAGCTCAATCGTGGAAGGAATCCGGTATGCGCAGGAGATGGTGGACGGATCCTTAAGCCTGCTGATCATGACAAAAGACGGCATCTATGCGGCGCGAGACCGGTACGGAAGGACGCCTGTCGTAATCGGAAAGAAAGAAGACGCCTACTGTGTGTCTTTTGAGAACTTTGCTTATCTGAACCTTGGATATAACCATGACCGGGAACTGGGACCGGGTGAGATCGCATATATCACGCCGGAAAGCGTGGAAACTCTTGTACAGCCGGGAGAGAAAATGCGGATCTGTTCTTTCCTGTGGGTATATTACGGGTATCCGACTTCTTCCTATGAGGGAGTCAATGTAGAGGAGATGCGCTATCGTTGCGGCAGTATGCTGGCGAAGAGAGACGGCGATTCCGTGCATCCGGATATTGTGGCCGGCGTGCCGGATTCCGGTGTAGCTCATGCCATTGGCTATTCCAATGAGTCAGGCATTCCGTACGCAAGACCGTTTATCAAGTATACGCCTACATGGCCCAGATCTTTCATGCCGACAAACCAGAGCCAGAGAGACCTGATCGCCCGCATGAAGCTGATCCCGGTACAGGCGCTTATTGAGAATAAGAAACTGCTGTTAATTGATGACTCAATCGTGCGGGGCACACAGCTCAGGGAGACGACTGAATTCCTCTACCGGAGCGGCGCAAAGGAAGTTCATGTGCGCCCGGCGTGTCCGCCCCTTGTGTTCGGCTGTAAATATCTGAACTTCTCCCGTTCCAAATCAGATATGGAACTGATCACCAGACGTGTGATCCGGGAGCAGGAGGGAGACAACTGTCCGGAGGAAGTGCTTGAGGAATATACAAATCCGGATTCCTGCAGATACGCAAAGATGATCGAGGAGATCAGAAGGATCCAGAACTTTACGACGCTGAGATTCCACAGACTGGATGACCTTCTGGCGTCTATCGGACTGGAGCCGTGTAAGGTGTGCACTTACTGTTTCAGCGGCAAAGAATAAAATTTCAGCAGAATGCCCGACAGATACAGATCTATGCTGTTCTGCCGGGCAAAACTGTGTCCGATTTTTAGTGTAAACGGGGGATATAATTCATGTTTCATATGGCAAGAAAAGAGAACAATCTCGGAATTGACTGGGGAGCTTTTTACAAGACTGTTATAGGACTTGTAGTTCCCATGGCACTCCAGAATCTGATCAATGTGGGAGTGACGGCGGCTGATGTCGTCATGCTCGGCGCGGTGGGAGAGACAGCGCTCTCGGGAGCCTCCCTTGCAGGACAGGTGCAGTATATCATGACTCTTTTCCTCTTCGGCCTTACTTCCGGGGCTACTGTCCTGACAGCGCAGTACTGGGGAAAAGGAGACAGGGAGACAATTGAAAAGATTCTTGGTATGACAGTGAAAGCGGCGGTTCTTGTGACAGCTCTGTTTACAGTGGCGGCGCTCGCGGTGCCATCGCTTCTGATGCAGATTTTCACCTCAGATCCGGCTGTGATCGCAGAAGGGGTAAAGTATCTGCGTATCGTCGCATTTACCTATATCATGATCGGTGTGACGCAGGCCTATCTCTATGTCATGCGCAGCGTGGAGCGTGTGATCGTGGCGACAGTGGTGTATCTCTGTTCCCTGCTCTGCAATATTGTGATGAACTCTATCTTTATCTTCGGCCTGTTCGGTCTGCCGGCAATGGGGGTCTCCGGCGCGGCGCTGGGAACCCTGTGCGCACGTATCCTTGAAGTGATATTGACGGCAGGATATGCCCGTCTTTTTAATAAGGAGATCAAGCTCCGTCCGAAATATATCCTGCATACGGACAGGGCGCTGTTCCGCGACTATATGAAATATGCCCTTCCGGTTGTCGCAAATGAGGTTATGTGGGGAATGGGAACTGCCGCGAATACCGCAATTCTGGGACATCTGGGAAGTGCGGCAGTGGCGGCAAACTCTGTGGCGCAGGTGGCAAGACAGCTTGCCACGGTAGTATCTTTCGGTCTGTCCAGTGCGGCGGCCATCTATCTGGGCAAGACCATCGGAGAGAAAAAGCTGGAACACGCCCGTGCCTATGCAAAGCGTTTTATCCTGCTCAGTCTGGTTATGGGACTTTTGGGAGGTCTGGTTATACTGACAGTATCAGGTCCCGCGGCAGCGGCTCTTTCGCTGACAGATACGGCAAAAAGCTACCTGAGGATTATGTTTTTTGTTATGTCCTATTTTGTGATCGCACAGGCATTTAACACGACCATGGTGGTAGGAATTTTCCGTTCAGGAGGAGATACCCGTTTCGGTCTGATCATGGATGTGAGTACGATGTGGGGATGTTCTATCCTGTTCGGATTTATAGCGGCGTTTGTCCTCAAATTGAGTGTGCCGGCCGTATATGTGATCCTGATGAGCGATGAGATCATCAAGATCCCGATCTCGCTGCGGCGATACCGGAGTTATAAGTGGCTGAAAGATGTGACAAGGACAGAAGTTCGGGAAACGGCAGGCTGAACAATATATGATTGACAAAACGGTTGAAAAACGGTATTATACAAAATAATAACCGGATTTCAACCGTTTTTGCATTGCTGATCTGTGACTGCGGAAAGGAGGAGGGCATGAATCTGGAACAGCTTAAATACTTTAAAGAGAAGAACGGATACACATTTGCACAGCTTGCTGAGCTTTCCGGCGTGCCTCAGGGAACGATCCAGAAGATATTTAACGGGGAGACGCGGACGCCGAGAAATAAGACGCTCCGTGCTCTGGAGTTTATTATGAAGAACGAACAACAGGATAATATGCCGGAGGGCAGGAAAGATTCTGAGGAGGAACCACTGGGCTATACTTACGGCAGGAAATTTGACAGCTCAGATCTCGTATGTGAACCATCTGCAGTGTATAAGGCAAAACCGGGCGGGTATACGCTGGATGATTACTATGCGATCCCCGATAACAGGCGGGTGGAGCTGATCGACGGCGTGATCTACGATATGGCCGCGCCAAGTATGATACATCAGTACATTATTACAAAGGTTGTTGCCGCCCTTGATGGATGGATCTCTTCGAAAAACGGAGACTGCATCGTACTCCCGTCTCCTCTTGATGTCCAGATCGACTGTGATGACCGGTCAATGCTGGAGCCGGATCTTGTAGTCGTCTGTGATCCGTCGAAACGTACCAGAAGATGTATCATGGGCGCTCCGGATCTGGTCGTGGAGATCCTGTCCCCCTCATCTGCCCGTATGGACACTAAGATTAAGCTTGCGAAGTATGCAACAGCAGGAGTCAGAGAGTACTGGCTGATCGATCCGGACCGGGAACGCGTATGTGTGTACTGGACCCCGGTGGAGGATATTGCGGCAGTATACGGGCCTCAGGACGATGTGCCGGTGGGAATCTTCGGCGGAGAGTTTTGCGTGCCGATGAGCCGGATCTTTGAACAGATCAGGTTAATGGAAGTATGAAAACGACAAAAGTCGAAAACCTGATTTAAAATATGTACAAAAGTCTCTGCAGTGTGGTATACTGACTCATGTGGCGGATCCTGACAGCCTTTGTCGGGACAAGTCTTAGAAAGAAAGAAGGTTATGAATCATGGCAGAAGAACAGAATACAACTGAATGCACAGAAGAATCCTGTGCAGGCTGCGCTCATGCAGATACGTGCAGCAGCAAGAAGACAGACTTCCGCGAGCCGGCGAATATGTACTCTTCGATCAAGAAAGTGATCGGAGTTGTCAGCGGCAAAGGCGGAGTAGGAAAATCGCTTGTGACTGCATCCCTTGCAAGGATGATGGTTGAGAAAGGATATAAAGTCGGTATCCTTGACGCCGATATCACCGGACCGTCTATCCCGAAGATGTACGGTGTGCATACAAAAGCATCCGCGACAGAAGAAAGTATCATCCCGTGTACGGCGAAAGACGGCACAAAGATCATGTCCGTCAACCTGCTCCTGGAGGATGAGTCAGCTCCGGTCATCTGGAGAGGACCGATCATCGCGAGTGTTGTGAAACAGTTCTGGACGGACGTTATGTGGGGAGAACTGGACTATCTCTTCGTAGATATGCCGCCGGGAACAGGCGATGTACCGCTGACCGTATTCCAGTCTCTTCCGGTAGACGGCGTGGTCATCGTTACTTCACCGCAGGATCTTGTCCAGATGATCGTGAAGAAAGCGGCTAACATGGCAGAACAGATGAATATTCCGGTGCTCGGCATTGTGGAGAACTACAGTTATGTGAAATGTCCGGACTGCGGCAAAGAGATCAAAGTATTCGGTGAGAGCAATATCGAACAGATCGCGGCAGAGATGGGCGTTCCGGTGCTCGGAAAGATGCCGATCGATATGGATCTGGCAAAAGCGGTTGAGGAAGAGCGCTTCTACGAAGTGACAAATCCATATATGAATGATGCAGAGCTTTAAGGCAGAGCAGTGATGCCTTAGACAGAAGGCTTCAGCCTGCAGCAAACAGTAAAGATACAGATTACAGTTTGTCTGCAGGCTGTTTTTGTGATTGACATTAGGAGGAGATCGTTTGATAGGAGAGAAGATATTTTTATGGCAGGTCGGAGAGTACCATTATCCTGCAGCATACGGTTTTGTGCCGTTTTTGACCAGTTATATTCATGAAGACAAGGATGTCCATCCGGCTATGATCGTTGTGCCGGGCGGGGCATACCGCAATGCGTCCCCGTCGGAAGGAAATCTTCCGGCTGAGGAATTTTACCGCGCCGGTTATAATGTGTTTGTGCTGGCTTATACAGTGAATCTATTGGATGAGCCGCTGAAACTGCAGCCTCTCCATGATATTTCACGTGCGGTACGCATGGTGCGTGCAAATGCAGTGGAGTATGCGATTGATCCGGGGAAGATCGCTCTGTGCGGTTTTTCGGCAGGGGGTCATCTCTGTGCAAGTCTGTGCGTGCATTTCGGAGATATTACAGATAGGGATCCGAAGTATCAGACTGTATCCAACCGACCGGATGCGGCGATTCTTTCATATCCGGTGATTACGTCAGGAGAATACACGCACCGGGATTCTATGACTGCACTTCTTGGAAGTGAACCTGCGGAGGAAGAACTGGAATATATGTCGCTTGAAAACTATGTAACTGAGGATACACCGCCCTGTTTTCTCTGGCAGACCGTGACAGATGCCACGGTTCCCGTGGAGAACAGCTATCTTTTTGCTGCGGCGTGCAGGAAACAGGGTGTATGTTTTGCTCATCATGTATTTTCTGAGGGAATACATGGAATGTCTGTGGCTACGGAGCGGTGGCTGGAAAGAGATTTCGGTGTTCCTTATACATTAGAGCAGATCAGACTGCTGGCGGATGCTGTTTCGCAGGGGCTGACAGCCTATCCGGAGGAAAAGGGCGCTGAGATACTGGCGGATTTCGGGCTGGACGGCAAGAAGAAAGAAAAATGGACGCCCGATGAAAAAGCTGCAATTGGTAAAACTTTAAAAGAAGTAGGAGTCTGGCCCAGCCTGGCAGAAGACTGGCTGGATAAAATCTGGCAGAAAACTAAGAGCAGCAGAGACAAAGGAGAAAGAAAATGAGATTACTGTTTATAAGGCATGGAGATCCGGACTACGTGCATGATACATTGACAGAGAAAGGCCACAGGGAGGCTGCGCTACTGGCAGAACGCGCACAGGCCCTGCAGCTTGGAGAATGCTATGTCTCCCCACTGGGAAGAGCCCAGGCAACAGCAGGATACAGCATGAGAAAACTGGGACGAACGGCGAAGACTCTCGGCTGGCTGAAAGAATTTCCCGCACAGATAGATCTGAATCAGTCGCCGCAGCTTCTGCGGGCTTTTCCGAATGCAAGTCTGGAGGACGGAAAGTATGCACCGCATATCGTTTGGGATGCTATGCCCTCCTACTGGGCGGAATTCAGTGACTGTATGGATCCGGTACATTGGAGAGAATGCGATATCAGCCGCAATTCGAATACCGTAGAAGTATATGATTATGTGACGGGCGAGTTTGACAGGTTTCTTGCAGAACACGGCTACATAAGAGACGGCAGATGCTACCGGGTGGAGAAAGAAAGTAAAGATACTCTGACATTTTTCTGCCATTTCGGTATTACCTGTGTTCTTCTTTCCCGCCTTTGGAATGTTTCGCCGTTTTTCCTGTGGCATAGTCTGGCACTTGCACCTTCATCGGTGACAGAGGTAGTGACCGAAGAGCGCCAGCAGGGGATTGCCTGCTTCCGTGGACTTAAGATCGGTGACGTGTCCCATCTGGTGCTCGGAGGAGAGCCGGTTTCTACTGCAGCAAGATTCTGCGAAGTGTACAGTGATGCAGACAGACATTAAAACATATACTACACATTTCAGTATATAAAAAGTATGCCGGAGAAGAGAGACGCAGGATACAAAATGTGCATAGTATAATAGAAAGACTTTAATAAGGAGCTCTTTCTGTTATGGCATATGAAACATTTGAAAAGGTAGAAGGAATTATTCAGGGAATCAACAGAGGCGATGACTGCTGTTCTATGACATTGTCTGTTATCAGCGACTCTAACATTGTAAACGTAGTCGTATCCGGAGATACAACCGTAGTTGACAATGTACGGCTGCGCCCCGGTATGCGCATTGCGGCATTCTATGACACAAATCTTCCTACACCGGCCGTATATCCGCCCCAGTACCGGGCAGAGCTGATCACGTCTCTGAGACGGGGACAGCAGGTGCTGCTGGATTATTTTGATGATGAGCTTGCATCAGCCGACGGTTCACTGAAACTGAACATCGGACCGATGACAAATGTAATGACCCTGAACGGACAGCAGTATACCTGCAGCCCGGAGAACACAGAACTGCTTGTCTACTATACAACGAGTACATTCAGTATGCCGGCACAGACGACACCCCAGAAAGTTATAGTAATGTGCCAGTACTGATAAAAGAAAAGCAGATGAAATATGAAAAACGCCCGGAACTTATAAAGGTTCAGGGGCGTTTTTCATATGGCAAACACTCTGCGGAGGCAAAGCGGAGCGGGGCCTTCATTTGTCGGGAACTTTACTCAAACATTTTAGACAGTTTTACATAAAATGCGCTCAATGCGGAACAGTAGCTGTTGGAGATAGGGCAGAGGACATGAAAATATTTGTCTGCCATTTTTATTTCGCTGCCGGTCTGAAAAACATAGTCGTACATATATTTAAAAAATTCTTTGTTAGTAGGCTTTTTTGTGCGATTGGATTTGTTAAAGATAATTTCGAGAAGTTCTGCGTTATGGGAATTCCAAACACAGTTTACGACAGTACGCATATTTTTCTCAACGCAGCTCCAGTTTGTGTGAAAATGTTTCGCCACATCAAGGTATAACGTTTTGGTGATACATTCGATACGATCTGCATCTTCGAAGATGAGCAGGAGACCATATACTACGTAATTATAACCCGTGTAGGAACGGCTGACTCCAAAGGAATCCAGAGTGTTAATTATAACTTTTTCATAATTCATCTGTATGTCCTTTCTAATTTGAGCGCCTGTTCGACGGAACACCTTTAATATCGTAAAATGCAGGTTTTTGTCAGACAAGAAAAAGCATTCGACTCTTTTCGACCTGCAAAATCAGTGGGACATAAGATGAAAATGACCGTTTAAAGTCCTGCGTGATATAATAAACAGATGCGGACTTAAACGGTCATGATCTTATATATCTCTGTTCAATTGTAGAGCGGAGACGGAGGGATTCGAACCCTCGTGCCCCGGAGGGCAAACGCATTTCGAGTGCGCCCCGTTATGACCACTTCGATACGTCTCCTGATTATAAGAGCTGTGGATGCGGATCAGGCATCCACAGCTTTATTATTATAGCAGAGTCAGGGGAAAATGAAAACCCTGAAATTGAAAAATCAGGCAAAAAGTGCAGACTGTTAGTCGTTTTCCTCTGTCTGTACAGAGTATGTCTGTCTCTTTCTCGCCATCTCATCGCTCTCGAGATACTCATCGTATGTTGTGATCTTGTCGATGAGGTGTCCGCCCGGTACGATCTCCATGATACGGTTTGCAGTCGTCTGGACGATCTGATGGTCTCTTGAGGTGAAGAGAAGCACGCCCGGGAACTTGATCATACCATTGTTGAGAGCGGTGATTGCTTCCATATCAAGATGGTTGGTCGGCTCATCGAGCAGCAGAACGTTTGCACCTGAGATCATCATCTTGGAGAGCAGGCAGCGGACTTTCTCGCCACCGGATAATACCTTCACTTTCTTGACACCGTCTTCACCGGAGAAGAGCATACGGCCAAGGAAACCACGGACGTATGTGACGTCTTTTTCTTCAGAATACTGAGTGAGCCATTCTGTAATATTATAGTCATTGTCGAATTCTCCGCCGAAATCCTTCGGGAAGTATGCCTGAGAAGTAGTGACGCCCCATTTGTATGTTCCCTCATCCGGTTCCATCTCTCCGATCAGGATTTTGAAGAGAACAGTCTTGGCAAGCTCATTGCTGCCGACAAATGCCACTTTATCGTTATGGCCGAGAGTAAAGCTGATATTGTCCAGCACCTTCTCACCGTCAATCGTCTTTGAGAGCCCTTCAACTGTAAGAACTTCATTTCCGATCTCGCGGTTCGGACGGAAGTCAATATAAGGATATTTCCTGCTGGACGGCTTGATCTCGTCGAGCTGGATCTTCTCCAGAGCACGCTTTCTTGAAGTCGCCTGTTTGGATTTGGAAGCGTTGGCGCTGAACCGGGAGATAAACTCCTGAAGCTCCTTGATCTTTTCTTCCTTTTTCTTGTTCGCTTCTTTCATCTGGCGGATCAGCAGCTGGCTGGATTCGTACCAGAAGTCATAGTTTCCGGCATAGAGCTGTATTTTTCCGTAATCGATATCCGCGATCTGCGTACATACTTTATTTAAGAAGTAACGGTCATGGGATACAACGATCACTGTGTTGTCAAAGTTGATCAGGAACTCCTCAAGCCATGCGATTGCGTCCAGATCCAGATGGTTGGTCGGCTCGTCGAGAAGCAGGATGTCCGGATTCCCGAACAGCGCCTGGGCGAGCAGTACCTTCACTTTCTCCGGACCGGCCAGATCTTTCATATATTTATAATGAAGTTCTGTGTCGATTCCCAGTCCGTTCAGAAGGGATGCGGCGTCAGACTCGGCCTCCCAGCCGTTCATTGTGGCAAATTCGGCTTCGAGCTCGCTGGCCTTGATTCCGTCCTCTTCTGTAAAGTCTTCTTTCGCATAGATGACTTCTTTTTCCTTCATGATCTCGTACAGTCTGGCATTCCCCATGATAACTGTATCGATAACCGGATATTCGTCATATTTAAAATGATCCTGCTGCAGGAATGATAATCTCTCTCCCGGAGTGATGGCAATCTCACCTTTCGTCGGTTCAAGCTGTCCGGACAGGATCTTCAGAAATGTAGATTTCCCCGCACCGTTGGCTCCGATGAGACCGTAGCAGTTGCCCTCTGTGAACTTGATGTTGACATCCTCAAAAAGCGCTTTCTTACCTACGCGCAGTGTCACATTGTTTGCACTGATCATACTGATTTTTCTCCTTAAAATGAAACTAAATATTTGAATTCATTACGCACCACCGCATATATTACCATGGATACCCATAAAAAGGCAAGGGGTTTCCGAATCAGAAGAAACAGTATATAATATAAAGTAACAGTTCACCCATGAGCATCTTTGTGAGAGAAAACCATGCTCGCATGGTTTTTCGATCAAAGATGCTCATGGAGTGAGCGCCTGTATATGAGCAAAGAAGCGGCGATAGCCGCGGTAAGCACGAGAGTGCGGCTTTGCGAATGGCGCGGGTGAACTGTGGACGCGCGGAGAGCAAAGAAGCGGCGACAGCCGCAGTAAGCACGAGAGTGCGGCTTTGCGAGTGGCGCGGGTGAACTGTGGACGCACGGGGCAAAGAAGCGGCGATAGCCGCGGTAAGCACGAGAGTGCGGCTTTGCGAATGGCGCGGGTGAACTGTGGACGCACGGGGAACACGAGAGCGAAACAGACGGTTATTTATAGAAAAGAGGTTTAATCATTATGGCGATAAAGAAAGCAACACTTGTGCTGGAAGGAGGCGCCACACGCGGTGTCTTCACATCCGGCGTGCTGGACTATCTGATGGATCAGGATCTTTATATGTCGCACGTGATCGGAGTATCGGCCGGCGCGTGCAATGCGGTCGGCTATGTGTCGAAACAGCCGCGCAGGACGAGAGACTGCATGATTCCGGCAGATAAGAGCGGCAACTATTATTATGGTATCCGGGACTTAATGAAAGAGAAAAGTGTAATGAACATGGATCTGATCTTTGACAAATATCCGAATGAGCTGATTCCTTTTGACTTTGATACTTACTTTAATTCGGAGATTATCTGCGAGATTGTTACAACTAACTGTCTCACAGGCAAGGCAGAATATATGACGGAAGACCATGACAGGGAGAGACTGATGAAGATCTGCAGAGCTTCCTGTAGTATGCCTCTTCTGACGCCGATCGTGAACGTCGATGATGTTCCTTACCTTGATGGCGGGCTGGCAGATTCCGTGCCGGTCAGACGGGCACAGAAGACCGGCAATGAGAAGATTGTCGTAATCCTTACAAAGAACCGCGGATATCGTAAGAAAGTAATATCTCCCGCGCTGCAGAGGGTATACCGGAGAGCATATAAGTCTTATCCGAACCTGATCCGCACCATATTTCGCCGGAGTTTTGAATACAATAAGATGATGAATCATATCGACCAGCTGGAAAAGAGCGGTGAGATCTTTGTATTGAGACCGCAGGTAAAGCCTGTATCCAGATTAGAACGAAACAAAGAGTCGCTGGAAGCTTTTTACGAACACGGATACAGCTATATGGAGCGCAGAATGGATGATCTGCTGGCATATCTGGAACGGTGACTCAGATCCCTGGATCGGGAGTCAGCCGGCAGGTGGGAAACAGATATTAGAAAATAAGAAGGAAAACAGGACAAGGAGGCGGAAGAATGGGGAAACAGGAGATACTCGACTATACGCAGAACCGGGAACTGTCGTGGCTGCGTTTCAACCAGAGAGTGCTTGAGGAAGCGCGGGATGAGACAGTGCCGTTAATGGAACGGATGAAATTTGTTGCGATTTTTACGAGTAATCTGGATGAGTTTTTTATGATCCGCGTGGGCAGCCTCTATGATATGGCGGCAGTGGACAACAAAAAGCTTGATACAAAGTCCGGCATGACGCCTAAGCAGCAACTGGAAGCAATCTATCAGGCAGTTGCGCCGCTGTATAAAGAGCGCGATAAGACATATGCGGAGATTAAAAAGCAGCTGAAGCCATATGGGGTGTGCGGGCTGGATTTCAAGGAACTGGAACAGCAGGAGAAAAAATATGTCAAAAAGTATTTCAAAGAACAGATCCTGCCGGTCCTGTCTCCGCAGATTGTAGACCCGAACCACCCGTTCCCGCATCTTCTGAATAAAGAGATCTATGTGGTGGCAAACCTGAAGCAGGGCAGTAACATGATGATGGGTATTGTACCTGTCCCGCAGTATATCCCGGAGGTACTCTATCTGCCGGGGCATGACATCCGTTATATCCGGATGGAGAAAGTGATCATGGAATATCTGGAACTGGTATTTGATAAATATGAAGTTTCGGATAAGAATTATATCTGCGTGACGAGAAACGCGGATATTTCCCCGGATGACGAGGCGTATGCAGATAATGAGGACTTCCGCTTTATCATGAAGGAGACGCTGCACAAAAGAAGAAGAATGGCAGTCGTCCGCCTGGAAACGGCCTCTCCGCTGGGCAAGGAGATGGAGAAGTACTTTTGTGACCGTTTCAAGATTACGCCGGAATGCATTTTCCGGACAAAAATGCCAATGAAACTGGGATTTATCTTCGCCATTGCAGACAAAATCCCGGATTCCATGAAACGAGCCCTGATCGATGAACCTTTCAGCCCCCAGCCCTCCGCATCTCTCGCAGACGGAAGTGTGATGGAGCAGGTGAAGAAGAAGGATGTTCTTCTGTCCTTCCCTTATGAGAGTATGGATCCGTTCCTCCAGCTCATCAGGGAAGCAGCTTCAGATCCGGACGTCATGACGATCAAGATCACTATCTACCGACTGGCGAAAAAGGCAAGACTTGTGGAATACCTCTGTGCAGCCGCCGAGAACGGGAAAGAAGTTACAGCGCTGATTGAGCTGAGAGCCCGTTTCGATGAGCAGAATAATATCGACTGGTCCGAGCGGATGGAGGAGGCGGGGTGCCGCGTTCTCTATGGGTTCGAGGATTATAAAGTCCACTCGAAGCTGTGTCTGATTACATACAGGAACAAAAATGAGATCCGCTATATCACCCAGGTCGGCACGGGAAATTATAATGAGAAGACAGCAAAGATGTATACGGATTATTCTCTGATCACATCCAATCAGGAGATTGGTGAGGATGCAGCTGTATTTTTCAAAAATATGTCTATAGGCAATCTGGACGGCGTATATAACCATCTGATCGTATCGCCTACCAGCCTGAAGCAGAAAGTCCTTTCCCTCATGGATGAGGAAATCCGGAAAGGAGATCACGGCCGGATTGTTATGAAGATGAATTCCCTGACTGATATGGATTTTATCCGGAAAGTATCCGAGGCGTCCCAGGCAGGGGTGAAGATTGATCTGATCGTGCGGGGAATCTGCTGTATCCTTCCGGGAATTCAGGGAAGGACTGAGAACCTGAGTGTGACCAGCATCGTCGGGCGGTATCTGGAGCATCCGCGAGTGTTCGTCTTTGGTACCGGAGATGATGCAAAAGTCTATATCGGTTCTGCGGATATGATGACGAGAAATACAGAAAAACGCGTGGAAGTGGCGTGCCCCATCTTTGATCCGAAGATCAGAAAGAAGCTGATGCATGACCTGAATGTAATGCTTGCGGACAATGTGAAAGCAAGGAAAATGCTGAGCGACGGTACGTACAGGAAAAAGATGCAGGGCGATCGGTCTGTAAACGCACAGGAAACTTTCATGAAAGAGGCACTCAATGCAAGAAGACCGGCAGCGGTGGTACATAAGAAAGAAAAAGAGACGCTGCTCGGGAAGATATTCGGAATATTCCGAAGAAAATAAATCTACTAAAAATAATATCAAAGGAGAAAACAATGAGAGATCATAAGGTGACAGGATTCGGAAAGACAAAAGACGGGAAGGATGCGCATCTGTATCTTCTGGAGAATAAAAACGGACTGAAAGCGTATGTGTCCGATTTTGGGGCATCACTGGTGCGTCTGCTCGTACCGGATAAAGACGGTACAATGCTCGATGTAGTACATGGCTATGACGACGCAGCAGGATATGAGCGCGGAGATGCCGGAATCGGGGCGACAGTTGGACGAAGCGCAAACCGGATCGGAGGCGCGCAGATCGAGATTAATGGCGTGAAATATGATCTGGAGAAAAATGACAACGGCAATAATCTGCACAGCGGCTGCGATTACTATCAGAAAAGAATATGGAATGTAGAAAACCATTCAGAAAATCAGATCACATTCCTGCTCCACAGCCCGGACGGCGATCAGGGATACCCGGGAGCGCTGGATATGCACGTGACATATCTTCTGGATGATGAAAATACGTTAAATATCCACTATGAGGCGGTGCCGGATCAGGACACGGTCATCAATATGACAAATCACAGCTACTTTAATTTGAACGGACATGACAGCGGTACAGTACTTGAACATAAGGTTACACTTGACGCTGATTACTTCACTCCTGCAGATGCGGAGTCAATCCCGACAGGCGAGATCCGAAGCGTCGAGGGGACTCCTATGGATTTCCGCAAAGGGAAAGTACTGGGAGAGGAGATTGACGCTGACTACGAGCCTCTGCGTTTTGGAGGCGGCTACGACCACAACTGGGTATTGAAAAACGAAGGCAGATTTGCTAAAGTAGCAGAAGTGACGTCAGATAAGAGCGGGATCCGGATGGAAGTGTACACGGATCTTCCGGGAGTACAGATGTACACGGCGAATTTCCTTGACAATGAACCGGGAAAAGAGGGGGCATCCTATGCGAAGAGAAGTGCAGTGTGTCTTGAAACACAGTATTTCCCGGATGCTATCCATCATGACAATTTCCCATCTCCGATCTGCAGAAAAGGACAGAAATATGACACCCGTACTGCATACCGCTTTCTGACGAAATAGGAGACAAAGAAAAGACAGACATCTATGGGAAAATCAGTATACATTGCGGAAAAGCCGAGCGTGGCGCAGGAATTCGCAAAAGCATTAAAACTAAAGACAAAGCGGGGAGACGGTTATCTGGAATCTGATGAAGCAATCGTCACCTGGTGCGTGGGACATCTCGTGACGATGAGCTATCCGGAAGCCTATGATCCGGCATTGAAGAAATGGAGCCTCCAGACACTGCCGTTCATCCCGGACGATTTTAAATATGAAGTGATCCCTTCAGTGGAAAAGCAGTTCCGGATCGTGAGCGGCATCCTGAACAGGAAAGATGTGGATACGATCTATGTCTGCACCGACTCGGGGCGGGAGGGAGAATATATCTACCGTCTTGTCGAGCAGGAAGCTCACGTAACGGGAAAGAAACGGAAAAGAGTGTGGATCGACTCTCAGACAGAAGAGGAAATTTTAAGGGGAATCCGGGAGGCAAAGGATCTCTCAGAGTATGACAATCTAAGCGATTCGGCTTACCTCAGGGCGAAAGAAGACTACCTGATGGGAATTAATTTTTCCCGCCTTTTGACCCTGAAATACGGGAACAGCATTTCAAATTATCTGAAGACGAAGTATTCGGTCATCTCAGTGGGAAGAGTTATGACCTGCGTGCTGGGTATGGTCGTGCGCAGGGAGCGGGAGATCCGTGAATTTGTCAAGACGCCGTTTTACCGCGTGATCAGTACAGTGGATGCAGCAGGGCATACGTTTGAGGGCGAGTGGAGAGCCGTGAAAGGGTCCCGTTATGTCGAGGTAAAACCGGCCGCCAGGGATGACAGCGGACAGACAGATGGGAAACCGGCAGAAGAGAACCTGATCTATTCCCGTGATCTGTATAAAGAAAACGGATTTAAAGAAAAGGCGAAGGCGGAAGAGCTGATCGCGTATCTGTCAGAAGAACAGCCCCTTTCATGTGTGGTTGAATCGATAGAAAAAAAGAAAGAGAAGAAAAATCCGCCTCTTTTATATAATCTGGCGGAGCTTCAGAACGACTGCTCCAGGCGCTTTAAGATCAGCCCGGATGAGACCCTTCGTATCGTACAGGAATTATATGAGAAGAAGCTGGTGACATATCCGAGAACCGACGCCCGTGTTCTTTCTACGGCGGTGGCGAAAGAGATCACAAGAAATCTGAACGGATTGTCAAAATATGAGATGGCGGCTCCGTACCTGCAGGATATTTTAGGATTCGGGAGTTATAAAAATCTGGCGAAGACAAGATATGTCAATGATAAACAGATCACAGACCACTACGCGATCATCCCTACCGGGCAGGGCCTGCCGGCGCTCAAGTCAGTCTCGGCGACAGCGCATAAGGTTTATGATCTGATCGTGCGGAAATTCTTAAGTATTTTCTATCCGGCTGCGGTGTACCAGAAAGTATCCATTGTATCCAAGATGCGGGGCGAGAGCTTTTTCTCAAGCTTCAAAGTGCTGGCGGAAGAGGGCTATCTGAAAGTGGCGGGCGTTCCCCAGTCAAAAGATCAGGCGCCGGACACAGATCTTTTCGATGTGATCAGGACGTTGAAAAAAGGAGCTGTTCTGCCGGTCCGGTCACTGGATATCAAGGAGGGTGAGACATCACCTCCGAAACGCTATAATTCCGGTTCGATTATCCTTGCAATGGAAAATGCCGGGCAGCTGATCGAGGATGAAGAGCTGCGCGCGCAGATCAAGGGAAGCGGAATCGGTACCAGTGCCACGAGAGCTGAGATCCTAAAGAAGCTGATCCATATCAAGTATCTTGGACTGAACAAGAAGACACAGATCATTACTCCTACATTACAGGGAGAAATGATATACGATGTGGTGGACAATTCCATCCGGTCCCTTCTGAATCCGGAACTTACCGCAAGCTGGGAGAAAGGGCTTACCTACGTGGCGGAGGGAAGCATCACTTCGGATGAATATATGAAGAAGCTGGACGACTTTATCACACGGAGAACCGTGGGAGTTAAAGGGCTGAACAATCAGTATCAGTTAAGAGCCTGCTATGACAAGGCCGCAGGTTTTTATAAAAAGGGCCGGAAGACCGGCGGAAAGGAAGAGTAACAAATGGAAGCATTGACAGTAAAGGAACTTTATACACTTGATGAGACAATTGCAAAGGATATCTTTGAGGGAGTAACCTATCCGTGGGAAGTTCTGCCGAAGATCAGCGCCTTTATCGTGGAGCTGGGCAATACTCTGAGCGGGGAAGAATATGAGAAGCGCGGAGAAAATGTGTGGATCGCAAAATCCGCAAAAGTGGCGCCTACAGCATATATCAACGGACCGGCGATCATCGGAAAAGAGGCGGAAGTACGCCACTGTGCATTTATCCGCGGAAATGCGATCGTAGGAGAGGGCGCTGTCGTAGGAAACTCTACAGAGCTCAAGAACGTGATCCTTTTCAATAAAGTGCAGGTGCCGCATTATAATTATGTCGGTGATTCCATCCTGGGATATAAATCACACATGGGAGCGGGCTCCATCACATCGAATGTAAAATCCGATAAGAAGCTGGTTGTTGTGAAGACACCATGGGGCAACATTGAAACAGGTATGAAGAAATTCGGTGCTATGCTCGGAGACGAGGTAGAAGTTGGATGCGGAAGCGTCCTTAATCCGGGAACTGTTGTGGGCAGCCACAGCAATATTTATCCTCTGTCATCTGTGCGCGGATTTGTGCCTGGCAACAGCATCTATAAAAAACAGGGTGAAGTGGTAGAGAAGAGGTAACATTCTTAACAAAAAATTAAGTTGACAATAGACAGCAGGTCTCGTATTATTGTATTAAACAAATAATACAGTAATGCGGGACTTTTTCTATGCTGATTGAAGTGCATATATTACGGGTTTCCGCAGACGGGAGGGTTTATGCTTGAAATACAGGGATTGAGTAAATCTTATGGAAATAACGTGGCAGTTGACAATGTAGATTTTACAGTTCCCGACGGACAGGTCGGGATCCTGCTTGGACCGAACGGCGCCGGAAAGTCTACGATTATTAAGAGTATTGCAGGACTTCTGAGATATAAAGGAATGATACGGATCCAGGGACTCCCGGCACGCACGATCGAGGCGAAGAAAGTTTTTGCATATGTACCGGAAATCCCGAATATGTTTGACGCACTGACAGTCAGAGAACATATCGAATATATCAGGATGGCGTATAACAGCGATATCACAGATGAAGAAGTGGAAAATATCCTGAAAGAATTTGAGATGGATGACAAACAGGATAAACTCGGAAATGAACTTTCCAAGGGAATGATGCAGAAAGTAAGTATCTGCTGTGCCCTTGCGGTAAAACCTCAGGTGATCCTGCTCGATGAGCCGATGGTGGGACTTGACCCGGCCGCAATTAAAAAGCTCAAAGAAGTGGTGCTGGAGCTGCGTGACCAGGGAGTGACCGTGCTGATCAGTACGCATATGCTGGAGATGGTCGAGGATCTTTGGGATATTATGTTTGTTATGGAGAAAGGACATATTATCGGTTCCTATACAAAACAGGATGCAGAGGGCAGAGATCTGGACGAACTGTTCTTTGCGATGACAGGCGGTGAGAAAGAATGAAGGCGCTGATCTATCTTACAAAACGAAGCTTTATCAATAATCTGAAACGCGCGGTCAAAAAGCCGTCTACCCTGATCGCATTGATATTTGGAGTTGTGTACGGAGTTTTTATCATATTTTCACTTGGCATCATGGCGATCGGCGTACACATCGATTCAGCGAAAGGTCTGCTGGCGATCCTGACGGTGTGGAGTATTTATGAAATATTCGGAAATTTTCTCGGATATTCTTCGCGCAAAGGAATCATATTCAGGCCCGGACACGCACATTTTGTCTTCACGGCTCCGATCGATCCGAAACTGGTGCTTATCAGCAGTGCATGGATGAACTATCTTTTTTCAATCATTGTATGGATCCTGATCGGAATCGGCTCAATGACGGTATTCCGTATCCCGGTTCTGAGCGCGGTGGTAATCCTGCTGGCGGGATGTGTGCTGGAGCTTGCATTTGAAGTTTCGGTTATGATCTTTCTCTATACAAATGACCGGGTGCCGGAAAAGGTGATGAAAGGGATCCGCATGGGAATTAAGATTTTCCTCATTGCGTGTGCACTGGCGGTCATACTGTATTTCAGGAGAAACGGGCTTACTCTTGACAGTGTCTGGACTTTGCTCGATATGCCCGGACTCCAGATGATACCGGCGCTTGGATGGCAGATTGCCATTTACCGTCTGATCCTGCTTGGCCCGACAACACTCAATGTCATTTGTTCGCTTCTGTATCTTGTCATGGTGGCTGTCTCTGTGATGGCGGCAATACGCATGAAATGCGACGGCGGATATTATGAAGAGGCGGCAAAATTCGCGGATGACTATGCAGACCTGAAGAAACGGCAGAAAAACGGCGAGATGGTGTTTGGCTTGAGCGGAAAGAAACGCAGTTTCCGCCGTGTCAGGGAAAAAATCGCCGGAAAGGGAGCTCAGGCAATCTTTTACAGGCAGCTTCTTGAATATAAGAAGGAAAGATTCTTCATCTTTGACAAGATCACACTGATCTCGATCATCCTCGCGTTTGTATTTTCCTACGGCCTCAGCGACTCGGCCGCAGATTCAGGGGCGGGACAGCTTTTCCTGCTTGGAGTGGTGGCATACGTGTCGCTGGTCATGAGCGGATACCTCGGAAAGTGGGAGAGCGAGCTGAAGAATCCGTATCTCTTCCTTGTGCCGGATACGCCTCTCAGGAAAATGTGGTATGCTACACTGATGGAGCATATCAAAGCTTTCGTAAACGGGTGTATCATCTGTATTCCGATCGGTATATTCTGGCATGTGGATCCGGTTGATATCATATTCTGTATCCTGATCTATGTGGTGATCCAGGCGGACCGGCTTTACACCACGGTTCTGGCTCAGTGCCTGCTGGGAGATGTGTTCGGAAAGACCGGGCAGAATGTACTCCGGATGTTTATCCAGATCACACTTTTAGGAGTAGGCGCGGCAGTGGCTGTTATAGTCGGAATCTTTGTAAATATGGATTTTATCTTCCCAATCGTGCTGATTTATAGTATGATGGTTACAGTGGCAATGGGTGTTCTGGCGTCTCTGAGATTTGACACGATGGAGCAGCTGGTATAGCCCGCTGACAACAGGAGGTAATACATATGCTTAATGACAATTTTGTTACAATGGAAATCGGAAAGACAAAACATATTGCTCTGATCGCCCATGACGGCAAGAAAAAAGAGCTGGTAGACTGGTGTGACAAAAATAAAGAGATCCTGAAAGGACATTTCCTCTGCGGGACAGGCACAACGGCGCGTCTCATTGCGGAACGCACCGGACTTCCTGTAAAGGGCTTCTGCAGCGGTCCGCTCGGCGGAGATCAGCAGGTCGGCGCAAAGATCGTGGAAGGACAGGTGGATCTTATGATCTTCCTGTGGGATCCGCTGGAAGCGCAGCCTCATGATCCGGACGTAAAGGCACTGCTCCGTATTGCAGTTGTATATGATATACCGGTGGCAAATAATCTCGCAACAGCGGATTTCCTGCTGAATTCAAAGTATATGGAAGAGCCGTACAGCAGAAAGATCGAGAATTTTAATAAGACGATTGAAGAGCGTGCGAAAAAATTGAAGTAACATAGCCGCAGTCAGCACGTGAGTGCGGCTTTGCGAATGGCGCGGGATGAACTGTAACAGCAGCCATCGGAAGAAATCAGTCTTGACACGGGCTTTATGCCCGTGTTATTCTATACCTGATAACTTTATCGCTTTAAAGCGTAGAACTTTAAAGCGCAACGCTTTAAAGTAAATGAGTAAGAAGAGAAAAAGGAAAGTTGAGGAATGAGAGATGGAGATTAAGGTCATACTGCTTGTTGTATTTTTTGCAGTTATGGTGGGTGTGGGAATTTATGCGAGAAGACACGCTACAAGCGTAGACGGGTTTGTGCTGGGCGGCAGGTCTGTGGGGCCGTGGCTTACAGCATTTGCTTATGGTACATCATATTTTTCTGCTGTTGTATTTGTAGGATATGCCGGGCAGTTCGGGTGGAAATACGGAATCGCGAGTACGTGGATCGGTATTGGAAATGCCGTGATCGGCAGCCTGCTTGCTTGGGTCGTACTCGGGCGGAGAACGAAGATCATGACGCAGCATCTGGGATCTAAGACAATGCCGGATTTCTTCGGACAGCGGTATAATAGTAAACCACTGAAGATCGTAGCGTCGATTATTGTCTTTGTATTTCTTATACCGTACACGGCATCGGTATATAACGGACTTTCCAGACTCTTTGAGATGGCATTCAATATTCCGTATACGTGGTGTGTAATCGCTATGGCTGTATTTACTGCTCTATACGTAATCCTGGGCGGATATATGGCAACAGCCATCAATGATTTTATTCAGGGCATTATCATGTTGGTAGGAATCGTAGCAGTGATTGCAGCAGTATTGAACGGACAGGGCGGCTTTATGAATGCGATTTCTGAAATGGCGCAGATTCCAAGTGACGTTGCTATCACAGAGGGGCAGCCGGGAGCGTTTACCTCTTTCTTCGGGCCGGATCCGCTCAATCTGCTTGGCGTTGTCATATTGACGTCTCTCGGAACGTGGGGGCTGCCTCAGATGATCGGAAAATTCTATGCAATAAAGGATGAGAAATCCATCAACACCGGAACTGTCATCTCTACACTGTTTGCTGTAGTTGTCTCAGGAGGATGCTATTTCCTTGGAGGCTTTGCCAGACTTTTTGACAGCCCGGAAATCTACGACATGACCTCAGGAGCTGTTGTATATGACAGCATTATCCCGTATATGCTCTCAGCACTGCCGGATATCCTGATCGGTATTGTTGTCGTGCTGGTACTTTCGGCTTCCATGTCTACACTGTCTTCGCTAGTGCTGACATCCAGTTCAACGATGACACTGGATCTTATAAAAGACAATGTAGTGAAAAATATGAGCGAAAAGAAACAGATTATCACCATGCAGATCCTGATCGTATTTTTCCTTGTAGTATCTGTGGTGATCGCGCTTGATCCGCCTACATTTATCGCTCAGCTTATGGGGATTTCATGGGGCGCGCTGGCAGGTGCCTTCCTCGCTCCGTTTATGTACGGACTCTACTGGAAAGGAGTTACCCGTGCAGGCGTATGGGCAGGATTTATCGCAGGCGTGGGGCTGACCGTTGCAAATATGTTCATCGGATTTATCGAATCCCCGATTAACGCCGGAGCGGCAGCAATGATAGCCGGACTGATTGTAGTACCTGTAGTAAGTCTGATTTCGCCGAAACTGGATAAAAAGAAAGTGGATGAAATCTTCGAATGCTATGAAGAGAAAGTCGTGATATCAAGAAAACGGTCGCTGCAGGAGTGAATTCCGTATTTGCCGGACTGAATGCCGATGATATAAGGTCCGAAAACGGACGGAGATGAGACCCTTAACTTTTTCCAGCAGATTACTTCGAAGTCGCCTTCCTCACATACCAGTCGTCTCTTTTTAAGTCTTCCTGAGCCTCATCACCATCCGTTTTCTACTTCATCGAATTCGGCAGTCACTCCGACAAAACTGAAAGTCAAAGAAACCTGTTGAAATGGGGAGAAAATCGATAAATTCCACCCTTTCGACCGATTTCCTGAAAATTCCGCGATTGTCGGAGAGACACTTCTGCTTGGATAAACGCAGAAAATCAAACGGATACATCTGATCTGATGAACCTTTCGTATATGGCGGGAGAATGAGGACGGTGACTGTGGAAGAATGTTAGTCAAAGTTAAAATCCGTGATACAGCGTTAATCAATAAAATGAATATGTCTGAGCGTATGCGAGTTTATTCATTTTATTGATTGTTTTTAGCTGTAGCACGGATTTGTTACTTTGTCTTACGTTCTGTAACCGGAACTGGAATCATTCTCCCGCCATATACGAATACGTTATCATGACACACTGTATCCGATTGATTTTCGGACGATTCATTATAGAATGTCACTCTGAAAAATACGGGATTTACAGCTTCAGATTTTTGAAGAGATCCCCAAGGCTTGTTCCGATCTCTTCACTCTTCGGCAGTACAACTTTTTCTTCCGGCTCTTCTTTGACTTCCTCGAGAGCTTTCATGCTCAGGCTTACTTTGCCGTCTTTGATGCCGATGACTTTTACTTTGACTTCATCGCCTACATTGAGGACGTCTGACGGTACTTTTACGCGTTTCTGTGAGATCTGAGATACGTGTACCAGACCGGAAAGGCCATTCTCAAGTTTTACGAAAGCACCATAGTTCTGGAGTGTTTCAACTGTTCCGTTTAAGACAGTTCCGACTTTCAGATTTGCAATTTTCTCCTCGCGTGCTTTTCTCTCTTTTTCTTTCAGAATCTCGCGTGCAGAGAGTACGAGACGGTTATTTGCCTGATCCACATCAATTACCTGTACCTCAATATCTTTCAGAAGATATGTCTCGAGATCTTCAATATAGGTAAGGGAAAGTTTGGAAGCGGGAACAAATCCTCTGAGTCCCTCAACCATACAGATGACGCCGCCGTTTACGACACCCTCGACTTTGACAGGGAGAACCGTTTTGTTTTCCATATATTCAGTAACTCTGTTCCATGGATTCGCATCATCGATATGATCTTCGTAATCAGCCATAGTTTCAACAGTTTCGTTTTCCTGTAATTCTTCTTTCATTTCTTCGCTCATTGTACAGCACCTCAACTTACTTAGATTTTCAACACAATCGGTCGGTTCAGATTGCATTTCAATGCAATCAGTATACCACGTGCGCAGAAAAGAAAGCGGCGCGCAGCGCCATTTGCTTTTCAAGCCGTGGGTTGCCGGTATAATCCCTGCGCAGCAGGGCGAAGCGATTACATCGCTTCGGATCGCGTTTTGCGCGATCATTATACCATAAAACAAACAGAAAAAACAACTGTGGCTTGACTATCTATGAAAAAAATGGCAATCTTAATAAGGAACGAAGAGGACCGTAAATGAATAATAGCGGCAGTGTGATCTGATGACATTTGATACGCTGGTGCAGAAAATAACAGGAGCATGGATATATGAGCAGGGAAAAAGACAGAAAAGTATATGTTGTAGGACACAAAAATCCGGATACGGATTCCATCTGTTCTGCGATCGCCTATGCAGCTTTAAAAACAAAAATTACCAATATTCCTCATGAGCCAAGAAGGGCAGGACAGTTAAATGAGGAGACTCAGTATGTGCTGGAGCGTTTCGGCGTAAAAGCCCCAAGACTGCTGTCTGACTTAAGGGAACAGATCAAGGATGTGGAATTAAAAGAGGTGGACGGCTTAAAGAGCAGTGTTTCCATCCGTACTGCATGGGAGAAGATGCAGGAGTCCAATATACATACACTCCCCGTGACAAGAGACGGAAAGCTTGAAGGGCTTATTACGATCGGAGATATTGCAAAGACCTACATGGAAGTGTACGACAGTACCATCCTTTCTAAAGCGCGTACCCAGTACCGGAATATCGCAAGGGCTGTGGACGGAGAAGTACTTACCGGAAATGAGCACAGCTATCTGTTGAAAGGAAAAGTTGTGATTGCGGCTTCCAGCAGGATTCTTATGTCAGATTTTATCAATAAGGACGATCTGGTCATTATGGGCGACCGAAAGGATGCGCAGCAATGTGCCATCGATGTGGACGCAAGCTGTATGGTAGTCTGCCAAAATGCGCCGGTATCCGACAAGATTATTCAGCAGGCACAGGAGAAAGAAATCGTAATCATACGGACGCCGCATGATACATTTACTGCGGCGCAGCATATCAACCAGAGTATTCCGGTGAAATATTTCATGACAAAAGACAATTTAGTAACATTTAAGATGCGGGATTACGTAGATGATGTGAAAGATGTTATGGCGCGCAGACGTTTCCGTGATTTCCCTATTGTGGATAATAAAGGAAAATTTCTCGGGCTGATTTCCAGACGTCGACTTCTTAACGTGCGGAAAAAGCAGGTGATCCTCGTGGACCACAATGAAAAGAATCAGGCAGTTGACGGAGTGGAAGAGGCAGAAGTGCTTGAGATTATCGACCACCACAGACTGAGCAGCATTGAGACGATGGGACCTGTATTTTTCCGGAACCAGCCGGTGGGATGTACTGCCACAATTGTATATCAGATGTACCAGGAGGCGGGAATTGAACCGGATCCGGTCAATGCAGCACTCCTCTGTTCGGCAATCATTTCGGATACCCTGATGTTCCGCTCGCCGACCTGTACGCCTCTTGACGAAAATACAGCGAGAAAACTTGCAGGGCTCGCAGGAGTGGAGGTTGAAAATCTGGCTCAGGAGATGTTCAATGCCGGCAGTAACTTGAAAGGAAAGAGTGCGGAAGAGATCTGCTTCCTTGATTTCAAACAGTTTACAGTCAATGACACAGTGTTCGGAGTCGGACAAGTCAACTCCATGAGCGCAGATGAATTAAAAGAGATCCGAAAGATTGTGCAGCCACACCTGGAGAAAGCACGCAGCAACCACGGACTCAATATGATCTTCTTCATGCTGACCAATATCATTACCGAATCCTCCGAGCTTCTCTGCTGCGGACCGGAGGCGAGAGAGAAAATCTTAAGTGCATACGATCTGCCGGAGGATACGGAGACGATCATGCTCAAAGGCGTAGTATCGAGAAAGAAGCAGCTTGTACCTACTCTGGTCGGTGCGCTGCAGCAATAGGAGAATTGTATGGCAAAACAGACATGGAAACCGGGAAATATGATCTATCCCCTGCCCGCTGTCATGGTGAGTACGGCGGACAAAGAGGGCAACAGCAATATATTGACCATCGCGTGGACAGGGACTGTGTGTACGAATCCTCCTATGGCGTATATATCCGTCCGGCCGGAGCGATATTCCTATCACATGATAAAAGAGAGCGGAGAGTTCGTTATTAACCTGACCACAAAAAAACTTGCCCATGCTACAGACTATTGCGGTGTCCGCTCAGGCAGGGATGTGGACAAGTGGAAAGAGTGCCGTCTGACAAAGGGCAGTGCATCATCTTTGAAGTATGCACCTGTGATCGAAGAAGCCCCTGTTAATATCGAGTGCAAGGTAAAAAGCATTCAGGAACTGGGCAGTCATCATATGTTTCTCGCGGAAGTGACGGCAGTGCAGGTGGATGAGGCATATATGGACGAAAAAGGAAAATTTGACCTGAACCGTACCGGACTGATTGCCTACTCCCATGGAGAATATCTGGATCTGGGGAAAAAGCTGGGGACATTCGGGTACAGCGTGCGTAAGAAGCAGACCGCACGGAAGACAAAAGCAGCTGGCGGCAAAAAAGCAAATGCAAAAATTGCGGTCAGCAGAAAAGCTGTCGGGAAGAAACGTACAACAGCGCGCAGAAAGGCGGACAGATAATGCTTTATTTTGAAAATGATTATTCAGAAGGCGCTCATGAAGAAGTATTAAAACGCCTGATCGAGACTAATATGGAACAGCTTCCGGGATACGGAACAGACCGGTATACAGTATCCGCAAAGGAGAAGATCTGTGCCGCCTGCGGTTGCCCGGATGCAGAGGTATATCTTCTGACAGGAGGCACGCAGACAAACCAGATAGTGATCAGTTCCATGCTGGACTCCCATGAGGGAGTGATAGCAGCTGAGACAGGACACGTGGGCACCCATGAGGCGGGAGCCATCGAGTGTACAGGGCATAAGGTCCTTTCCCTGTCTCAGAAAAACGGGAAATTGTCTGCAGATGATCTTGAAAAGTATCTAAGTACTTTCTATGGTGATGAAAACCATGAACATATGGTCTTTCCGGGGATGGTTTATATTTCTCACCCGACAGAGTATGGCACTTTGTATACAAAAGGAGAATTGGCTGAATTATCTGCAGTCTGCAGTGAATACCGGATTCCCCTTTATCTGGATGGGGCTCGCCTCGGATATGCGCTTGCCGCAGCGGGCACGGATGTGACACTCCAGGATGTGGCAGAATACTGTGATGTGTTTTACATCGGCGGGACGAAAGTGGGGGCTCTCTGCGGAGAAGCTGTTGTTTTCCCGAAAGAGAATACACCGATTCATTTTGTGACAAAGGTAAAGCAGAGAGGGGCTCTCCTTGCAAAAGGAAGACTGACCGGCGTACAGTTTGACTCTCTTTTTACCGACGACCTGTATCTGAAGATCGGGAAAAATGCCATTGATACGGCGGATGAGCTGAAACGGATACTAAGAGAAAAAGGATACGAATTCTTTATTGATTCTCCTACGAATCAGATCTTTGTGGTGCTGGAAGATTCTCAGATGGAGAGACTAAAAGAAAATGTAGTGTTCAGCTACTGGGAAAAGAAAGATGATAACCACACAGTTGTGCGGTTTGCGACGAGCTGGGCGACGAAAATGGAAGATGTGAAAAAACTGGCTGCGCTCCTTTAGCGGGAACGCAGTCTTTCTTTCATCTGACCGAGCTAAAGCCGGGGCTTAATCAATTCACAGTAAATGGAGCTAACTATATAAAAATCAAGTAGTTTTTTAAAAACATTGAATTTTAGTTAGTAAAAGTATGTACTTTGAAAATATGTGAGTAATTATGGATTT
>CAJFGR010000003.1 GCA_904377845.1 uncultured Ruminococcus sp. | reverse complement strand
GGTTGTCGTTAGCCATCTTTTTCTCTTTTTATAGGATAAATTTCAGGGGCAGATGTGACTCGCATGAGTCACATCTGCCCCTGATTTGGACTATCTATTTTCCGACAGCCCCGCTGTAAAAGATGCCGCAAACTTCATTATTCAAAAAACTTTTCTTTTACTTCCTGAACCGGCATTTCCTGTCCCGTAAACAGCTCAAATGCCGCCACGCCCTGCCAGAGCAGCATACCGCTTCCACCTACGGCAGCTCTGCATCCGGCTTCTTTCGCCTTTTTGATCAGAAGTGTTTCCTTCGGGTTGTACACCACATCCGCAACCGCCAGTTCCGGTCTCAGGAACTCTGCGGGTACGGGAATCACATTCTCCATGGGGCTCATTCCCGCACGTGTCGCATTGATCAGGATATCGCTCTGTCCGATCACCTGTCCCAGAAGTTCCCTGTTATCAAGGTCTTCAATATAGACTTTTCCGATGGACGGGACTGCTTTTCTGATCTTTTCCACAGTCTTTTCCCCGTTTGCATAGAACTCGTCTTTTCTGTTGAAAATGGCGATCTCCGCCACGCCGTCCAGAGCTGCCTGCACGGCGATCGCCGTAGCCGCACCGCCGGTTCCGAGAAGAACGATCTTCTTATCTTTGATATCTACTCCGTGTTCTTTCAGATTGCGCACAAACCCTGTGCCGTCTGTCATATGGCCGGTCATCGTTCCGTCTTCTTCAAAAACAACCGTATTGCACGCTCCCACCAATGCTGCTGCCGGAGAAAGTCTGTCTACAAGCTGTGCAACTGCTGTTTTACACGGCATCGTCACATTAAAGCCGCCCGCATGAAGAGTGGCAAGTGCTTTTACTGCATCTTCTGTCTTCTCTACAGGCACGTCAAACGCGAGATATGCCGCGTCTATGCCCAGTTTTTCAAAACTGTAATTATACATTGCCGGAGAACCCGAATGCCCTACCGGGGAACCGATCAGAGCGTAAAGCTGTGTATGTCCGCTGATTCTTTTTTCCATCTCTCATCTGCCTCCAAAATATCATTCTTATCCGCAGGTGCGTGACAGGACGGCAATATTACGCCGTGTACACACACCCCGCAGTTCCAAGAGAAACAACAGATAAAGTATAACACAACTTTCGGAACCCATCAACGCACTAAAATGTACCTTTTACATCTTTCCAGTGTTCTTCAGCATATGCCATCAGTTTCTTTGCGTCTGCCATAGGCATCGGATTAAAATACAGGAGCATACTGTGGGATCCATATCTCTGGACAAGCCGGTCCACATTGCGGATCCAGTCGTCTACATTTCCTGAATACACCTTAATCCAGAGAGATTTTCCTGCCTGCTGCCTCAGGGAATCCACAATAAATTCGCGGAACTGGTTCGGCGACATCAGGGCAGAGAAGTCGCACTGCAACTTGGCTGTTTTTCCTTCTCCCCAGATCTGGAATACCGTATAGCTTGAAGACCCGTCCTTATCTTTTACCAGATCGTATCATCGCGGAATTCTATATCAGATCCAAGATAAGCCGCCACAGATCCCGGTCCGAAATCAACGCTCATATTCGGGAAACTCTCCCCCATAAACTCGTGGTTCTCGCAAAAATGGCGGTATCTGGCAACCATGCGCTCAGCGTTCATATATTTATCTTCCATATCCACCGGTTCCAGCTCTTTTGGCAGAGGCTGCGCATCCTCTTTTTCCGCCCATACGATCATAAGAGGCCGGCCTGTATTCTGATGTTTCCAGTAATTTCTGAATTTTTCTTTTGTCTCTTCCCAGTTCTTCTTATATTTCATTTTCCGTTACTCCTCTTTTACTTTTTTATCAGCTTCACATCATAATGCAAAGGCTTCATTCCCGTATAAACATTAAGCTTCAGCTCCATTCCTTCCGCCGCGTCCGCATACATAACCTGATCGATCACAGGGAGAATACTTCCCTCTTTCACAAAAAGCGGAATCCTGTCAATCGGCGTGTCTGCAGTCACATACTGTCCTCCGCTGAAATATTCATTGGTCCAGAAATCGTACCAGCCGCACCCTGCGGGCAGATAACACACTCTTTTATGTTCTCTGTCAACGGGCATCGAACACCTTCAGGCCGTACAGAACATTAAGTACAATCGTAACCGCCAGTGTCTGCTTCAGCATAGGAAGTGTTATATAGGTAAATTTCTGAAATCCGTTCGCCCCGTCGATCCCGGCCGCTTCATAGTATACCTGCGGGATCGCCAGTATTCCGACGATCAGAATCGTCATGATATATCCGGTTCCGCGCCATATATCAACTCCCATGACCGACCAGAACGCAATATCCGGATCAGTCAGCCAGTGCTGTACAAGGCTGTCAAGTCCTATTGCTCTCAATCCCTCATTCAAGAGTCCGGTCTTCGGATTCAATATTGAAGTAAATACCAGCGTATTCAATATGTACTTCAGATAATCCTGATCCGGGCTGAATACTTCTTTAAAATTTTCCAGCCCGACAAAATGGAGCTCCTTTGAATACGCTGACCAGTCCGTAAATGAATATCCGATACCTATAATTCCCGGAACAACTGACAAAGCCGTATAAATAAGCAGTGCTCCCGCCGCAAAATACCATGGATATATTTTAGACTTTTTCACGAAAATCATCCTCCGTTCTTCCCTGTTATGCAGCACTTGTTTCCGCAAAAGGAGTAGACTCTTCCATATGGCAGGTCAACCTTTATTCTATGGATGGGAAAGGATATGGGGTAGGAAATTATACCGGAGAATTGAACATAGCGCCTTCCACTCAGCCATGGTATCTGCCGGCAAAAACTTTAAACGGTCACCGTTATCTCTCCGCTTCCCAGAATTATCTCTTGTCAAGGAAAAGCGAAACTGATACTGAACGCATATATTTTTCTCTGTACAGGATGTATTTCGATAACTTTCATAATCCAATCGGATTTGTAGAAGTAATGAAATACTATGATACAGTATTTGAAACCGCCCAGTCCCCCAAATCAAACTACAATGTCAATATATCTGTCTACGACCAGTCCGGGAATCAGCTTTTTCCGGCCGCAAAAGAAGGGGCCAACTTCTTTAATTATTATGATGTATTAGAATCCGGCGATTATTCCAGGGGAGATCCGATATATAATACTGTCCGCAGACAGCAGGAATATGTCTACGCAACCATATCAGATTACAGTGATTTTGTAATAGTTACATCAATCAGACACTCTGATTTCTTTCTTCCGATTATAAATAATCTCCTGTGGATACCGTCGCTTGCCCTGCTCCTGTTTTGCATCTGCTACCTGATTGCAAAAAAATGAGCCGCTGGCTTGCTTTTCCGCTTACAAAAATGTATCATTTCCTTTCAAATATTGATCCCAGGGATCTATTCAATGAGATACAGATGGAAGATTCGGGTATTATTGAGATTGATAAATTAAGGGATTCTCTGAACTCGGCCATGCGTTCCCAGAAAGCCTCTACTCAGGCTATGCTTCTTTTAAAAGAGCAGGAATTGCAGGCTCAAATGCTCGCCCTGCAGGCTCAGATGAATCCTCATTTTCTCTATAACTCTCTGAATACAATCGGTGCCATGGCAGAAGAAGGGATGAATTCCGAAGTCACAAAGATGTGTCAGGATATTACTTCTATTCTGCGCTATATATCATCTGATAAAGAATCTGTATCCACCGTGGAAGAAGAACTTGAACACTGTGACCTTTATCTGAAATGTATTAAATTTATCTTTAAGTATCCCCGATTATGGCAATCCTATCCCCGGCCAGTTATTACAGAAAAAGAGCTGACACAGTGTTTCAGATAACCTTTTACACTCTGCCAGCTCTTCTGACTGTTTATATTTAATTTTTCCATTTGGTATCGTACCTCTGTCCCTTATCTCATTGACCGGTACAGATTGTAGGCACTTGCGCTTCCGCTCATAAAGAGAAGTCCTGAAGCAATTGTCGCTGCATTCTCCTCGAAATATTTTCTCATTCTCTCTTTCATAGAAATCTTTTTCCCACTATTCTCTTTTACTGCATAACTGTTTTTATTTACTGCGATTGTGCTCATTATTTATCTCTCCTTTTTCTTATAGCTGTTTTTGTCTACGCCATTATAATAGCGCTTAAAACATATATAAAACAGTCGCTATCTTGACCTCTTTTAGGTCGATATTGACTTTTATTGAATTATCAACTATGCTTTCCATAAGGTCGGATGATTGGAGGTTATCTGTCATGGAACAGCCTTATTACGAAACATTTCAGGAGATAAATAAACTCGGCATCCAGCTGGCATATTACACATCCCCCGGCGGATACCACCCGCTGCACTGGCACGAGGAGATTGAACTTCTGTATCCGCTCAACGGGGAGTCTACAATCCAGATTGAGGGCAGGAAATATCAGATTTCCAACAAGCACCTCACTGTGATTGACTCCCGCCAGGTGCACAGTACATATACCTACAGCGATACATCGATGTTTATCTGTATTCATATCTCAGGAAAATATATGGAAAAATATCTGCCTGATCTTGATATGTACCAGATCCACTGTATTCCGGATGACATCACCGATGAACAGTTCCCTGAATATCTTTTCATCTGCAAACAGATGGAACAGCTCACCAGACTGTATATCGAGGACGTCTCCGCATATCTCATGGAAGCAGAAGGGATCATCATGCAGGTGCTGGCCCATCTGATCCGTTTTTTCTCTGTCAGAACCGTATCGCCAGGCAGAACTGCCGATAAACTGACCCTGGAACGTATCAGAAATGTCATTACATATGTAGAAGAACATTTTCGGGAACCGGTCTCTCTCAATGA
This sequence comes from uncultured Ruminococcus sp., assembly GCA_904377845.1. GTDB lineage: Bacteria > Bacillota > Clostridia > Lachnospirales > Lachnospiraceae > Mediterraneibacter. Next base: position 153,194 of record CAJFGR010000003.1, on the reverse strand, counting down.
CATTGCGGGGCATCTGGGACTGGGGAAAGAATATTTCTGCCGTTTCTTCAAAAAGAATATGGGAATGTCCTTTCTGCAATATCTCAACGAAGTGCGCGTCTCCCATATCTATCAGGATCTGATCCGCACAGACACTCCGATCGGAGAACTTGCAGAGCAGAACGGTTTTTCCAACCAGAAACTGTTTAACCGTACTTTCAAAGAAGTATATGGCTGCACTCCCTCATCAGTCCGCAGAAATGATAAATAATTTAACAGGAGGTATCTGTAAATATGAAAATTGTATTCTTAGACGCCGAATCACTCGGCAGTGACGCTGATTATTCTGCATTCGAACAGCTCGGAGAAGTCGTAAAGTATTCCCGCACTGCCCCGGAAGAAGTACCGGCACGTGTTGAAAATGCCGACGTGATCGTAGTAAATAAAGTTCCGGTCAATGAAAACACCATTGCTTCAGCCCGGAATTTAAAACTTGTATGTGTCAGCGCAACCGGAACCAATAATCTGGATAAAGACTATCTTGACCGGCGCGGAATCGAATGGCGCAACGCTGCCGGATACTCTACGGAATCAGTCGCACAGCATACATTTGCCATGCTGTTTTATCTCATAGAAGGTTTAAGATACTATGACGATTACGTTAAAAACGGCGGTTATGCCGCTTCCTCTCTCTTTACCCACTTTGGCATTCCGTTTCATGAGCTGGGCAGTGTCACATGGGGCATCCTCGGCCTTGGTGCTATCGGGCGGAGAGTAGCGGACATTGCCGGGATGTTCGGTGCCAGAGTCATCTACTACTCTGCGTCAGGCGCTCCGGCTCAGGAAGGATACCGGCAGGTGGATTTTGACACTCTGCTCTCCCAGTCGGATATTCTCTCCATCCACGCCCCTCTCAATGAGTACACGGAAAATATCATGAACGCAGACGCTTTTCGGAAAATGAAATCTTCTGCCGTTCTTCTGAATCTCGGCAGAGGACCGATCGTAAATGAGGCAGATCTTGCCAATGCACTCAATTCCGGAGAGATCCGGGCTGCCGGGCTGGACGTACTTTCTGTGGAGCCCATGACAAAGGATAATCCGCTCTTCGGTGTGCACGATAAAAGCCGGCTCTTTATCACGCCTCATGTGGCGTGGGCAGCGGTTGAAGCAAGACAGCGCCTGATGAAAATCGTTGCAGGACACATAAAAGAATATCTGGGACGGGCGTGATCCAAAGCCGGATGAATGCCGCATTTAGCAACGCATACCTCGATTCCGCTCCGCTTCATCTCGGTCGTGGCTTTCGCCACTTTGCTTCACGGCTCAGGCCGCATTTAGCAACGCGTACCTCGATTCCGCTTCGCTTCATCTCGGTCGTGGCTTTCGCCGCTTTGCTTCACGGCTCAGACCGCATTTAGCAACGCGTACCTCGATTCCGCTCCGCTTCATCTCGGTCGTGGCTTTCGCCACTTTGCTTCACGGCTCAGGCCGCATTTAGCAACGCGTACCTCGATTCCGCTCCGCTTCATCTCGGTCGTGGCTTTCGCCACATGGAAAAGAAGCAGGAGAGCCAGGGGAAAATGCAAGCACTTTCCCCTGGCTCTCCTGCTTCTTTTCCGCGTTGCTCAATGCTCAACGTAAAAAACCGCCGTCCCCACGGCTCTCCGCAAAAACAGCGATTTCTAAGTGCGCGATCAGGGGTTCGAACCCTGGACACCCTGATTAAGAGTCAGGTGCTCTGCCAGCTGAGCTAATCGCGCATCTCTTATGTGCTTCATCAACAGCGCAAGTAGTATTATAAACGACACTTTACAAAAATGCAAGCATTTTTTTACATTTTTCATCAGTTTTTTATCTGAAACCGCTTTTCGGGCTTAAATCTGCAGAAATACGGGGTGATTTTCTATTATAGCGTAATACTTCAGCCCGAACTGTCACGTTAAAACAGCTTCTCCAGGACTTCCTGTGATACTACTCCCACTACGGCTCCTGTAACCCTGCCGCCGGAGAAAGCCAGAAAGGATGGTACTCTGTCGATCCCGTACTCCTCCATGAGCAGAGCCGCATCTGCTTCATCAATCCGGCAGACTTTTATTTTTCCTCTGTTTGCCGATGCGAATTCTTCAAGTACATCATCCATCATTGCGCACCGGGGACACCATGAAGCGTAAAATTCCAGCAGGACAGGCTGCCGGCAGTCTCTTACCTCTGCCGCAAACTGCCCGGGTCTGATTTTTCTGATCATTTCCGGCACCTGCCTTCCCGATCATTTTTATCACTCCCATGACAGATGCCTGAATTCAGTATCTTACATACATCCAGCATAGAACTGCGGATACAGAGCAGATGCCTGTTAAGCCGCGGTCTGCAGTAAAACATTTCCCTGACACATGATTTCCAGCACTTATTCTTCATCTATATACACCTGCCTCCTGAGCGGTTATAAATCATTATATGCCGGATACGTCAATTGGTGCCGATCTGCCGTTTTCTGTTATTTATTTTCTGACGGCAATGAGTTTATTAATCGGATTTCCTTTTTTTGAAAATTTTTCTTCATATTCTGTCATAATATTTCCACTGTTCATCTCTTCGTTGTGATGGAGGTCGTAGGTAAAGCCCTGTAGTGTCCATCCCGACTCTTTCATCTGCTCCAAAGAAAAGTTAAAGAGCTCCGTATTGTCGGTTTTAAATTCCAGTCTGCCGTACGGCGCCAGCACTTTCTCATATCTTTCCAGAAATTCCGCCGACGTCAGCCGTCTTTTGGCGTGTCTTGCCTTCGGCCACGGATCAGAAAAGTTCAGATAAATGCGTTCTACCTCATCTTTTGCAAACACCTCCTCGATCCTTCTGGCATCAATACATATAAAGCGGACATTCTGCAGATCTTTAAACTCGTCTGTATCATATTTCTCCACAGCGCGGAGCAGTACGCTGGAATAACGCTCGATCCCGACAAAATTAATATCCGGATTTGCCTTTGCCATATTTAAAATAAAGCGGCCTTTTCCCGTTCCGATTTCAATGCGGACCGGTCGCTTATTGCCAAACACCTGCTTCCAGCATCCTTTCTGGTCTTCCGGTCTCTTTATGACTATATTATGGGCCTGAAGCGTCCCTTCGGCCCTCGGTATATTTCTCAGTCTCATGTATTATCCTCCCCTGAATCCGCCAGACTATTACCGGCACTTTCCATACTGATACCATAATAACACGCAGGTGGACAGAGGTCAAAATGTAGTTGACATTTAATAGGAATTATCTGATGTTTTATATATTTTCAAAGGCCCGGAGCTAACAATTCTTAACTTGCATTTTTCAGCAAATGGTGTATGATAAAGTATATTATGATTTTCTTACAAACAGGAGGCTTTATATGGACTCTATTGTAAACAAATTGACGGAAATCGAAGACGCGGCTACAGCAATCGTCAAGCACGCAGAATACCAGAAAGAAGTTCTGAATCGTGAATATGACGAAAAAAAGAAGGCATTTGACAAAGAGCTGGATGAGAAGACTACAGCCCGCCTCAATGCCATCCGTGCAGATCTTGAAGAGAAGACCTCACAGCTTCTGGACACCCAGAGCGATTCAAGCTCTGAACTGATCCGTTCTCTTCAGAAAGAATATGAAGAGAATCACACGGAATATGCCCGCGAAATATTAAGACGGATCACCGAGGTGTAGCCTATGGGGAACTTACTTGAATACAGCGGGATCGTGACAAAGGTACGTGCTATGGAGGCCAAGCTTCTGAAGCCGGAACAGTTTGTCGAGATTGCCAATCTGGGAAGTGTTCCCGAGATCGCGGATTACCTGAAGAAGAACACGGCTTATGCCGATGTCCTCGACACACTGACCGAGGATCAGATCCACCGCGGAAATATCGAGAAAGTGCTGACGCAGTCGCTTTATCATGATTATACAAAATTATATCGATTCTGCGGCCAGAAACAGCGGCAGTTTATGAAACTGATCATGAAGAGTTACGAGGTCGATCTGATCGATTACTGCCTGACTATTGTAATCAACCGTTACAAAAAGCCATTTGACCTGAATTATAAAAGGGCATTTTTTGACCGGTATTCACAGATCTCTATCGAGAAGCTCATCACCTCCAGAACGACCGATGAACTCGTAGAGAATCTGAAGGGCACGGAATATTACACTCCGCTCAAGAAGCTCAAGGACTCACAGAATATAACCCTGTATGATTACACGCTTACACTGGATCTCTATCTTTTCACTTCCACGTGGAAAGAGCAGAAAAAGGTCTTAAAGAAAACTGATCTGGAGCTCTTCATGCGGGACCGCGGCTCCAAGATCGATCTTCTGAATCTGCAGTGGATCTACAGGGCAAAGAAGTACTATAATATGAAACCCGCCGACATCTATCTGCTTCTTATCCCGATCCACTACAAGCTCTCAACCGACCAGGTCAAGGAGATGGTTGAAGCACCGGGACTGGAAGAATTTGAAAGCGCGGTTGCACGAACTTATTACGCGCGCCATTATAATTTCCGTCAAAAACTTACTATCGAGCAGATATATGCAGACTGTCTGCACCATCTGTATACTATAGACCGCAGACGAAATCCATATTCGATTGCTGCGATCAACACTTATCTCTTCCTGAAAGAGGAAGAAATCAATAAGCTGACGACCGCTATGGAATGTGTACGCTATGGCCTGACACCCGGCGAGACGCTGGCATACGTTGGAGGTAAAACCCAATGATCGTTAAAATGAAATTTATCAACATATCCGGTCCGAGGAATGACATCGACCGCGTGACAGACCTGTATCTCTCCCGCTATGAGATCCAGCTTGAATCCGCCCTGTCAGAACTGAAGACCGTGGACAACTTAAGACCTTTCGTAGAGATCAACCCGTACCGCGAGGCACTCGCCAAGGCGAACCAGTTCGTGGGTTACCTGCCCAATGCAGACGATGTGGAACCTGCATCGAATCTGGGGCTCGACGATATGTTTGAACTCGTGCGCAAGGCAAATGAAGACTACCAGACACTTCAGGAGAAGAAAGAAAAATTAAAGAAAAAGATCGACGAGCTTCGCGCAAAACAGCAGGTCATCGCTCCTTTCCGCCCTGTGGACTGTGATCTCCACAAGGTGCTGAACTACCGGTATATCACTTATCGGTTCGGCCGCATCGCCGTGGAATTCTACCACAAGATGCAGAAATATCTTATGGAAGATTTAAAAGCAATCTTCGTTGAGGGCGAGCGGGACGAAAGTTTTGTATACGGGGCTTATTTTGTTTCCCCTGCAGAAGCACAGAAAGTCGATGCGGTCTTCCGTTCTCTCCACTTCGAACGGATCGAACTAAAAGACGAATTTGAAGGGACTCCGGCATATGCTTACCAGTCTCTCGAAGCAGAAATCGCCCGGGTAAACCTCGAGATCGAAGATCTGGATAAGCAGGCAGGAGAAATGCTCTCTGACCGTGCTCCCCAGCTCATCGCAGCAAGGAACCGGCTTGAGGAATTATCCAATAACTTCGACGTCCGCAAGCTTGCGGCGCGGATGGAGGACAACAAGGAAGATTACTACATCCTCTGCGGCTGGATGGCCGAGGACGATGTGGAGAAATTCTTAAAAGAAGTGGAGGACGACGACAAAGTATTCGTTGTCGTCGAGGACGACCATGACGCCTACTTCGGAGAGCCGCCCACCAAACTTGAAAACCCGAAGCTGTTCAAGCCGTTTGAAATGTTTGTTCAGATGTACGGGCTTCCGGCACACAATGAGATGGATCCGACCGTGTTCGTCGGCATCACATATTCTTTCATTTTCGGCGTCATGTTCGGTGATGTAGGACAGGGGCTCCTGCTCCTCATCGGAGGCGCGCTGATCTATCACTTTAAAAAAGCGCCCCTTGCAGGAATCATTGCATCGGCAGGTGTATTTTCCACGATCTTCGGATTCCTCTTCGGAAGCATCTTCGGCTTTGAAGACGTACTGCCCGCCCTGTGGATGCGGCCTATCGACCATATGACCACGCTTCCCTTCCTCGGAAAGCTGAACACGGTGTTCATCGTAGCGGTGGCCTTCGGTATGTTCCTTATCATTGTGGCAATGATTCTTCATATTATCAATGCCGTCAAAAGCAAAGATATCGAAGCTGCATGGTTTGAACCGAACGGCGTGGCCGGACTGGTCTTCTACGTAGCAGTCGTTATAACGATCGTGCTCTTTATGACAGGCAATCCGCTTCCGGGCGGAATCGTGATGGCAGTTATGTTCGGCGTACCGCTGATCGTGATGCTCTTCCGCGAACCGATCACAAGAGCCATACAGAAACGGGCCGACAAGATGGAGACCGGCAAGGCAATGTTTATCGTTCAGGGATTTTTCGAGATGTTCGAGACGCTCTTAAGCTACTTCTCCAATACGATCTCTTTCATCCGTATCGGCGCATTTGCAGTCAGCCATGCGGCGATCATGGAAGTAGTCCTGCAGCTTGCAGGCGCGGAGAGCGGGCATCCGAACTGGATCGGCGTGATCTTCGGCAACCTGTTTGTCTGCGGATTTGAAGGACTTATCGTCGGCATACAGGTACTCCGTCTGGAATATTATGAGATGTTCAGCCGCTTCTATAAAGGCAGCGGACACGCATTTGACCCATATACGAAAAAGAATGCAAAGAAAGCGAAAAAATAAATCTAAAGAAATCAGGAGGATTTAACCATGACTTTAGCAACCAAAATCATCTTTATCATCGCTTTGATCGTAAGCATCATCGTACCTTTCGGCTATTATCTGCTGGGAGAGAAATCAAAGAAACGCTATAAACGCGCCATCGGAACCAATGCATTTTTCTTCTTCGGCGCATTTGCCGTCGCCACGATCATGCTTCTGGGCGGACCGGACGTGCAGGCGGCCGAATCTGTAACTGCTGACAGCGGATTTGCAACCGGACTCGGTTATCTGGCGGCGGCACTTGTTACAGGACTCTCCTGTATCGGCGGCGGTATCGCGGTTGCAAGCGCTGCAAGCGCCGCTCTCGGAGCAATCAGCGAAGATTCCAGCGTACTCGGTAAATCCCTGATCTTCGTAGGTCTGGCAGAAGGTGTCTGCCTCTACGGACTGATCATCTCCTTCATGATCCTTGGAAACCTGTAATACCAGTCAGCCGTGCAGAAAGATACGTACTGACGGGATCTGCGGATTCTCCGCAAGACACGGCAGGACGGATCTTTCTATGGGGCAGACGCCCCTCATGAATAATTCGCCGCAGGCGGATTATGAATGGAACGGCTGACGGACACTTGCAGTACACGTGCAGAAAGATACGGACTGACGGGATCTGCGGATCCTCCGCAAGGCACGGCAGGACGGATCTTATCTGCGGATCCTCCGCAAGGCACGGCAGGACGGATCTTTCTATGGGGCGGACGCCCCTCATGAATAATTCGCCGCAGGCGGATTATGAATGGAACGGCCGGGTGAACTGGCAAACTGGGAGGCAATTATATGAAAATGTTTCTTATAAGCGATAATGTCGACACCTACACAGGTATGCGCCTGGCAGGTGTGGACGGCGTTGTCGTCCACGAGCGGGATGAGCTCAGGAAAGCGCTTGAAGACGTGCTCACCGACAAAAATGTGGGCATTGTACTCCTGACTGAAAAATTCGGAAGGGAATTTCCGGACATCATCGACACATTCCGGCTGGAACGGAAGATGCCGCTTTTAGTAGAAATACCTGACCGTCACGGTACAGGGCGCAAAAAAGATTTTATCACTTCGTACATTACCGAGGCCATCGGATTAAAACTATAAAGGAGGGATTCCTCTTGACTCTTGAAGAAAAACTTGCACAGATGCAGTCTGCTTCCATGGAGCAGGCACGCGCTGAAGGAAATGCAATCATTGATTCCCACCGGGAAGCGCTGGAGAAAGTATTCGAAGATCACAAAGCAGAAGCCCTGCGTCAGGCTGAGACCCGTATCAAAGCTGAGACGACCAATGCCAGATTATCTTTAAACCAGGCAGCGGCAAAATCCCAGCTCGAGATCAAGCGACGCCAGGGAAAAGTCCAGCAGGAACTTAAGGATAAGATATTTGAAGAGGCAGAAAGTCTCGTAGATGATTATATGAAGACGGAAGCGTACAATGATTTTCTCATCCGCTGTATCCGCCAGGCTGTTCATTATGCCGGCGAAGATCCGGTTGTTATCTACATCAATCCTTCAGATGAGAAAAAGCGCTCCGATCTCGAGGATGCCACAAGAGTTCATCTGACTATCAGCGCAGAAGACTTTATCGGCGGTGTGCGCGCAGTCATCCGTTCCCGCAACATCCTTATAGATAATTCATTTAAGACACAACTGCGCAACGAATACGATAAATTTATGTTTTTAGGAGGTGACGGCATTGCTTAACACAGGAACGATCTACGGCATTAACGGCCCCGTCATCTACCTGAAGGGAAATACCGGCTTCCGTATGTCCGAAATGGTCTATGTCGGAGAGCAGAAGCTGGTTGGCGAGGTCATTGCCCTTGACAAGGACATGACCACAGTTCAGGTATACGAGGAAACAACCGGCCTGCGTCCGGGAGAGGAAGTCGTAGCAAGCGGCAACGCGGTCTCGGTTACTCTTGCCCCCGGTATCCTGAACAATATATTTGACGGAATCGAGCGTCCGCTGGAACGAATCGCAGAATCCTCCGGCGGCGCTTTCATCACACGCGGCGTCAGTGTAGACTCACTGGACCGCCAGAAGAAATGGCAGACTCATATCACTGTTGAAAAAGGCCAGTATCTCCACGGCGGAGATATTATCGCCGAAGTTCCGGAGACACACGCTATTGTGCACAAATGCATGGTGCCGCCTGATGTGGAGGGGACAGTAATTGACACAGTTCCTGACGGCGAATACACCATTGACGAGACTCTTATCACATTGGAACTGGCCAATGGAAGTAAAAAAGAACTGACCATGACGCAGCACTGGCCCATCCGTGTGCCTCGGCCGACACATCACCGTTTCCCGGCATCTGTGCCGCTTATCACAGGACAGCGTATCATTGACACTATGTTTCCCATTGCCAAAGGCGGTACGGCCGCTATCCCCGGCGGTTTCGGAACAGGAAAGACCATGACGCAGCATCAGATCGCAAAATGGGCGGATGCAGATATCATCATCTATATCGGATGCGGAGAACGCGGTAATGAGATGACACAGGTTCTCGAAGAGTTCGGCGAACTGACCGACCCGAGAACGGGAAATCCGCTGATGGACCGCACCACTCTGATCGCAAATACCTCAAATATGCCGGTGGCTGCCCGTGAGGCAAGTATCTATACCGGCCTTACACTGGCAGAGTATTACCGTGATATGGGATACGATGTGGCAATTATGGCAGATTCCACCTCAAGATGGGCCGAGGCGCTCCGCGAGCTTTCCGGACGTCTGGAGGAAATGCCGGCCGAGGAAGGTTTCCCGGCATATCTGGCTTCAAGGCTGTCCGCATTTTATGAGCGCGCGGGAATGATGCACAACTTAAACGGCACGGACGGTTCCGTCACAATTATCGGCGCTGTCTCCCCGCAGGGCGGTGATTTCTCCGAGCCTGTGACCCAGAATACCAAGCGTTTCGTCCGCTGTTTCTGGGGACTGGACAAGAGCCTTGCATATTCCAGACATTTCCCGGCGATCCACTGGCTAACCAGCTACAGTGAATACCTGAATGACTTAAGCCACTGGTATCAGGACAATGTATCACCGAAATTTGTAGATTACCGCAACCGCCTGATGGCACTTCTGAATCAGGAGAGCAGCCTGCTGGAGATCGTAAAACTGATCGGAAGCGACGTACTCCCGGACGATCAGAAACTGGTGCTTGAGATTGCCCGTGTGATCCGTCTCGGCTTCCTGCAGCAGAATGCGTTCCACAAAGACGATACGTGCGTATCTCTCGAGAAGCAGTTTCTTATGATGGACACGATCCTGTATCTCTATAAGCAGGCACGCGCCCTTGTCACGATGGGGCACCCGATGTCCGTATTGAAATCCGAGAACATTTTTGACCGGATCATCGCCATCAAATACGATGTGCCCAACGACCGTCTGGAAATGTTCGCACAGTACCACCGCGATATCGATGCATTCTATCAGCGGGTACTGGAGAAAAACGCATAAGGAGGACCGATTATTATGTCAATTGAATATTTAGGCTTAAGCAGCATCAACGGACCTCTGATCGCTCTCGAAGGCGTGCAGGATGCATTCTATGATGAGATCGTGGAATTCGTCGTGGACGGCACCGAGCACAAAATCGGACGTATCGTAGAGATCTATGAAGACAAAGCCGTCATACAGGTGTTTGAAGGCTCTGAGAATATGTCCCTGAAAAATACACATACGAAGCTGACCGGGCACCCCATGGAGATTGCACTTTCCCCGGATATGCTGGGGCGTACATTCAACGGAATCGGCCAGCCCATCGATGATCTGGGGCCGATCGTCTCTACGCTTAAAAGAGACGTAAACGGACTGCCGCTGAACCCTGTCCGCAGAGAGTATCCGCGAAACTATATTCACACCGGTATCTCAGCCATTGACGGCCTTACCACTCTGATCCGCGGCCAGAAGCTCCCGATCTTCTCAGGGAACGGTCTTCCCCATGATCAGCTTGCCGCACAGATCGTTAAGCAGGCGTCACTGGGTGAGAATTCCGACGAGAAATTCGCTATTGTATTTGCTGCAATGGGTGTAAAACACGATGTCGCCGACTTCTTCCGCAATACATTCGAAGAGAGCGGAGTTGCAGACCACGTGGCAATGTTCCTGAATCTGGCAAATGATCCTGTGGTAGAGCGTCTGATCACACCGAAAGTGGCGCTCACCGTGGCGGAATATCTTGCATTTGAACAGAATATGCATATTCTCGTCATCCTGACAGATATGACTTCCTTTGCGGAAGCCATGCGCGAGGTATCCTCCTCCAAAGGAGAGATCCCCAGCCGTAAAGGTTATCCGGGGTATCTGTACAGTGAACTTGCAACCATCTACGAGCGCGCGGGTATTGTGCAGGGTGTAAACGGCTCGGTAACACAGCTTCCGATCCTGACTATGCCCAATGACGATATCACGCACCCGATCCCCGATCTGACCGGATATATTACCGAGGGACAGATCGTGCTGGACCGCCCGCTTCACGGACAGTCCATCTATCCGCCGATCAATATCCTTCCGTCACTTTCCCGTTTGATGAAAGACGGCATCGGCGAAGGCTATACAAGAGAGGACCATCAGGATCTGGCAAACCAGCTCTTCTCCGCCTACGCAAAAGTGGGCGATGCGAGAAATCTGGCATCCGTAATCGGCGAGGATGAGCTCTCTCCGATTGATAAGAAGTATCTGGAATTTGGAAAAGAATTCGAAGAAAAGTATATCGGACAGGGCGTGGAAGAAAACCGCAGTATGGAAGAGACTCTGGATCTTGGCTGGAAACTGCTCGGAAGACTGCCGAGAGAAGAACTGGACAGAGTGGATACAAAGATACTGGATAAATACTACAAACCGATGGATGAGGAATAAGATGAGTATACAGGTTATGCGGGCTGTCGAGACATGGCAGCAGGCAGGTGCATATTATGTGCGGATTCAGGCAATGGCAAGGCAGTACCACATCACTCTGCGCGAGGAATTTGACGACCACGATACCCCTGACGCCAAATACATCGTCCTGCTGGATAATGATTTTCCGGTCGCGACCTGCCGGTTATATGAATACGGAAATAAAGCCATGATGCTCGGACGCGTCGTCGTACTCCCTGAGTACCGAGGCAAGGGTCTTGGACGTCAGGCAGTTCTCGAAGCTGAAAAGTGGTCCCGCGAACTGGGCTGTACACAAACGGTACTTGAGAGTCGTGATGTAGCTGTCGGCTTTTACGAAAAACTGGGATATACCGCTTATCCTGGCAGAGTGATACATGGGGAGACCTTCACCTGCATCTACATGGAAAAACTGCTGACATAATATTCTATAGGACAAGGAGGAGCACATATGCTGGAATTTAAATATGACACCCAGCTGCTGATCGAGGGGGAAGACCTGGACGAAGATGTGATCAGCGATTATTTTACGGAACATTTCAAAGGCGACTGTCTGCTGGCCGTCGGAGATGAAGAGCTTATCAAGATCCATTTTCATACAAATGAGCCGTGGAAAGTACTCGAATACTGCTCTACTCTCGGCGAGATTTATGATATTGTCATTGAAGATATGGACAGACAGTCAAGAGGGCTGAAAGGATAAATCTAAATTATGCAGTTGCAGACAGGCGCAGACTGAATTATTGATAACGGGAGGGATTTCATGGATCCACGTACATTTCCGACAAAGGGAAATTTAATGCTTGCAAAGAACTCGCTGGCACTTGCACAACAGGGATACGACCTGATGGATAAAAAGCGAAATATTCTGATCCGTGAACTGATGGATCTGATCGATGAAGCACGTACCATTCAGGAAGAGATCGATACTACATTTACTTATGCTTATCAGTGTCTTCAGCGTGCAAATATCGAAAACGGAATCAGCAATGTGGAATTGCTCGCATACACCGTGCCGATCGAGAATTCCATCACCATCCAGACACGAAGCATCATGGGCACGGAGATCCCCCATGTGAAATATGTGCCGGATGCCGGAAAGCCGACTTATTCATTCAGCACAACGCATGAATCCATCGACAAGGCAAGAGAGGCATTCCGTAAGGTGAAAGACCTGACGATTAAGCTCTCCATGGTGGAGAACGCGGCATACCGTCTGGCAAGCAACATAAAGAAAACGCAGAAAAGAGCCAATGCTCTTCAGAATATTACGATCCCGATGTATTCTTCTCTTGTATATACCATTACAAATGCGCTGGAAGAAAAAGACAGGGAAGAATTTACAAGATTAAAAGTAATTAAACGAATGAAAGAAAAGAAGGCAGCCCGCCGGTAGGGCTGCCTTTTTCATATCTGAATGTTGGGGCAAAAGCCCCCGACTATGATGTCTGCGAATTGTTCCGCTTGGTTTTTACCTCGATTTTACATCTATTTCACACTCTCCGGATAGAACGCCTTCCGATTTTACGCGAAAATATATGTAAAGATAGCATTGTAAAATGGCACTTACTATATCCATTCTATCATTGTATCCGTACTTACAGAAGGAGATCTTATTATGAGAAAAAGACTTACCGCATTGCTGCTGACTCTTTGTACTGTCATCTCAGCCGCAGGCTGCTCTCTCCTGCCGGGGGTGAATCCCGCCGGGAGACCGGGAGAAACAGACGGAAATGACGGCTCTGCCTTTACTGCCGGCAGCGGCGATACAACAATCCGCATCCTGTCCGGATCCGAGAATCAGGAACTGGAAGATATTGTCTCGGACTGCGCAGACAAGGCAGGCGTGCGCATCGAAATGGATTATCAGGGTTCTGTTGATATTATGCGCGAACTGCAGAGCGGAGCGGAGGACTACGATGCTGTATGGCCTGCAAGCAGTATGTGGCTCTCTCTCGGCGATTCACAGCATCTGGTGAAGCACAGCCAGTCTGTCTCTTTGACTCCCGTAGTGTTCGGCATACGCCAGAGTCTTGCCGAGGAGCTGGGATTTACAGACGGGGATGTGTCTGTAAAGGATATCCTCACAGCGATCAGCAATGGCAAGATGACGTTCTGCATGACAAGCGCCACACAGTCCAACTCCGGTGCAAGCGCTTATGTTGGTTTCCTTTATGCGCTGCTGGGCAAACAGGAGGGACTGACGTCGGAGGATCTGCAGAACGATGATCTGAAGACTCAGATCCGGGAACTGTTAAGCGGGGTAGACAGAAGCTCCGGCAGCTCCGACTGGCTGAAAAATATGTTCCTGAACGGGAACTATGACGCCATGGTCAACTACGAATGTCTGGTCATCGATGCAAACGAACAGCTTACTGTCGAGGGGAAAGAACCGCTCTACGTCGTCTATCCTTATGATGGTCTTTCCATTGCCGATTCGCCTCTGGGGTATGTGGATCATGACGACGACCAGAAAGAAGAGGCTTTCCTTGCCTTCCAGGAAGAGATCATGTCAGCAGACAGTCAGTCTGCCATCGAGGCGACCGGAAGACGGATCACCGCCAACGGAGTTTCAGAGGAAAATAAAGACGTCTTCAACGCTGACTGGGGAATTGATACAGAGCGGATCCTCTCCCCGATCCAGATGCCTGAAGCAGATGTGCTCATGGATGCGCTGAACATCTATCAGACAGAATTTAAAAAGCCGTCGCTCAACATCTACTGTCTGGACTTTTCCGGAAGTATGACAGGAGAAGGGGAAGACCAGCTCAAAGAGGCTATGTCCCAGATCCTGATCCAGGAAAATGCTGAGAAAAATCTGCTTCAGGCAAGTGAGGGTGAAGTTAATATTGCCGTACTTTTTGACGATGAAATCGTTGATATCCTTCAGGCATCCGACGACAGCGACGCTGCACTGGAAGAGCTTTACAACGAAATCGCCGCCGCACAGCCCGGAGGCGGAACGGATATATATACAGCCGCGGCGGAGGCCTACAATCTTGCTTCCGGCTATGACTTAAGCCAGTATACCCCGGCCGTTATCCTTATGACCGACGGCCAGTCTGTATACAATGAATCTGTATTTGAAGATGCGCTCGAAGCATATGACAGCGACATCCCTGTGTTCTCCATCACATTCGGGGATGCGGATCCTTCCCAGCTTGAAGAGCTGGCAGCACTGACAGACGCCCGTGTCTTTGACGGCACAAAAGATCTGACCGAAGCGTTCCGGAGCGTAAAAGGATATAACTAAAGGCCGGTTCGTGGACAGGCGGTCTTAAAAGAAAGGATCTCATAGTAAATGAAACCAAATAAATGGAAAGAAATATTAAGCATCATCTTGTCTGCAATACTTGCACTGGCACTGTTTCTCATTCTTCTCCTGATACTCAGGTGGAATCTGATCCTGTGCATGGTGCTTGCAGCTGCAGTATATATCGCGCTGAGCCTTATCTTTAAGCCTGTAAAGCGTATCGGAAAGATCGAGGTAGACTCCCTGAGCAACGGTGAATTCCTGAATGAGCGGCTGGCAGAGGCCGGTTCTGATTATAACCGTATGCAGAGGGCTGTCAGTCAGATCCACGAGCAGCCTCTTCTCAGGGAATGCCAGGATCTCATCAGCCGCGCAGGCAGTATTTTAAAATATCTTACGGACAACCCGGAGAAAATCCCCGCTGCCCGACGCTATATCGACTATTATCAGGAAACGGCCGCTAATGTATTGGAACATTATGCAGAACTTAAAAATACAGGGTTGTCCACAGCAGAAACAGAAAAAGTATTAAACAGCACACGTGAGAGTATTTCCACTCTCAAAGCTGCATTTGACCTTCAGTTTGAAAAGCTGATGCAAAATGAACTGATGGATATGGAAGCCGATCTGAACCTGCTTAAGCAGACACTCAGATCAGAAGGCTATAAAGAACCGGAAAAGAAAGGACAGGAGATTTCCAAATGAAGAAAAGAATGATCGGGCTTGCACTTCTTATCGTGATCATGCTCGTGATTGGCGGTATTTATATGGCGATCGGCCGGGCTCCGCAGATCATCACCGTAGACGGATATGTAGGCGGAGAAAAGATCGAACTGCTGGAAGACGAAGAAGTACAGGCAATTCTGGAAGAAGATTACGGAGTGAAGGCCGACTATTCCCGCGCCGGCTCCCTTGACATGATGACGGCAGATATGGACGGAATGGACTACCTCTTCCCGTCAAGCAGTATTGCCGAAGAATATTACGAAGATCTTCATGGTTCGCCGGAACAGAGTGAAATCGTCCTTAACACTCCCATCGTACTCTACACACATCAGGCTGTACTGGATGCATTTGACAGTCAGGGATTGATTACTTCATCCGGTAACTCATATTATATCGATATGACAAAGCTGGTAGAGCTGATCCAGAACGACACATCATGGGCGGATATCGGCCTTCCCGAACTGTACGGAAATATTTCCGTAGACACCACTGACCCTGCAAGATCCAATTCCGGAAATATGTTCGCCGCACTTCTTGCAAATGTATTAAACGGAGGGCAGACATTGACGCAGGAAAATCTCCAGACGATCCTGCCGCAGCTTCAGGACATTTTCGGGAAACTGGGATATATGGAAACATCATCCTCAGATCTGTTCAGCCAGTTTCTCAGAATGGGAATCGGGGCGAAACCTGTCATTGCCGGATATGAGAGCCAGCTCATCGAATATGCAGCCCTCTACCCGGATCAGTACGAAACTATGAAGGATGATATCGTCATGCTCTATCCCACGCCGACTGTCTGGTCCACTCACGTATTTATCGCTCTGGATGCAAACGGACAGGTTCTCCTGAACGGGCTTCTGGATGAAGATATCCAACGGCTTGCATGGGAGAAGCATGGATTCCGCACAGGAAATTACACGACTGTCTCCGAAAGCGGCAGCCTGAACGCTCAGGGCGTGGCAGATACGATCACTCAGGTAACACAGGTTCCGTCCTACGATGTTATGAAAGTGATCATCGAACATCTGCAATGAAGAGACGCTGTAAAAAATACTTAAAAGAAACAGAAAAGGAGGCACTTTTATGCCTGAGATCACACTCGCAGACCTTGTAAAATCCAGTTCCGTTCAGACTGCCCCCGAAGCCCCGGCGACTGCTGCTGAGGAACTAAATGATCAGCTTTCCGTTCTGACTCCTGAAGAGCGCAGACAGGCAGATGAACTCAAAGAACAGATTGACGTCCGGGATTCACAGATGCTCATGCAGTACGGATCCGGCGCCAGACAGAATATCGCTGATTTCTCTGAAAATATCCTGAACAATATCCGTTCCAAAGACACCGGATATATCGGGGAACTGATGACAGATCTTGTCACGAATGTGCAAGATCTCAATTTTGACTCTCTCGAAAAAGACTCCGGCATCCTCGACATCTTCCGGAAAGCAGAAGCAAAAGTGAAGAAATTTCTTGCCCAGTATGAAAAGCTTGAGGTACAGATGGACCGTATCGAAGGGAAACTGGAAGAAGCACGTATGGAAATGCTCAAGGATATCGGTATGTTCGATTCGCTCTACCAGAAGAATCTTGACTATTTCAAACAGCTTCAGATCTACATCACAGCAGGGGACGAAAAGATAAAGGAACTCCGGGAGCAGACGATCCCGTCGCTGCGCGCCGAAGTACAGAAAAGCGGGGATCCCATGCACGCCCAGCTCGTCCGGGACTTCGAAGATACTGTAAACCAGTTTGAGAAAAAGGTACACGACCTGAAGACCAGCAAGACAATTGCCATTCAGACAGCTCCCCAGATCAGACTCATCCAGAACAACGACAAGCTGCTCGCCGATAAGATCCAGACTGCTGTTCAGGAGACCATTCCCCTGTGGAAGAGTCAGATGGTAATGGCTCTCGGACTCTACAGGCAGCAGGAAGCACTGAAACTGCAGCGCGACGTCACAGATACGACCAATGCACTGCTGCTGAAAAATTCCGAAATCCTCAAACAGAACACTCTCGATGTGGCGAAAGAATCCGAACGCGGTATCGTGGATATCGAAACACTCAAAAAAGCGAACGAGAACCTGATCTCAACTATGAATGAAGCGGTCCGTATCCAAAAAGAAGGCCATGACAAACGCATGGCAGCTGAGCAGGAACTTATCAAAATCGAAAATGAAATCAGACAGGCGCTGCTCACGTAGAACAGCGCCTGCAGTCTGCGCGATACGCCCGGCAAGCAGCCGCCATGCTTGCATGAGTGGATATTTGCCGGGCAACGTTCCCTATCCGATTCAGTCAGACACTTTATTTATCTATTCCTCAGTTAAAGCAGCTATTTCGTTTAAGTCCAGATCAAGCAATTCTGCGATTTCTTCCCGGTTTTCTCGTCGCAAAAGCATATCGTTCGGCAGCATTTTGTATCTTTTTCAAAATGAATAAAGTCCAAAATGCTGATATGTATGCATTTCTTGAGACTCTCGTAAGGTTCTCCCTTCTTGAGCTGATCGGCAAATATCTTACTCAGATAAAAGAGCACCCGGGCATCCCAGTAGTCAAAATAGGCCACCTGCATCTCCATGTCAATCTGCGTTTTATCTTCCATCAGTACCCGGACATCGAGAATCCCAAGTTTATCATCCTGATATTCCTGACTGAGCACAGTCGGCAGAAGTACCGTCTCGCGAATCGATTCCGGATCTTTCTTAAGAAGCGCTGCAATAAATCCTTTTCGGACCTTGGGATTATTCATCAGACCTTTAAAGCAAAAATCCACGGTAGGAAGCATTATAAAATTATCATCATCTCGTCCATTGGCTTCTCTTATGTTGTCTTCTGACTTCATTATTATTTCTCCTTCATCTTATCATATCTGTAAAAAATAAAAAAGTGGAATTCAATTTGATGATTATCTTCTCAGACTGTCCGGACAGTGAAAGACATCCGGAACAAATCTGCTCCGGATGTCCTCAAAATACCATAACATTTTCAGACTTACAATAAAGAATTTATTAAAATTACAGTTGCCAACAAACTTACACCAATTATAAAAAGTTATCCACTGACTATTCAAAAAATCAGCGGATTTTTATTTCATTTCTCCGGGTTATCCTCAATTTCTTCCCCCAGATAAAACAATTTGAAGAAAAGCTCCAGTGACTCAAAAAGCTCCCTTTTCGTCTGCTGAAGTTCCTTGATCTTCAGCACACTTCCGATCTCATCGAAAAAGAAATCATTCTCTTCATGATCTACTTTCAGTTCCAGATTCCCATCCTCGTCAAATACAAGCATCAGGATTCCGCCCACATCTTCTGTATATAACACACACATGATCTGCAGCTCCTGCTTGATATTCTCCGGCAGAGAATCAAACTCCGGATTCAGGTAAAATTTCTGTTCATATGCGCTTGCCGCGCAAAGTACGATTTCTTCGTTCATAATTCCTCCTCTGTTGCTGTATGGCGCCCGCTGTATAGCATTGCAGATGCATCTGCATACCGCGCCGGTTGTCCATGCTGTATGCTCAGACTTATCACACGTACCCGTACACTCCCCGCACAGATACTTCGCCTGCGTTTATTTTTTCTATGTCCCCATTTTCTCTGCGCACGATCAGCTCCCCTGTGTTGTTGATGCCAATGGCGTGTGCACGATACGTTTCTTTTGCTCCGATGATCTGAACATCCCGATCGCGGTTGACCAGCAGGGCGCTGTATCGATCCAACAGACCGGACAGGTCTTCTGTCTCTAAAAAGGTCTCATAGTTCTTTTCCAGCCGCTCCATGACTGCCGCGATCAACGGTGCACGCTTCACTGTATGCCCGCACTCTATCCGCAGAGATGTTGCCGTCTGTGCAATCTCTTCCGGAAAGTCGATCATATTTACATTGATTCCCACGCCTACGGTTACATGATTGATATAATCGATCTGGCTGCTCATCTCTGTCAGAATGCCCACCACCTTCTTCCCATTGATAATAACATCATTGGGCCACTTGATCTGAAGTTCAGGACATCCGGGCTGTGATATGCACTGCCGTATTCCTTCCGCCACGCTGAGAGCCATGACGAGTGTGAGCATGGACGCTTTATTCGGTGCGATCTTAGGACGCAGAAGAATGGACATATAAATACTGCTGCCCGCCGGTGACTCCCACGTCCGCCCGCGGCGTCCGCGGCCTGCAGTCTGCCGGTCCGCCACTGCCAGAGTACCATGAGGCGCGCCCTCGTCTCCCGCCTGTTTGATCCTCAGATTTGTGGAATCCGTCACATCATAATACAAGATATTTCTCCCTGCCCATCGGGTGTTTATCAGACTGGAAAGCTCTTCCTTTGTCATCACGTCCGGACTGTCCACAATATGATACCCCTTATTGCGCACGGCTTCTACCTGATAGCCTTCCTCCTGAAGCTGACGGATTACTTTCCATACGGCAGTCCTTGACACGCCAAACTGCCCGCTGATCTGCTGCCCGGATACATAGCCGTCTGTCTCCCGGAGCAGTTTTAAGATTTCTGACTTCATTTTCATTCACTTTCCTGCAATATACTGACACGTTATACATACGCAAGTATTCTAACACAATAAAAAAGCAAATGCCAACTTTATTACTCTATTTGCCAGTCCATCAGATCATATACCAGCTTTTCGTTCAGAAAAGAGCCTGCTGAATCCCGGATATAAAAGTACGGCGCCATTTTACTGCCCCTTCAAAGAGGCATATAAAATGACGCCGTTACAGTACAGACAACTGCACAGATCTGTATAAATTTTACTCTTCCATCACCATTTTTCTCTTTTTATATCAATGCCTTATTTCTCCGGATGGCTCTCGCTCCACAGCGTATCCGCCGTCGGCTTCCAGTTCTTCGCATACGGCACGCATCTGTCGCACAGTTCATCCACGCTCTCCGGATCCTGATAATCCGTATTCACTGCCCCTGTCTCTTTTACGAGCTGTTTTAACCGGCCCGGATTCTCAAGCATCGGGCACGGACGCAGGTGATTGTTGTTGAACGGCTGGTTGTCATGATAAGCCTGGAAGATCGGGCTTCTCAGCGCATCCAGCAGTGAGCAGTCGTGGATATTTACATTGGAGTAGTGGATAAATACGCACGGCTCTACATCGCCCTTTGCATTAATATGCAGATATCTTCTTCCTCCTGCAATACATCCGCCGACATACTCTCCATCATTCTGGAAGTCCATTCCGAAGATCGGTTTCGTCTCGCGGAAATGACGGATACGGTGGTACATCTCTTCTCTCTGCTCCGGCGTCGGAAGAAGATCCGTCACAGCGCCGTGTCCTACCGGCATATAGTGGAAGTACCATACGAACAGCGCGCCGCTCTCGATCATCATGTCATAGAACTCTTCGCTGCTGACATCCTCAAAGTTCTGGCTTGTATAGCATACTGAGATACCAAACGGCAGCTTATTCTCTTTCATCAGCTCCATTGCATGGCGCACTTTATGGTAGACCCCCTCTCCGCGGCGTCCGTCGTTGGCTTTCTCAAATCCTTCCAGACTGATAGCCGGCACGAAGTTCTTTACTCTGAGCATTTCCTTACAGAATTCTTCATCGATCATCGTTCCGTTTGTAAACGCCAGGAACTCGCAGTCCGGGTGCATCTCACAGATCTTAAAGATATCTTTCTTGCGCACCGTCGGTTCTCCGCCGGTATAGATATACATATAAGTGCCCAGTTCCTTGCCTTGGCGTACGATAGAATCAATGTCTTCCAGGCTCAGATTATACTGATGCCCGTATTCTGCTGCCCAGCATCCTGTACAGTTCAGGTTGCACGCTGTCGTAGGATCCAGCAGGATCGCCCACGGGATGTTACAGTTATATTTCTCCGTCAGTTCATTCTGCGTTGCGCTGCCCTTCAGGCTGGCGTTTGTAATGAAATTCTGGAAGAATGCTCTGCGCACGCCCGGATCCAGTTCATAGAGCCTTAAAATAAGCTGGTACCAGTTGTTCTTTTCTTCAATAGATTTTCTGATTGCATTTCTCTGGCTCGTATACCAGTCTTTCGGCATAAAGCGGTCTACAAAGGCCATCAGTTTCGGGATATTCTCCTCCGGATTGCCTTCAAGATAATTAAGAGCCTGATTCACTGTAAATTCCTGCATCGTTTCTCTGATTGACTTTCCCATTTGTAGTTCTCCCTTTCTGTTTGTCTTCTGTACAAATTGTATTTGCTGTTTTTATAATTTATCACCGGCAGGAGGCTTAAGCCTCCCGCTCGGTGTATTTGCTGTAGATCTTACTGCAAATTATGCGGCGTTAAGTATGTTCATAAATTCCTCACCGGTGATCGTCTCTCTCTCATAAAGGTAATCAGCCAGTTCATCCAGCTTCTCTTTATTCTCTTCCAGGATCTTCGCCGCTTTCTCATGCTGCTTTTTCACCAGCTCCACTACCTGCCGGTCGATCTCCGCCTGGGTTTCCGCTGAACAGCTCAATGATGTATCTCCCCCCAGATACTGGTTGGTCACGGTCTCCATTGCCACCATATCGAAATCTTTGCTCATGCCGTATCTTGTAATCATGGCACGTGCCAGCTTGGTCGCCTGTTCGATATCGTTGGAGGCTCCGGTGGATGAAGAATGGAAGATAAGTTCTTCTGCAGCTCTTCCGCCGGTGAGTGTGGCGATCTTGTTCTCCAGTTCCTCCTGGCTCATCAGATAATGATTGCCTTCCTCCACCTGCATTGTATATCCCAGAGCTCCTGAAGTACGGGGAACGATCGTGATCTTCTGCACCGGAGCGGAATTGCTCTGCTTTGCTGCCACAAGAGCGTGCCCGATTTCGTGATATGCCACCACTTTCTTCTCCTGATCCGTAAGTATGGCGTTTTTCTTCTGATATCCTGCGATAACAACCTCGATACTCTCCTCCAGATCTGACTCTGTCACATAGTGTCTGTTCTCCCTTACCGCACGCAGTGCCGCCTCATTGACAATATTGGCAAGTTCCGCGCCGGATGCTCCGGACGCCATGCGGGCGATCTTGTTGAAATCTACGGACTCATCCAGTTTTACTTTCTTTGCATGGACTTTCAGTATCTCTTCACGGCCTTTCAGATCCGGCAGTTCCACCGGCACTCTCCGGTCGAATCTTCCCGGTCTTGTAAGAGCCGGATCAAGGGATTCCGGCCGGTTCGTCGCCGCAAGGATAATGACACCGTTGTTGGACTCGAATCCGTCCATCTCCGTCAGGAGCTGGTTCAGTGTCTGCTCCCTTTCATCATTGCCGCCCACACGGCCGTCACGTTTCTGGCCGATAGCGTCGATCTCGTCGATAAATACAATACACGGCGCTTTTTCTTTTGCCTGTTTGAACAGATCACGGACTTTCGATGCGCCCATACCGACAAACATCTCCACAAATTCGGATCCCGACATGGAGAAGAACGGCACATTGGACTCGCCCGCCACTGCCTTCGCAAGCATGGTCTTTCCGGTTCCCGGAGGACCTACCAGAAGGATGCCTTTCGGCATAGATGCTCCGATCTCTCTGTATTTTGCAGGATTATGAAGATAATCCACGATCTCTGAGAGGTTTTCCTTTGCCTCGTCCTCTCCGGCCACATCGGAAAACCTGATGCCCTCTGAAGATTTCACATATACCTTGGCGTTGCTCTTTCCCATTCCGAAGATCATGGAGTCAGGTCCTCCGCCGGCCCGGTTCATCAGTTTCCTCGACATATACTGGCCGATTCCGATAAAGATTGCGATCGGCAGGATCCACGAAAGAATGAAGGACAGCACCGGTGACATCTGCTCAATGATCTGCCCTGAGAATTCTGCACCTGATGCATACAGCCTCTCAGTCATCCCCGGATCTTCCACCATTCCGGTCTTATAGATCTGATTGCCCTCTTTATTTGTAAAGATGACTTCATTATCCTCCTGGTTAATCTGAACCTGACCGATCTCCTCTTTTTCTGTCATTTCAATAAATGTGTCATATCCCACTTCCTGCACCTGTCGCTCTGCCGCCCACGGCATAAACAGGAAATTAAACAGAAGCAGGACTGCAAGAACGATCACATAATAATAAATCAGCGGTTTTCTCGGTTTCTTTACCTCTTGCATACTGTCGCCTCCTCTTTTGTCTGACCTTTTCCCCCATAGTCTGATTTATCACTATCCGGTGATTTCAGACTTTCCAGCGCACTCAGCGCGGAAATCAGAGCCTGCTGCATGGTAAGCGTTGCAAAATCCATAGCGAACTCCGCATAAAGCATACCGGCCTCACTCTCATCTTCTTCCCGACTGCTTTCATCGCAATGAAGATCGGATATGACCTGTTTTTTCAGTTCTTCTACCTTTCTCCTGTACTCGAGCTGTGCCTGTGTCAGCCTTGTCACTGCCTGCGACCGGCAGGACTTTGTCTTCTCTTCAAGCAGCATTGTGTTTTCCGTATATTCTTCCCTGGCTTTCTCCAGTTCGGAATGGATTTTGTCTCTGCCGCCCTGCTCACAAGCCCGAATCCTGCATTGCAGTTTTCCGTACTGCTCTTCCATTTCATATAATTTATAGGCAAATACGCTTTCATCAATATTCATATAAAGACGTCCTCCTTTCTCCGTCTTATAGAACCTGCAATTTTTATATAGCAGATATAAAATTTGATTGCGACTCTCAATTTTATGAATCTGTATTGACAAATTTGCAATTTTGTAAAAAATCCTGACAGATCCGGGCTTTTGTAAAGACAGGACAAGGGAATTATAAGTGGCAGCCCCGCAATAAAAAAGCTATAGTGAAATTGCCGGAAATGGAATAAACAGATAACGGATAACAAATAAATAGATAAGGAGAAATGACATATGAGATGGTTTGATTCAGATTTTGATTATGTACAGGAACTCATAGATACATGGAATAAAAAAAGAAAGAAAATGCGGACTGCATATATTATCATAGCGGTATTATTGCTCATCGCAGGCATACTTACTGCCGTATTTCCGGTCGGCATCTTTGCCGTCATGCAGTATTTCGCAGCAATTGCAGTGATCGTGATCGGCATATACCACTTTGTAACATTTGCATCCATGACCTATTATTTCAGAGATTATATGCTGCTCCTTTCAGGTATACTGAATGTACTGATCGGTATTATGCTGTTCATCATGCCGGTCGCTCTGACAGTGCAGGTCATCACCTTCATGCTTGCCTTTCTGCTGATCTTCAGCGGAGCAGAGAAACTCTCACTTGCCTCAAGGCTCAGATACTTCCGCATTCCTCATACTGGGAGTATGACATTCAGCGGTGTACTTAACATTATCCTTGCAGTTGTATTTCTGCTGCTGCCCTTCGTCTCGGCGCTGGCGCTGAACTATATCCTTGCCGCTTACCTTATCATCATGGGAATTGCCCTCCTGATTGAGACCGCGGGAATGCATAAGATCAGTCTTTAACCAGAGACTCAGTGACAAAATTTAAAGGAGATATATCCAGATGAATCAGATGGAACAAAATGACAATATCATACGCCACACCCGGAACAGACAGATGGACCGTATTCAGATCCTGACCACCCTGAACGGGGCCTATCTGTCCCGGCTTCAGGTGCTTCTTACCTCCAGCCGCGTCAGCCAGCCGGAGGAGGAGGCAGATATCTGGCTGATGCACAGCGGTATCCCGCAGGAAGATCTGGAACCCGTCGCCCGGCAGTGCGCCATAATGGGATACGAATTCCATCCGCTCATGATCGACAGTGCTGCTTTTGCCGATGCACCTGTCAGCCGACAGTATCCCCGTGAAATGTATTACCGCCTGCTGGCGCCGTTTTTCCTCCCCGAACAACTGCACCGCATCCTGTATCTGGATCCGGATATCCTTGTCATCAATCCGCTCCGCCCGCTCTGGGAAACCGATATGAAAGGAACTCTCTTCGCAGCGGCAGCGCATACGGGAAAGACAGAACTGGCAAATAACATCAACCAGATCCGCCTCGGAACAGATCACCCGTATTTTAATTCAGGCGTTCTTCTGATGGATCTTGACCGTGGGCGGCAGGAGATCAATGCATCCGAGATTTTCAACTACACAAAAGAGCACGCGAAAGAACTGCTCCTGCCCGATCAGGATATCCTGAACGCCATGTACGGCCGGCGTACACTGGAGATTGATGATTCCATATGGAACTACGACGCCCGCAACTATAATACCTATCTCTTAAGGAGCGGCGGCATATGCGACATGGACTGGGTGATGGGAAATACGGCCATCCTGCATTTCTGCGGGAAGTCCAAGCCGTGGCAGAAAGGATATATCCACAGGTTCGGAATATTATATAAACACTACGAAAATCTGACAGAACGAGACAGGAGCAGACAGTGATGTCCGCTCCTTGTTTTATTTCTGATATTCTCAATTATGTTTTCCCGGGAACATCTTTCCCGTGATAATCTTTTCCATCTGTATGACCAGCTTTTCCTCATTCAGGTTCGGTCTGTCCACATACTGGAGCAGGACTCCGACCATTCCGCACGCGTAGAACTTCAGCATAATCTCCAGATCATCCACGCTCAGATCAAGATCCGGAACTTTATTCCGTGCGATTTCCGCCAGATAGATTGTCACCGCTTCTACAAGCATTCCCTCGATCTGAACCCAGCGCCGTGAATACAGCAGCTTCTCCAGTTTCGCCCTGTTCTGCCGCACAAAGGTAACATAAGCGGTCAGTGACTTGATCCGATCTTCCGTACCCAGGCTCTGCTCCACCAGTTCCCGGGTCGCCCGCCGAAACGTCCACTCGAGCACATCCATAATATCTTTAAAATGATAGTAAAATGTCTGCCTTGAGATATGGCATTCCGCAATCAGTTTTGTCACTGTAATTTTATCTATATCTTCCTTGTCCAGCATCTGGGAAAAGGTATCTGCAATCACTGATTTCATATCTTCTCTCATTTGTACACCCCATTTTAACAAGCTGCAGAATCATAATATCGTCGATGTGATGCAAAATATAGTGCTATTTTATTACACCTTTTTCCCGGAAACAAGTGCAAAATTTACCAAAAATTACTCCTGAACTCCCAAAGTAGCCATCATGACAGCCTTGATCGTGTGCATACGGTTCTCTGCCTCGTCAAACACTTTGGACTGTTCGGATTCAAATACCTCATCCGTCACTTCCATATCTTCTATACTAAAACGCTCGCCCATTTCTTTTCCGATCTTTGTCTTCAGGTCATGGAATGCCGGCAGGCAGTGCAGGAAAATTGCGCTGTCTTTTGCATTTGCCATCACTTCTTTTGTCACTTTATATGGAGAGAGCTCGTTGATCCTCTTCTCCCATACTTCGTCCGGCTCTCCCATGGATACCCATACATCTGTGTAAATAACGTCGGCATCTTTCGTTCCCTCTTTTACATCGGATGTCAGCGTGATCGTTGCGCCTGATTCCTTTGCATACTCCTGACACTGTGCAACAAGCTCTGCATTCGGGAAATACTCTTCTGTTGTGCACGCCACAAAGTCAAGCCCCAGCTTGGAGCAGGCAACCATAAGAGAATTCCCCATGTTGTAGCGGGCGTCGCCCATGTAAACCAGCTTCAGACCTTTCAGTGTGCCGAAATTCTCGCGGATGGTCAGCATATCGGCAAGCATCTGAGTCGGATGATATTCATTCGTCAGGCCGTTCCACACCGGTACCCCTGCGTATTTCGCCAGCTCTTCCACGATCTCCTGCCCGAAACCGCGGTACTCGATACCGTCAAACATCCTGCCCAATACCCGCGCAGTATCCTCGATACTCTCCTTCTTTCCCATCTGGGAACCGGTCGGTCCGAGATATGTAGTACCCATGCCCATGTCATGTGCCGCAACCTCAAACGCACAGCGCGTCCTTGTGCTGTCCTTTTCAAAGATCAGCGCCACATTCTTTCCTTTATAATTGTCAACCGGCACTCCGTTTTTCTTCTTCTCCTTTACCTCGGCAGAAAGATCGATCAGGTAAGTGATCTCCTCCGGTGTGAAGTCCTTTAATGTAAGAAAATTACGTCCTTTTAAATTCATAATATGTCCCTCTCTATCTTATAAATTCATAACCGTTTAATTCACGCCATTCGTATAGTTTACTGACGTGCTGCGGCTGCCCCGCTATACAGTATTCTGTATGAAACATGACCTATTATACATACTTATGCATAAAAATGCAATACTTATGCATAAATTTACATCATTGCAGTTCCACTTTGCAGATGGTACGGCTGAACAGTCAGGATAATATAACAAAGCAGGATC
This sequence comes from uncultured Ruminococcus sp., assembly GCA_904377845.1. Classification (GTDB taxonomy): domain Bacteria; phylum Bacillota; class Clostridia; order Lachnospirales; family Lachnospiraceae; genus Mediterraneibacter. The sequence goes on along the minus strand of CAJFGR010000003.1, from coordinate 125,378 downwards.
TGCCCTTTCAGATCCTGCCTGTATACTGTTTAACCCTCATTAACCGGCATTTCAGCTCCTCCGCTGCCTGCTCACTTCAAACATAAGCACAGCTGCCGCAACTGCTGCATTCAATGACTCCGCCTTTCCCTGCATGGGGATAATCACGTAATGATCCGCGCATTCCGCCACTTCGTCTCTCAGTCCGTTTCCTTCATTTCCGATCAGGAAGGCGCAGCCTGTCCTGTAATCTTCCTGATCATATGCGTGCATACCTTTCAGATGAGCCGCATAAACTTTGATTCCTGTTCCTTTCAGTTCACTGATCGTTCCCGGCAGATCATCCACATACAGAAACGGCATACGGAGCACCGCTCCCATTGTAGAGCGGACTACCTTCGGATTATAAATATCCACACAGTCGCGGCTCAGGATAATTCCCGTCACCCCGGCAGCCTCGGCCGTACGGAAGATTGTTCCCAGATTTCCCGGATCCTGAAGATTATCAAGGACGAGTACATGGGCGTGCGCCGGATCTCTCCCGAGAATATCCGACATATTATATGTTCTTCTTCTCACAACGGCAAGTATGCCCTGAGGGGTCTTCGTGTCTGACACGTGAGCAAACACAGAATCTGAAAGTATTTCCACCGGCGCGGTCCTCTCAAGATCCTGATGTTCTCCCTTGTTTCTTCCGGAATAACTCTCAGAAAGATAGATTTTCTCAATCTCTGTGCACCAGCCCGGGTCAGAAGTCAGTTCCCCTGCCATACGCGGGCCCTCGACCAGGAACACCTGCGCCTCATCCCTCGCCCTGCTCTTCTTCATCAGTTTTACCAGCTCTTTTACCTGTGCATTTGCAGTACTTGTAATCATTATCTGCGTTCCTTCTTTGTATCAAATTTCTGCAGGACGTCATTCGAACCGATCATAATCAGGATTCCGTTTGCCGGAAGAGGTTCCATCGGATCAAAAGTGACATCCACCTGTTTGTTGATAATAATGCCGACTACGTTAATTCCGAAACGTTCACGTACTTTCAGGTCAGCAAGACATTTCCCCTGCCATGCTTCCGGTACTACAGCTTCAACCATGCTGTAGTCATCCGACAGCTCGATCCAGTCAGAGAACTCTTTTGCCACCAGATTCTTTGCCACGCGTCCGCCCATCTCGATCTCAGGATATACGACCGAATCTGCGCCGACTTTTTTGAGGATCGTTCCCTGAAGCTTATCTTTTGCTTTTGCCAGCACCATCGGAATCCCCATCTCTTTACATAGCATCGTTGCCATAATGCTCGCCTCGAAATTCTCGGAGACCGCGATCACTGCCCCGTCAAGGTTTCTCCCGCCCAGAGTCTCCAGCGCTTCCGGATCGGACACATCCGCCTTAAGCGCATAGGATACCTGCTCAGAAATCTCCTGAATCTTCTCAAAAGATTCGTCAACTACAAGCACATCCGCGCCCATTTTCTCCAGTGTCAGAGCCACGCTCCATCCAAAGCTTCCCAGTCCCAGTACAGCGAATTGTTTACTCATTTTCTTACTCTCCTGTCTGAAATATTTTTATTACAGCATCCATTGAGCTTGAGGGTTATACCCCGGCTATGATGCCGCGGATCGTTCCGTTTATATTCTATAAGCGATAAATATTATCCAAGCATAATCTTCTTCTCAGGCAGTTCCCTGAATTTATCACTTTTATTTGACTTTCCTGCAAATACAAGCGCCATCGTAAGAGGGCCGATTCTTCCGATATACATTAAAAGCATCAGTACCACGTGGCTTGCACGTGTCAGATGAGGCGTCAGATCAGCTGAAAGTCCGACTGTTCCGATAGCAGAAGACGCCTCGTACATCAGGTTCAGAAACTCTGTCTGCGGGTCAAAGATCGACATTGCGGCCACAGCCGCAAGCCAGCACGTAAATGTGATCACTGTGATCGTAAGTGCAGAGCGCACACTGTCCATATCGACTCTCCTGCCGAAACACTCTGTATCTTTATGACCTCTCAGAACAGAAATAATTGTCAGGATCAGCATGGCAAATGTCGTGGTTTTGATACCGCCCGCCGTACCTGCCGGAGAACCTCCGATGAACATCAGTATACATCCCAGAAGCCTTGAACTCTCCGTAAGTCCCGACTGCGATACCGATGCGAAGCCTGCGGTACGTGTTGTCACCGACTGGAACGCGGAAGCCAGTACCTTCTCCGGGATGCTTAAATCTTTCATGGTCTCCGGATTGTTGAACTCCAGCAGGAAATATCCCACTGTACCGAAAATGATCAGAAAAGCGGTTATCGTAAGCACGATCTTGCTCTGCAGTCCAAGCCTTGTAAAGATTCGCCTTCTCGCGCCTTTTTCCCCTGCGCCTTTCTTTGCCGTCACAAAGATATCGTGCCATACCGGGAATCCGAGACCGCCCATCACAATCAGGAACATTGTAGTCAGGCTCACCAGCGGCGAGTCTACATATCTCATAAAACTGCTGTCCCCTATAATATCAATTCCTGCGTTACAGAATCCCGAGATTGAATGGAAAACGCCGTACCATATTCCCTTTGCCAGTCCGAACTCCGGCACGAACTTAAAGGAAAAGAGCACTGCCCCGATTCCTTCTACAATAAATGTCCCGCGTACAATACGGATAATGAACTTTACCAGCCCGGACAGAGTATCGAGCCCGTATGCCTCCTGGATCAGAATCCTTCCTTTCATTGATATCTTTTTCCCAAGCAGAAGGAAAAACAGAGCCATACACGCGATCACTCCCAGACCTCCGATCTGGATAAGGATCATCACCACAACCTGCCCGAACAATGTGTACTGTTCCGCAGGAATAACAGTAACAAGTCCGGTCACGCAGACCGACGTCACAGATGTAAACAGCGCATCGATGAATTCGATGGGTTTCTGATTACAGATTGGCAGCCACAGGATTACGCCGCCCAAAAAAATCACTCCAAAAAAGCCCAGTGCTACAATCTGCATTGTATTCAGCCTGACTCTTCTGGAGCTTTTTTCTCTCCTGTCCATAATGTCCTCCTAAACATATGTCCCTGCATTCGGGCGGATATCTTTCCCCGCCCTCTGCGCACTGCTATCTTAACACAGACATATGGAAGATTCAATTTAAGAATGCTGTTTTGAACATTTCTTTGCGACTTCTTAGCTGTGTAATATTTCTATCTCACCAAAAGCCTTTAGGAACTGTTTTCTGCCATATCCTTCAAACTTGGCCTCCATCATCATTTCATCTTCTGATACTAAGATGCCCTCGCCATATTTCCGGTGTCTCACCCGGACGATCTCCGGCTTTTGAGCGGCTTCCCGTTTCAGGCGGATCTGATCCTGCACCTGTCTTCGCAGCTGCCGGAGATCACTCTTTCTCCCTGCTCCGTCCGTGCCCGCTCCGGACCTCACACTCTCCTGTTTTCCTGTATTCCCATAATCCAGAAGCTGTTCCGGGATCATGCGCAGATACCGGCCCGGTTCTCCTATAACTCCACGTTCCCCGGGATTTGTATACCAGGAAAGTTCCAGATCATTCTCGGCCCGTGTGATTCCGACAAAGAACAGACGCCGTTCCTCTTCCTCCTGCTCGAAATTCTTACATCTGAGAGGAATAAGTCCCTGATTAACTCCAATGATAAATACTGTATCAAACTCCAGACCTTTCGAAGCGTGAAGTGTCATCAGCTTCACTCTGCCCGTCGCTGCCGTCCGTTCTCCTCCGTCCGTGTCTGCCCCTGCCACTTCATGCGCGGACATATTCCCGGGAGTCTTTTCGCCTGCATCTGTTTTCATCCCGTAAAGAGCCGAGCTGTTAACAAACTCACGGACTGCCCCGGTAAAGTTTCCGCCGCTGCTTTGTGCCTCCTTATTACAGGATGTACACATTTTCTCCAGAAAATCCATTACAAGACGCTCGTCTTCCGCATATCCGGCGGACGATGGATGAAGCGCATCCCTCAGTTCAAAGTATGCAAAAAGCTCTCCGGCGGTTACGGCCGGGCGTTTTCCGATGTCTTCCGTGAATCTCTCCATGCGGCAGGACAGGTTTTTCCCGCCGTACACCGGGTCTTTGAGAACTGCCGCTGCCATCTGTGTATCAGAGGGATTGACTGACACCCGCAGCACCTTTATCAGCCAGTTCAGCACCGGGATATCCTTCAATGTCTTTTTCACTGACAGCTCATACGGAATGCCATGTCTGGCAAATACCTTTTCCAGTATCTCGGACTGGCTCTGCAGCCTGTAAAATACAGCGATCTCCCCATAACTCTTTCCGTTTCTATGGAGCGTCTGTATCCTCTCTGCAAGATATTCTGCCTCCTGAAACGGGTCATAATAATTCCGCACCACAATCCTGCGCTCTTCATTCCGCGTTCCCTGAATCCTGTTTCCGAACTGCAGAAAGCGGTTTGCCGCTGTAAGGATGGACGCATTGGACCGGTAGTTTACCGGAAGCGTCAGTTCTTTCGCCCCGAACCGGTGCTTGATCAGGAAGAACATATTGTCGCCCGTTCCCCGCCAGCTGTAGATGACCTGATTGGGATCTCCCACGGCGAAAATCTTCGCACTTTCTCCCCTCAGAGCTTCCAGAAATTCAAGCTGCAGCACATCGCTGTCCTGCACTTCATCCACAAGGATCCATGCCGGATGGATTCTTCCGTTATTGTTCTCTTCGCAGGACTGCTCCTTCCTTATCTCCGTCCGCAGCAGATCCGTGCTCACTCTCAGCAAATCGGCAAATGACATTTTATTCTGTTTCTTTTTTTCTTCTGCCAGAAGCGGATAGAGCCGGAACAGGTCGTCCCTGTACCGGCTCTCCTCTTTTCCTGACAGCCAGTTCTGATACTCCTGCTCCAGCCGCTTTTTCAGTCGGTTCTTATACTTGACCTTAAGACCATGTTCCGCAATGAGTTCCAGCGCCAGATCTGTCTCCTCGTCCGGATCCATGACAGTAAATTCTTTCGTCCATCCGGCTTTTTCCACCGGAAGACTGCTTTTGAGCATCCTGAGAGCCACACTGTGAAATGTCCCGAAGCCCTGCACCTGCTCCGACGTAATATCCGGCTTTATCTTCCGCAGCCGTTCCACGATCTCGTCCGCCGCCTTGTTTGTGAAAGTCAGCACGGCCATTTTCTCAAGTGGTATCTTTCTATCTAGATACAGGTACATGATCTTCCCGATAAGCACGGTCGTCTTCCCGCTGCCCACATTGGCGTTCACCACACACGCCGGACTCTCATCGAGAACCGCTGCCTTCTGATATTCGTTCAGATTCTGAAACTCCTCTGTCTGCTGAAACCCATTTAACTGTTCATTCATGAAAGTTTATCCTCATATCTGCGTCTCAATTTTCCTTTTATCTTGTCCGTTCTCTCCCGATTTTCCGCGACCCGCACCTCGATCCGCATATCCGCCGGGCAGACCGCATGGTACCGGACTGTATTCTCAAGTCCCCGCATATTGTCAGGATCCATGAGCCATCCCTCATAGAATGAACTGCCCACGGTCAGGATCAGCCGATGCCCGTTCACTTCGACCTGCTCCACCGTCCGCAGGAATGCGCCTCCGCTCTCCCCGTTCCGCACAACACTGTCGCAAAACGCGCTCCACTCCAGCGGAAGTCTATAGAAAGAAAAACCTTTCTGAATAAACGGACGTGATTCCTCAATCTGCTTTCCTTCAAACTCCGGCGGTTCGCTCTCCTGAAGCAGATTCTTAAGACCCCACAGCACCATCTTCTTGTCCAGATTATAATCTCCCACGCAGGCCGGGCAGCCGCTCTCACAGGAACAGCCCTCCACCATACGGATGGCATTGTCAATGATCTGCGGCACCAGTTCATAAATCTTTTCTGAATATCCCAGGCCTCCCTCATATTTATCATAGATATAAAGGGAGACTACCTGTTCCTCCCGGGCGTCCGGTATGATTGCATTATTCGAGATCACCGCATCGATATCATCCCGCTCGGTCATGGTCGTCATCATTGCCGCGTTTTTCACCGCATAACACAGCCCTTCAAAATGGTCGTTCAATACCAGTTCTCCCATATGGTTCGGGACGAGCAGGCTGCGGTAAACATCCGCTACATTTCGGGGAATATCAATCCATGTACTCTCCGTGTCATACGATTTCTGAAGGGGCTGCGTCAGTTCCACATACCCCAGATTCTGGTGATTGTGGAACTGCAGTTTCTTGTACATGGAAATCACTTCATTTACGTTAATATCTCCGAAATGGATCTGCGTCCGCCCCATGTCCTCTTCCTGAAATGTCTGCAGGATCCGAGTCTCTTCTGTTCCGGACGGAACGGTATAATAATTTCCGTCAAACGGAACCGCCTCCGCCGTCCTGCTGACCAGATCAAGCTTCAGCACCTCATAAAGCACGCCCTCATGCATATACACCGCCCCCGGATGCAGTTCATGATACGCCTGGGATTCGTCCATCTCCGTCACTTCTCTGCCGGCCCCTTTCGCCTGTCTCCGCCCGTCCACAAACTCCACATCGTCTTTCACGATCAGCTTGAACCGGGTCTTGTCCATATTTCTCAGGCTGTAGTCTCCTGCCGGAAATGCAGGTCCCGCCCACGCGAACCTCCCTGCAAGACTCTTCACTTCGTCCGCAGACATAAGCACAGGAATCACCTCGCCCAGATCCGGGAACAGCGCGGCGTCATCCAGGGACAGCGGCATCTCCGCTGCCGCCGCCCGGATGTGTGCCAGCTCGATCAGCAGGTTATCCGGATCTACAATGGCATTTTCACTTGCCCGCGAGAACAGCCATTCCGGGTCAATGGCAATATACTGGTCAAAAGGCTGATTCTCCAAAATCAGAAAGTTGACACATTTCTTCGTCTCTTTGTCCCTGCTGTTTTCAATATAGTTTCCAGTGTAGTTTTCACTGCTGTCCGCCCTGCGTCCCCCGCTTCCGCTGCTCCTTCCGGCGCGCCCGCTCTGCTGCCAGAAAGAAGCTCTCGTCCCCGGGTAGCCGACGATCACCGTGGAATCCAGACTGCCGATATCGATGCCCAGCTCCAGCGCGTTCGTAGAGACAAGTCCCGAGAGTTCGCCATCCGTCATCTTCCGCTCGATTTCCCGCCTCTCCATCGGTGTGTATCCGCCGCGGTATCCTGCGATCTTCCCGCTGTCTACCCCGCTTAAAAATCCAGCCGCATCCAGCTTGTCCCGGGATTCCTTTAGGATAACCTCTACATTTCTCCGGCTCCTGCCAAACGCAATAAAATGCCGGTCCTCTTCCACAAGCCTGGGAATCAGATCTGCCGCGACAGACGACGCGGACCGCCTGCCATAGATCTTGTCGTTCTTCCCCTTGATCTCCGGCGGCTGTATGATCCGGTACTCCTTCTCCGGTGAAGCCGATCCGTCCCTGTCGATCAACACAAATTTCTCCCCGCAGATTCGCTCGGAGAGTTCCAACGGGTTCGCAATCGTAGCCGAACTGCACAGAAACTGCGGTTTCGAGCTGTAATAAGCGCACACACGTTTCATCCTGCGGAAGATATTCGCCAGATGAGCGCCGAACGCTCCTCTGTAGCTGTGCAGCTCATCGATCACGACATATTTCAGATTCGTAAAAATAAAATCAAACCCGTATTTGCTGTGATTCGGCAGGAACGCCGCATTCAGCATCTCCGGGTTGGTCAGAATAATATTCGCGCTCATTCGGATCCGGCTGCGCTCCGCCTGCATCGTATCGCCGTCATAGACACCCGCCGAAATCCTTCCTTCTCCAAAGTACTCAAGAACCGGCTGAAGCGCCCTGTACTGATCCGCCGCAAGCGCTTTCGTCGGATAGACAAATATCGCTCTGGTAAGCGGATTGTCCAGAACCGCCTGCAGCACCGGGAGCAGGAAGCTCAGTGTCTTCCCGCTGGCTGTTGAGGTAGTGATCACCACATTCTCACCAGACTGCGCTTTGTCGAACATCTCTGCCTGATGGGTATACAAACGGGGGATATTATGAGATGTCAGATATGTACGGATGTCCGGATGGATTGCAGCCGGAAAGTCTGCAAAAGCCGCCGGATGCGCCGGTATAGTCTTCGTATATATGGTCAAGTCCCGGATGTCCTTCGCGTTATGTTCCTGATAATCCCTCATAGTAAACTCCTTTGTTGCATATGTCTTACCTGTGTTGTCAACCCTGTCTGTAGTCAGTAAATTTTTTCGATATTTTCCGTAATCCCGTACTGTTCACGAAAATCCTGAAGTTCAGACTCATTCCGGATCAGCATGACTTCCTCGAATTTCCCGTCAGAAAGATTCTTGAAGCCGGCAACCTGCTCTCCGGTGCAGATGCTGCAGCGGAGGGCAGGACGCTGGCGGGCGGGGTCGTAAGTTTTGGATGGGGTTAGTTTTTTCTTTCTGTGAAACATAGGAGGCCTCCTTCGTACGATAACCACAACGTTATGCTCTTTTTTAATCCTGTAATTGTAAAATAAATCTTTTCAAAATTTCTGTATTCAAATTTTAATATATTGACAAGATAAGTAATGATATATAGCAAAACAATAACTTTATACTTTTCTGCATCATTCGCAATAAGGGTCATAAAAATCCAAAATAAAATCATGACCATATTACCTACCAACAGTGTTTCCATTTTTCCTCCCCTAATGTATATCAAGTTTACTTATGCCACCATCGCATTCTCATTAATCGAATCTATCACTTTCCTAATCCCCATCCAGACATTCATATCTGTAAAAATCTTAACAACACTTCCCCGATCCGTAAAGGGCGCTTCCTGCAGCACAGAAAGATCCTTCATCAGGCCATTGTGTACAATATACTCTACAATTTGATTGACAAAATAAATCTGACTGCTGTCCAAATCGGTATTATAAAGATATTCCGAAAATGCCTCTTTGGCTGCATTCATATCAAGTCCTACAATCTCCCTGACAAATTCTCCTAATGGCTTGCTTCCATATTCTGCTTCATAATCATCTTTTGTTCCTAAATCACTCCACAGTATCTGTTCCAGAGACTCTATGTCCGTCTGGGATAATGGTTTATTATGTTTTAATTTTGCAATTGCAATATTGTCCTGGTGCTGACGAATATAGAATTCTGCTTTTGCCTTATAATTCTTCAGATCATCATTCTCCAATTCTGATTCCTTCCACTCGACAGATAAAACATCATCCTCAAAGTTTGTATCGTATCGCAAAACTCTTTTAGGAATATACTTCATCAGACTTCTTAGACTTTCACGGATATTTTCAAATTCAACAATCCCGGCATTATCAAGATAGTCTGTATGAAGAATTTTATTAATTAATTCTGACTGCACCATAATTTCCGGAATATTCGCCACGCCGGCTATTGCGTCAACCTTCTTCATCAGATCTGTTCTGGCTTTTCTATACTTCTTTCCTGCAAGATAAGCCAGTTTAATACCATACATTAAAGCATCAAAACGTACTGCACTTGACTTATACGTTCTCATACTCTCTCATAACTTCTCCCATCCATTCCTTAAACTCCTCTTTCACATCTTCCGGGCTCTCTATCACAACACCTTTTCCCAAGGCAACAAGCCACCCGAAAAACTGAGGACTCACATTCACTGCAGCACTCACGATAAAATGCCTCTCATCGGAAGGATGTATCATAACATCCCTTCCAAATCGGTCAATCATAGCACCTGCCAGATTATTCTCACAAAGCATCTTCACAGTACGCTCTTCTCCGCTGAACATACCAAACACTTTCTTAGCATAATTTGCAAGATCGAATTTTTCAAAACGGTCTTTCCCTCTTCTAGGCTGATCCGTTATGATTATATCCAGCATTTTATCCACCCGGAAATGTTTTATCATTTCTGCATCGCTGTCATAACCGACCATATAATAATTTTCATCATCCCACGACAAGCCCCACGGACTGATTTCATAAGCTTTACCGTTCCTGCGCAGATGCATTTCCTTTTCAGGTGTCCATTCATAATAATGAAACCGTATCAGCCTGTTCTGAGAAATTGCCTGATGAATTTCGTCCACATTATAGTAAATACTTTCGTTCATAGTCTTGATACGGTTTCCCACATACACCTGTCTCTGCAGATTCTTCGCCTCGTGTACACTTGCCAGTTCTTCCAGCTTTCGGATCAATTCATTTGATTTCTTCGCTGTAATGAATTTTGATGACTGAACCGCATCTACCAGCAGTTTCAGCTCCGGCAGTTCAAAACTTCTCTCTGCCACATAAAATCCCGATGGCTTTGACCTGCGGTTTTCTATCCCCAGCCCGAACTCATTTAAGACCTTAATATCATCATAAATACTTTTGCGATCTGCCTGTATACCGTATGCATGAAGTCTTTCTGATATTTCCGTCTGGGATACCGGATGTTCCTCATCTGAATATTTCAGCAGAATCTGCATCACGTATAGCACTCTTAACTTCTGGCTGTATGATTTGACCATGGCTTAATCTCCTTTAACTTTATAAAACCATTGTAGCATATGCAGCACGTTCTTAAAACTCAGTATCGTCGACTGCCTGAAGCTGTCTGCTGATCCTGCTCTCCAGTTCTTCTTTCTTCCCCTCTTCCACTTTACAGATAATCTGATTCGTACAAATATAGAGCACACGAACATAGAACTTTTTCTTAACCTGATCATACGCCCGTCCGGCACTTAATGTACCCTTGGCTACAGTATACGGGCTGTTCGCGATATACCCGATCTTACCGTATACCGGAAGCAGTACCTGAATTGCCTCCGCGTCATACTCGTTTTCAGGTTCTTTCTTACAGCGGAGAATATCCCCCACGTGAATTATCCTGCTGCCGTAATAATGTCTCATTCCCGTAATTGTCAAACTGATTTCTTTCATAACACTCATCCTTTCCGCCCCAAATTCCGGGCATGGAAAAACTCACTTTTTGTTATACTTACCTTAACAAAAAGTGAGTCCAAAAATACGGGATGAGTTGTCCATCTCCTGTTTTTCTTTTTATAACCGCAAATTTTATCTCGCGTCACCTTCAAGAATCATTCTGACAAAACCAAAAAGTGCCTCCTCTGTCTCCACGCCGGCTATTCTGCCTCCGTGCTCATGCTCCGCCATCATCGCTCCCTCCGGTGCTTTCCGCTTTCTCCTGTTCATCCACACTGTATTCCATCCGGCATTCACCGCACCCTTCACATCCAGCTCATACGAATCCCCGACAAACCAGATCTCCGCATCTTCCAGCCCCATAGTGCGTTCCGCATATTCGAAAATCTTCCTGTCCGGCTTCTCTGCGCCCACGTCCGCGGACACAACTATATTTTCATGCGGAATCCATCTCTCTGCCTGTAAGCTTTTCACCTTATTCCACTGATGCTTTGAAGGACCGTTCGTGATGATCCCCAGCTCCACTTTCCCTTTACAATAATCAAGAATCGCCTCCATCTGCTCCGACATATGGATATGCCGCTGACGGTCTGCATAGATCGTCTGAAACTCAAGTGCCTGCGCGTCCGTAATACTGATACCGAATTCTTCAAATGCTTTCTGCACTCTGTAAATATACATATCTTCCATTGTAATCTGACCCGCCATCGCCCGGGAGTACACCTGATCACTGTATTTTCTTGTAACAGGATAAATCACATCCGCCGGCACGGCAGGATCTGCGCCGAAATATTCCCTGTATGCTTCTTTAAACGGTACTGTCTGATCATACAATGTATCATCCACATCAAATAATATTGCCTTTTTTCTGGTGTCAGCTGACATCTTAATTTCCTCCCGCATCTGACAATCCACAGATTGTCTCTACATTTCTACATATCTGATCCTACATCTGCTTTCTGACTACTGCATACTCATCCCCGTTCCTGTAATAGGGACATTGATAATACCGGTCAGACATGATTCTTACATAATCGTCCTCGTCCATATTCATATCGCAGAGATATGCACCGTACTCTTCATCATATATATAGAACGCGCAAGTCTCACAGCTTGCTCTCTCTTTTTGTTTCATTCTGCTTCTCCTCATTTTTCCTCATGCTGTACGCAGCCTTACAGCAGGCTTTTTCCTGTTGCGCCGATTACTGTTTTTCCATTATAACATCTGAAATCTATTCCGTGTTGCGCTTTCTATATAATCTTTTTCGTATCTGCTTGACATATCTTATATCTGTATATATACTGTATATATAAACATATACAGTTGTATTCCCCCAACCTGAAAGGAGGGACTGCCATATGAAACCATTGTTGAAGATTTCCCATCTTGATAAACAAATAGGCACTCTGCATCTGCAGGATATCTCATTCACTCTGGAACCGGGATACATCTTCGGACTAATCGGGCGCAACGGATCAGGCAAGACTTCCCTGATCCGCACGATCCTGAATCTGTATCATAAGGATTCCGGCGCCATTGTTGTAAACGGATGTCCTATGGATTCAATGGAGCACGAGGCCAAAGATCAGATCGGCTTTGTACTTGATGAATTTATCTTTGAAGAAAAATTAAGCATCTCCGCAAACGGCAGATACTTCGGCTCCACATACAGCAAATATGACCACAGCCTTTTTCTTCAGTTCTGCGAGCGCTTCAATCTGGATCCGAAACAGAAAACAGGCAGACTATCCAAAGGTCAGAAGACCCGCTTCCAGCTTGCTTTCGCCCTCTCCCATCAGGCAAAACTTTTCATCATGGATGAACCTGCCGCGGGACTGGATCCGCTCTTTCGCCGGGAGCTTACAGGTTATATGCAGGAGCTTGTAGAAGACGGCACACGGAGTGTCCTCTTTTCCACGCATCTGACAGCGGATCTGGATCAGATCGGCGACTACATCGCCCTGCTCGACGAAGGCAGATTCTGCTTCTGTATGGACAAAGAGAGTCTCCGGGAGCGTTTCGTCCTGCTGGAAGGCACGGAACAGCAGATCCGTTCACTGCACAGTCCGAAGATCCTTGCCGCGGTCCACGAGCAGTACGGCAGTACCGCCCTCGCCGAATATCCGGAGCCGTCCATGACAGAAGGTCTTGCTGTATCCTGTCCCACTCTTGCGGAACTGCTCTTCTATCTCAGGAAAGGAGGCTGTATCTCATGAAAAAACTTGCTTTTTACAGGCTGATGCTCTCGGTATGGCACCGCCTTCCTCTGTTTATTTTATATGTATTTGTCTATATTATAGCTACGGCAGTTCTGATTAATTTTGTAACCATGCAGCTTTTCATAAATCTGGACAGCGCCGTACGGACTCCGGCATATGACGACCCGGTCCGGATGAAAGAGCTGCTGTTAGAGCTGGTCCAGTCCAATTCTTATATATACTACTGCCTGGTCATCCTGCTTCTGCTTGTAGTGATCTGGCTCATTTCACGCCGGCTTCCCTTAAGCCTGCCCAGAGCGCTTTATGCCTGTCCTGCGGATGAACAGGACAAACTGCGATGCCTCAAGTATTACCTGCTGTGGAAGGCTGTGTTCCTGCTGCTTCTTCTCACAGCCATCTGCACGTTCTGGCTTGGCGCTTTCTTACTGATGGATCCGCCGGTGCTTGCCGTGCAGGTCAGTCTGACATTCTTTACGATTATCGCGTTCAGCCTGAATCCGGATCCGGGCAACCGAAAGGAAGCGCTGAAAGTATGCCCTGACATGGTAACGGAACGAAGCAGCGCCACATTTGTATCAATCTACTGGAGCGCCCTCCTCCTTCTGGAAAACACAATTTTTTACAGTCTTCTGTGCACTGTATCCTCATTTACATGGGTACACGCAGCATGGTGGATCCCGGCTCTGCTTCTCAATATATACCTCGCCAAAAGACACATAACACCGGTTCTTAAGACTATGCTCGATTATGAAAAACTGTATTTCCCGGTTGAAAAGGAATGACATATGAAGATATTTATTAATGAAAACAGTCCCCGCCCGATCTATGACCAGATCGTACAGGCGGTCAAAAATTCCATAGTGAACCACGAACTGCAGGCCGGAGATATGCTGCCCTCGATCCGTTCTCTCGCGAGAGATCTTGGTATCAGCGTGATCACCACCAAGCGGGCATATGAAGAACTTGAGAAACAGGGCCTCATCTACTCCGAGCAGGGAAAAGGGTTCTTTGTAAACAAAGTAAACCAGAATCTTCTTCTGGAAAGCCGTCTGAAGGAGTATGAAAAAAGGCTTCGCGATATGATCCGTGAGGCAAAAGGGCTGGGCCTCTCTCCGGAAGAAGTTTCCGATATGGTTCAGATGTTCTGGGATAACGGAGGTGAAAAGCAATGACCACATTTTCCTGTACAAATATCACCAGACGATACAAAAATTTCTGTCTGGACAATGTATCTTTCTCCATGGAGACCGGATATTTCTATGTGCTTGCGGGCGTAAACGGCTCCGGAAAGACAACGCTTCTCAACTGTATCACCGGAGTTGACAATGGCTTCTCACACGGCTTTTCAGGCGACGCGCAGATCGGAGACATCTCACTGAGGACGTCTCCGGAAGCCTACCGCCGGAGACTTGGTTATATCAGTGAGAAATGTCCGTTTTTTATGGAGAAATCCGTCGCACAGAACGGGCTTACTTACGGTGAATTCTATCCGGACTGGTCCATACGCGATTATTCTTCTTATCTCAGCCATCTGGGTGTTAATCCGTCGAAGAGGATATATCAGCTTTCCAAGGGGGAATTCATGAAGCTGCAGATCTGTTTCGCGCTGGCGCATCATCCGGATTTTCTCTTCCTCGATGAACCGCTGGAAGGATTTGATCCTGTGTTCCGCCGTGAGTTTCTCGATCTTCTTGGCGAACTGCTTGACCGTGATATGGGAATCCTGCTCTCCACACATATTACAGAAGATGTGGACCGGCTGGCTGATTATCTCCTGATCCTTGAAAACGGACGGTTGACCGCAGACGCTTCAAAGGAGGCTCTGAATGACCGGTACAGAGAACTTACGGGAGTATCCGCGCCGCACATCCGGGACCTGCTGGAACTGGAGCACAGAAAGAAATCGTCTCGTTCATAATACAGGCCTGCCGATTCCATGAAGGAGGGATACCATGAAAACATTTAGCTATTACAGATATGAAAAGAAACATCTGAAGTGCACCACATACTATGTGCTGCTGGCGATCTCCCTGTTTTTCTTTTTTCTTGAGGCAGCGGTAAATGCATCTGCTGCCGCCAGAGCGTCCGATGCCCTCAGGACAGCGCTGGAGTCCAAAAACGCTGCTGAAGAGTTTGCTCTAAACGTCTTCCGGTTCGAGCTGTTCTTCATGATTACGATTTCCACACTGAACAGCGCACTTTTTTACATCAGGGAGCAGGGACAGGAGGTTCCCGTCATTTCCAAGTATCTCTTTGCGCCTGTAGACATCAAAAAAATATACCGCGCAAAAGCACTTCTGCTCCTGCGCGGCGCAAGTATATTTTTTATAGGCGGACTGATCATTTACTTTTCCGCCGCAGGCATTATCCTGGGCGCTGCAGCGCCGCTTCTGCAGCTTCTGCAGCAGTTCGGCTATGCCTTCATTTTCTGTATAGCGGCTGTCATCGTACTGCTGCTGGCCGACTGGCACCGCAGCAGACACATAGTATAAAAAATAACAGTTCAGCCGTCCCGGATCAGGACGTTGAACTGTTATTTTTAAAGCTATTTAGTTCTCAGCTTTCTTCCTGATAAGCTCTTTTCCGGAAGTAACTACGATCGTCACTCCAAGGATCATCAGCAGTACTGCAACGATAAGCTGCAGTCCCTCAACCATGAACACGCCTGTTCCGGCTGAGAATGCTTTGACAAGAGAGATAAATCTCTGTACCAGTGCGGTAAATGTCACGATCAGCATGATCACGAACGGCGGAACCAGTGTCTTCAGTGTTCTTCCTGTCACTTTCAGGAATACGCACAGTGTGATCAGCACAAGTGCACTCAGCAGCTGGTTGGCGCTTCCGAACAGCGGCCAGATATTGGAGTATCCAACCTGTGTCAGGATGTAGCCGAATACCAGTGTAATGATCGTTGAGAAATATTTATTGCAGAGAACTTTTCTCCATCCTGCAGCGTGTTCCATATCATCTACGCTGAACAGCTCCTGGAAGGACATACGTCCGATACGTGCAACGGAATCCAGTGTGGTAAATGCCAGCGCGGATACACACATCGTCATGAAGCTCTGTGCCACATAAACCGGAATACCGAACATCTCAAGGAATCCTGCAACTCCTGAAGAGAAGATCTGGAACGGTGTTCCAACTGCGGCTGTTCCGTCCGCTCCTGCCGCAGCACCTGCTACACAGAGAGCGATAACAGCCAGAAGACTTTCCAGCACCATTGCTCCATATCCGACTTTCAGCATATCTTTCTCATTTGAAATTGTCTTGGATGAAGTACCGGAAGACACCAGACTGTGGAATCCGGATACCGCACCGCAGGCAACCGTTACAAACAGAATCGGGAAAAGTGTACCCAGGCTTTCATTATTGAAACCTGTATATGCCGGAAGATTCATTGTCGGGTGTGCGAAAATAAGACCAAGCACTGCTCCGGCAATCATACCGATAAACATGAATGTTGACATATAGTCTCTCGGCTGCATTACAAACCACATCGGCAGCACCGCTGCAAGGAAGATGTAGACAAATGCAATATATACCCACATATCTTTTCCAAGAATTACCGGGAAATTCATACCAAATACAAACGCAAGTACTGTACATACCAGTCCGAATACAACTTCTTTCCAGCCGGTAAATTTCACTTTATGCTGTACTACACCAAATACCACTGCAAACAGGATGAAGAACAGGGAGATACTTCCTGCTGCACCGTTTACAGTTGCATTTTCGGAAAGTGTCTGTACTCCGTCTGTCACTACATATGCGTTGAATGTATCTGCCACCATATCGGCAAATGCCGCGATAACGATCAGGCAGAACAGCCAGCAGAATCCGAGGAACAGCTTACGTCCTGCTTTTCCGATATATTTCTCGATCAGAAGTCCCATGGATTTACCGTCGTTCTTCACACTTGCATACAGCGCACCGAAGTCTGTAACAGCACCGAAGAAGATACCTCCAAGGATGATCCACAGAAGAACCGGCAGCCATCCGAATGCAGCCGCCTGGATTGCTCCGGTGACAGGGCCTGCGCCTGCGATTGACGAGAACTGATGAGCAAATACTGTCCATCCGTCTGTCGGTACATAATCCTGGCCATCATTGTGTATAACTGCAGGTGTCTTAGCTTTCGGGTCGATTCCCCATTTCTTTGCCAGCCATCGTCCGTACAGCGCATACGCTGCGATCAGACATACAGCGGCAATCAGCACGATTACTAAAGTGTTCATAATCCTCTCTCCTTTGTTAAAGAAAAACTGTGATAAGTTAGAAAACATCCTTTTCAGATATTTTCGGATCAAAGCCAACTTCCGAAAGGCATTGCAGCCTTTTGCCGGGCTTATCGCACAAAAAAACGCCCTCTGTCAGATTACTCTGTCAGAAGACGAAGCTTTTCCTCCGCGTTACCACTTCTGTTACCGGATAGTTCCGGTCTCTCTGTCCTGTCTCCCGCATATGCATCCCGGTCATCCGGTTAATACTGCGGTTTAACAGTTTTCCCTATAACGGGGGAATTCCGGTCCGGGTTAATCAGCTCGTGGCATTCCTGTTTATTATGGATCTGCCCTGATTCCTTTCGCCCTGACTGCTCGCAGGTGATAGCTTTCCCGACCCTGCTGTTTCCTCGCACCACACGGAAACTCTCTGTAAGCATGACGGCCATGGAAGTCCTGTCCTGTTCTTCGCATTGGCTTTTTTCAATCCGGTTTTATTATATCTCAAAAATCCGGTTTGTCAATAGGAAATTGGATTGCGCTCTGTTTTTATTTTGATTTTCAAATTATTTTGCGCATTTTTCTATGTTATTCTGGCGTCTGCTCATGATTTTTCTCACCAATGCCAGTATCAAAAGCCCCGCCAGCGCCCCTGCGCTGTCCAGTATCACATCAGAAATCTGGCCGCTCCTGCCAGGCACAAAAAGCTGGTGAAACTCATCTGTCGCGGCATACAGCGCAGCAATCCCCCACGGTATCAACAGTTCTCTGCGGATTTTCGCAGCCCCTCCGTTGACATATCTGCCGGATCCGTCTTTTCCCGTCAGCTCATTTTCACCTCTATGCCGCTCCGCAGCCGGAATACATACACCCGCCGCCAGCAGCCCAAGTACCGCATACTCCGCCGCATGGGCTGTTTTGCGAACCGGATGATCGATCATTTCGGCAAACTCCTGCTGTCTCTCCATACTCCACTCATCAAATCCCGGCACAAAGAGGTCTCCCACCATAGTCCCCGCAAAATAACTGTCCTCCGTTGATTCATCGCCGGAACGTGAGGAAAACGCAAAAATGCCTGCCATCCACAATATCATCAGTACAAGAAATACTTTTCTTCTCCTGCTCATCTTTCCGCACCATCCGTCTTCTGTCTCTTCTGCTTTTCTCCGGAGGGCACCTCATGCGGAATATCGATCCGCTCCACGCTCCACGTTCCGTCTTCTATAACCAAAACCGCCATTGTAATATCCTGATTAAATCTCCGTTTCCCGCAGCTCCCCGGATTCAGCCACAGCCGTCCGTCCCGGATCTTTTCCAGATATTTATGGGAATGTCCGAATATAACGATCTGTCTGTCTCCCGGATCAGCCGGAATATCTTTTTTATTATGTACCATGTAAAAATATACTCCTGCCAGGGTAAATTCTTCATAATGCGGCAGTTTTTCCGCCCACTCCTTGTCGTTATTACCACGCACGATATAAAACGGAGCCTCCGGTTTTACCGCTGCCTTCATTTCATCTATGATTTTCTGCGAATTAATATCACCTGCATGAAGCACTGCATCACATTCTGAAATCATTTGCTTTACTTCCGGGCGCAGAAGCCCATGCGTATCTGAAAGTACTGCTATTTTCATATGAATCCGTCCTCCGATCATTTCTAAGCACAAAGTCTATAATGTTACTCATCTTTCTCTGCCACGATTATACCTTTGAATTTTATTTTTGTATATCTGTTATTTTGCTCATTATTTCTAAATATTTTGAAAATTTAATATTATTATATTTTTTATCAGATTTTATATTGACATTTTCTTTGTTATGAGTTATTATAATGACATCAAAAGAAAGAAAAACTAAAGATAAGGAGGACGGACCACCGAAAACTTAATTGAAACTCCATAATATAAAAGAAAAGAGGTATAGTCCAATGGGAAGGTAATTTAAATACAGAAAACACTATTCAAAAGAATAGTTTTACATAGATAATAAATTAAATAAAGGAGGCAAGATCCAATGGATGGAATAAGCTGAAAATCCACTGTACGAAAAGGGAATCGATACAGTGGATTTTTATTATGCTTTTCCGGCCGGTACTGGAGAAAACTGTCGTACAAAACATATTTCCATTTCATATCTTTATGATCATTACATCATTTCCCGTCATTACAATTTACTCTTGACATATTTCATCATCTTCCTATAATAGTTATTGTTGTATATAATTTGAATTCAAACTATTTGTATTCAAATTATTTTTTTGACATGAAAGGAGAGATATTGGCATGAGCAGCTCTTTCCACTATCTTGTTATGGCGGAACATTCCATATTCCAGAAGAAGCTTATCGCAAAACTCAAGGGCACCGGTCTGACCAGCGGACAGCCCAAGGTTCTTGACTACCTGAAAGACCACGACGGCGCCAGTCAGAAGGACATTGCACACGGATGTCATATCGAACCGGGCACTCTCACTACGCTCTTAAACCGCATGGAAGAAATCGGACTTGTAGAGCGCCGTATGCTCGGAGGCAACCGCAGAAGCTTTTATGTTTTCATGACAGATTTAGGAAAATCAAAGTTAAAACTGGTAACAGATGCCTTCAATGAACTGGAGGAGGAAGCTTTCAGTGATATCTCTGCAGAAGACAGAGAGAACTTTATGGATCTGTTCCAGAAGATTTATAAAAACACAGCTCATTTATAGCCGTATGGTAACTTATTCTCTTTTTGCCAATACACAAACACAACATATACATCTATAAAGAAAAGGAATGACTTAATCATGGAAAAACTAAAGCGCTATATTGTATTTCTGATCGGACTTTTCATAAATTCACTGGGCGTCAGTCTGATCACAAAAGCTGATCTGGGGACCTCTCCGATCTCTTCGATTCCTTATGTACTCAGCCTGAACTTTCCGTTTACGCTCGGGCAGTTCACAATTGCATTCAGCCTCCTGCTGATCCTGATCCAGCTCATCATACTCCGCAGGAACTTTAAGGCAGAGCATCTGCTGCAGATCCCGATCTCAATCCTGTTCGGATACTTTATCGACCTGACTATGGTGATGCTTTTCTTCGTCGATCCGCAGTCGTACATATCCAGTGTGATCTATCTTCTTGTCGGCTGTCTGATCCTGGGCTTCGGCGTATACACAGAAGTACTGGCAAATGTGGCAATGCTGCCGGGCGAATCCTTTGTCCGGGCCGTCTCCTCTACATGGAAGACCGAATTCGGTACGACAAAAGTTGCTTTCGATGTATCGCTGACTGTCATCGCCGCTGTACTCTCACTGATCTTTGCGCATCGCCTGGACGGTGTCAGAGAGGGAACGATCATCGCCGCACTTCTGGTCGGTTTCATTGCCAGACTGTTCGGGAGAAAACTCTCTTTTCTCGATGCATTGCTCTTCCATTCAAATGAAGGACAGCAGCCTGCAGCGGTTTCTGCTTCTGACAATACCTGTTCCTCTCCTCTCCCCGTCATTGTAATCGGACGGCAGTATGGCAGCGGAGGACACGATATTGGGAAAGCACTTGCTGAAAAACTGGGATATCATTTCTATGATAACGAGATCATTCAGATGACCGCAGGCTCTACCGGTTACGATCCGCAGTTTATCAAAGACAGAGAAGAAAACATGACCAACAGTTTCCTCTACGACCTTATGAGCCAGATGTATGTATATTCAGAGACTCAGGAATCCCCGCGCGATGAGATTTTCGAGTCTGAGGCAAAAGTTATCCGGGATCTGGCAGAGAAAGGAAACTGTGTGATCGTAGGGCGCTGCGCGGACTATGTGCTTCGCGACCGGCCTGATACTCTGAAAGTTTATCTGCACGCTTCGGAAGATTTTCGCACGGAACGTATTATGAAAACGGAAAATCTTTCCAGAGAAGACGCCCTTCAGAAAGTCCGCAGAATGGACCGCAGACGTTCTGACAATTATCGCTACTACACCCGCCGCATCTGGGGCCGGGCGCAGAATTATGATCTCACCGTCAATACGGAAATAGGAACAGAAGCTGTTCAGAATATGATCAGAGAATTACTTGAGATAAAATTAAAAGAGGCAGGCAGTCCGGTGTAAATATGCCGGAACAGCCTGCCGTTTCTTATTATTTCAGTTTGTTTCCGTCCAAAAATGCAGTGCCTGCCTTTCCTCCCACTCTCAGATAAGTATGATTTGCAGGATCATAAGATATGGCATGAAGCTTCTCCGGATCAATCTTCCCGTCTCCGTCCAGAATATTTTCATCTGCGCTCACATTAACGATCTCTGCCACAATACGAAGCGTGGCATTGTACTGATTAATCTCCTCCACTTTACACTCAAGCGAGATCGGAAGTTCTTCGATCACCGGAGCATCCACAAACTCACTCTTTACCGTATGAAAACCTGATTTTTCAATCTTATCCGGCACGTCATGTCCGGAGACGATCCCCACATAATCTGCCGCCACAAGATTTTTCTCGTCCGCAATCCCTACTGTAAACGCATTTCTCAGCTTGATATTGTCCGATGTTTTGTGCCGCACGCCGATATTGATCTGGATACGGTTGGAATTCACGATTCCGCCATAGGCCACGTTCATTGCATCAAC
Organism: uncultured Ruminococcus sp.; assembly: GCA_904377845.1. Lineage (GTDB taxonomy): Bacteria > Bacillota > Clostridia > Lachnospirales > Lachnospiraceae > Mediterraneibacter. The sequence goes on along the minus strand of CAJFGR010000003.1, from coordinate 103,465 downwards.
AGTTCCATCCTCACCGTAGGTCGCCACGATCAGCACCGGCTGGGGATACACATACGGATTGGCTCCAAGATTTTTACGCATTATGACTCCTCCTTCTGTTCCCGCTTAACTCCTCTTTCGCATCGTCTGTACGAGACCTGCAGCCATCATAATGATTGCGAAAATGTGCACCGGATAACTGATAAACGATGAGACTGATTCCTCTATCATAATCATACCGCTGTTGATCAAAAGCCCGATCGGAAGCAGTACGGAAATATATCTGCTATTCTTTTCTGCCGCAATCCCGTTCTTTTGTTCCTCTAATTCTGCAATTACTTCATTAGTCCGTATCACCGCATTTATACATACGAGAACCAATGCCGCGATAAGGACGGCAAATGCCCAGCCGAACATATTTCCGGCCATCCCGCATCCGACCTCTATGAACAGTCCTACCAGTTCCAGAATAGTCACGGCTTTAAACATTCTGCGTATTTTCGTGTAATGCTCAATCATTGATTCAGGATCCGTGTACAGCTCAAACGGTCCGTCCGCCGCTTTCTTTCGTAAAATGATCCAGTAGCCCCAAAGTGTAACGATCTCGGCACCAATATCTTCCATTAATCCGCGATATTCATCGCTGACATGATACATTTCATCCCCAAAATCAATCTGATATATATACTCTCCCGGATCACACTTTTCAAATCTGTAGAAACCTGCAAAAAATCCATTCATCGCCCATCCTCGCCCGGACATCTCATTGAGCCATGCAGTTTCTTTATCTTTATCAAAATACAGTCTAAATCTGATCATCGCCCTCCACCTCCATGAGCTTTGCATTGTCAAGCAGTTCCGCGAGCCGGTTTCTTTCGGCTTCAAATACACTCCGTCCTGTATCTGTGATAATATACTCTTTCTTTTTCCTTGATTCCGTATCCTGACTGTAGATCCTGATCCAGCCTCTCTTCTGCATAGTCTGCAGCGCTCCGTACAGTGTGCCGGCGCCGAGAACCACCCGGCCTTTCGTCAGTTCCTCCACTTCCTGAATAACACCGTAACCGTGGTTCGGCCGCCTGAGCGCCAGTAAAATATAGAAAAACGCTTCTGTCAACGGTGTTTCTTTTTCTGACATCATCCCACCCCTTTCTGCTGGAATTCTCTAAAACCAGTAAATTGTTTTTCGTCTTCCGATATATCGTTAAATGATATATTATAATATATCGTGAGATGATATATTTGTCAAGTAAAATTAACCGGCATCTTCGGTACGAATTCCAAACACCGCTTCTTCCGCATTCAGCTCCAGCAGCGTCTCTTTGTCAGCCACACAGGCAAACCCATAGACCTGCAGTCCGTTTTCCCGGATATAGTCTGCAGCCTCAGCGTACTTTTCCCCCGCCTGCTGCCCCACCATTCCGAGGAATTCATCCTGTTCAGACATATAGTCCAGCATGACGGCAAAGTGCTCCGCCGCAAATGTTTCATCTTTTATCTTCTCCTCAGCTTCATCCCATTCTGATGGATCATCAAAAGACCAGAGTATCAGATCCGGATATTTCTCTCGATCCCACTCCAGCATCGAAGACTGTCCCAGCCGGATATAAAATCCCAGATTCGCAGGTCGTCCGACGGGCATATAGGAATCCTCCGCCGTCCGCGGCACACACCAGATATCCGCCGCCTGTTCCGAGTAGTTCTCCGTGAAGCTGATAAAGTCATCATAAGAGAGAATCCGATCCAATGTCACATATGCCAGATAATATTTATTGTCATCCAATAGATTCAGATATTCTGCAGACTGCTCATTGCTTTCCGGGGTATAGAATAAATCTCCCTGGCTGTTTTCTGCCAGTTGTGTCAATGTTCCGTCATAATCCATATTCATCTGGAACCAGCCGAATACATTGGATGCCGATATGTTAAACAGATTAGGATCATACAGCCTGAGTGTGTCCTTTTCCACCCTGCCTGCCACATGATGAAATTCCCCACTCCTGCTCACGCTTTGATAGATATTGATATCATAGTTTCCGTACCCCCTGTCTTCCACCTGTACATCATCCCTGTATGTGCCCGGCAGTGCGAGTTCCGTATACACCGCCAGATCGAGGCTCATCTGGTTCGTCGTCCCTCCAGAGCTGTTTTTGCCCACAATCCGGCCCGGATCATAATAAAACGTTGAGACAGCGTGAGGGAGAACAAACAGCACCAGAAGGACAATGACCAGTGTCACGGCGCAGACTGCCGCTCCCATCTTCAGGAACGCCCGCCGGATCGCGCGGTTTACACGCTTTGTGAAATCATCTGACGCATTTTTTTCTTTTTTAGTGAGCTGTGTCTCAGATTCTTCCGGCATTTCCCCGGAAGCCCGTAAAATGTTCTCCTCTTCCTTTTCAAACAGATACTCGCTGATGGCCTCGTGCCGTTCGATATCCTGTTCCACCATCTCCCTCTGCTCTTCTCCGAGTTTCTTCTTTTTATAAAGCTCCAGTAATTCATGATACTTCATAACCGTTCACCTCCATTATCCTCCGCAGTTCTCTCTTCGCCCGCATACTCAATATCCTTGCATTTTCATAGGATATGCCCATGATCACAGCCGCCTCCTTCAGCGTAAAATGTTCAAAATAGCTCAAAACCAGGATCTCCCTTTTCCTTATATCAAGCATGAGGAGCGCCTGTCTTAGAATTTCGCGTTCCTCTTTCTTAATCGTCTCTTCTTCCGGATTCCCTTCGGATACACCATCAAAACCTCTTATTCTGTCTGTCGCCCTTTTTTCCGGCTCTTCCGAATATATCTGCCTTTTCTGTTTTTTCATTTCATTGAGCAGAAGATTTCTGCCCACCATATAGAGCCACGCCCGGGCATTTACATGGCTTGATGGAAGCGAGATGAGGGCTTTGCAGAATACGTCCTGCATGATATCTTCGGCCATAAGCCTGTTTCTACATATAGCATATAAATATCTGTATATTTCCTGTCCGTATCTGTGATACAGCTCTTCCAGCAGTTCCTTTTCCAAGCCCTCACCCCCTTTGCCCGACAACGCTTATTTCCATTCTTCTGTATAGGATTTCTTCTACTAATATAACATTCCGGCCCTGTAAACTGTTACACTTTTCATAAAAATAAAAAAGCCATCCGGTGTATACCATGCTGGTATTGCCGGACGGCAGATGTCTGTTTTATTTTGCTTTATACTTTAAACCGGTATCCCACACCCCAGATCGTCTCAATATACTGCGGATGTGATGTATCGTACTCGATCTTCTCTCTGATCTTCTTGATATGCACAGTCACCGTGGCAATATCCCCGATAGACTCCATATCCCAGATCTCGCGGAAGAGCTCTTCCTTTGTGTACACGTGGTTCGGATGACTGGCAAGAAACGTCAGGAGATCAAATTCTTTTGTTGTAAATGACTTCTCCTCGCCGTTCACCCATACGCGCCGGGCCGTCGTATCAATCTTAAGACCGCGGATCTCGATGACTTTATTTTCCTCCACATTACTTCCGATCAGCCTTTCGTATCTCGCAAGATGGGCTTTCACTCGTGCAACCAGCTCACTCGGGCTGAACGGTTTGGTCATATAGTCATCCGCTCCAAGGCCCAGTCCCCTGATCTTGTCGATATCATCTTTCTTCGCTGATACCATAATAATCGGCGTGTTCTTCTTGTCTCTGATCTGGCGGCAGATCTCAAACCCGTCCACACCCGGAAGCATCAGGTCAAGAATAATCAGGTCAAAGTCGCCTTCAAGGCCTTTTTTAAGCCCGGTCTCTCCGTCATTTGCCACTTCCACCTCGAAGCTGCTCAGTTCCAGATAGTCTTTTTCAAGATCAGCAATGCTCTCCTCATCTTCCACGATCAAAATACGCTTACTCATCAATCGGTACCTCCTGATATTTTCTGATTACAAAATACATTGTCGTACCAGCGCCCTCTTCACTGGTGGCCCAGATATTGCCTCCGTGCTCCTCGACGATCTTTTTTACAATAGAAAGCCCGATACCGCTTCCGCCCTTGGACGAATTTCTCGATGCGTCCGTCCGGTAGAACCTGTCGAAAATATACGGCAGATCTTTCGCCGCGATTCCCTTTCCATTGTCGCCCAGCTCGATCTGGACGAAATCTCCCACATCCTTTACCTCCATCGTAATCTTTCCCTTCGGTTTATCCATGTATTTCAGGGAATTTGATACGATGTTGTTGATGACTCTTCTGAGCTGCTCCGGATCTACGATCACTTTGCAGTCCTCCTCCATGGCATTGCGGTAGCTGAAAGACACGCCCTTCGCCTCCAGCTCCATGTGAAGATCCTCCGCACAGTCTTCAAAGTACTCTTTCGCAGAGATCGTTGCAAAATTATACGGGATCCTGTTCGTATCGATCTTGGAATACAGCGTCAGCTCATTAATAAGAAGATCCATCTCATTAGCCTTATTATATATGGTCTTGATATATCTGTCCATCTTTTCCGGCGTATCCGCCACACCGTCCATGATTCCTTCCACATATCCCTTGATTGCGGTAATCGGCGTTTTCAGATCATGAGAAATATTACTGATAAGCTCCTTATTTTCCCGGTCAAACTGAACCTTTTCCTCCGCGTTCGCCTTCAGACGCAGGCGCATCTCCTCAAAATCCTGACACAGCTGTCCGATCTCATCATCAGACTCCTGCCGGATCTCGAAATCCAGATTTCCCTCTTTGATATTGCGGGCCGCTCTCTGCAGCTTGGTCAGCGGAACAGATACAGAACGGTAGATCCAGTAAATGAGCAGCCCTGTCGTAATACATACAAGGATCATATACAGCTGCTGGATCTCATTTGCCTCACCGGTTCCGATAGTATTCACGGCAACAGTCATAAAGATCATCGGCAGGATCATAACTGCCAGAAACACAATAACCAGTTTTGTCCTGAGTTTCATCGAACACTCCTTTCTCATAAAAATACCGGGCACCTTTACAAAAGCACCCGGTACTTTTGACGACTGCTATCAGAATATTTTACAAATATTTCTTCAAATCGTCAACCTTATCCAGTTTCTCCCACGGCAGATCCAGATCTGTGCGGCCAAAATGTCCGTACGCTGCCGTCTGCTTGTAAATCGGTCTGCGCAGGTCAAGCATTCTTATAATTCCTGCAGGACGGAAATCAAAATTCTCTCGGAGAATCTCAACAAGCTTCGCATCAGAAACCTTACCTGTTCCGAACGTATCTGCAGAGATCGATGTAGGCTGTGCCACCCCGATTGCGTAGGACAGCTGGATCTCGCAGCGTTTTGCCAGCCCTGCAGCCACAATATTCTTCGTAGCATAACGTGCCGCATATGCTGCGGAACGGTCTACCTTTGTGCAGTCTTTTCCTGAAAATGCACCGCCGCCATGACGTGCCATGCCGCCGTATGTATCAACAATGATCTTACGGCCTGTCAGTCCGCTGTCGCCATGCGGGCCGCCGATCACAAATCTTCCCGTCGGGTTAATAAAGAACTTAGTCTCATCGTCAACCATATCAGCCGGAATGATTTCATCAAAGACATATTTCTTAATATCCTCATGAATCTGCTCCTGTGTCACATCCGGATCATGCTGAGTGGAAAGTACGACCGCATCCAGACGCTTCGGCATATGATTCTCGTCATATTCCACCGTCACCTGCGTCTTTCCGTCCGGACGGAGATACGGCAGTGTACCGTCTTTTCTCACTTTTGTGAGCTGACGTGCCAGCTTATGTGCCATGGCGATCGGATATGGCATATATTCTTCCGTCTCGTCGGATGCATAGCCGAACATCATTCCCTGATCGCCCGCGCCGATCGCCTCAATATCATCCTCTGACATTGTATGTTCCTTTGCCTCAAGAGCTTTATCCACTCCCAGTGCAATATCTGCAGACTGCTCGTCAATCGTTGTAATCACACCGCAGGTGTCTGCATCAAATCCGAATTTTCCTCTTGTGTATCCGATCTCACGGACTGTGTCGCGCACGATCTTCGGGATATCAACATACGCCTTTGTCGTGATCTCTCCCATGACCATTACCATACCTGTAGTACAGCACGTCTCACACGCAACACGGCTCATGGGATCCTGCTCCATAAGAGCATCCAGGATGGCGTCAGAAATCTGGTCGCACATCTTGTCCGGATGTCCTTCGGTAACTGACTCAGATGTAAATAATAACTTCTCCATACAATAAAACTCCTTTCTCTGTACACCGGCTCAACTATGGATACATCATAGAACCGGCCAACTTTCTCCTTTGGATCGTCCGTCCGGCCCGGCATCCGGCGAAATTCTTCCGGTGCAGGCAACCTTTGCCAAACGGAAAAAGAAAGCAGTCCGCAAAGCGGACTGCCGATATTTATCGCTACAATCCTCTTATTGTTCGATCACTCGCTCAGGTTGGCACCTTCCATATAAGGGGTTGCCGCAGCTTCACAGATCCTTTGTATCTCCACTGCTCTGAATAAGAGAAAGTTTTAATAATTTAATTTTGTTCCAGTAAGAAACTTTACCGCGTATGCGGAGAAATGTCAATAGTATTTATAATTTTTATCCTACTTTCAGTTTAAACTTCTGAATCTCTTTCTCGCTCGTAACTTTTTCGATTATACCTCCAAGACTTCTGAGCTTCTCTTCAAATCTCTCATACCCCCTCTGGATATAAACGATATCGTCTACGATCGTAATTCCGTCAGCCGCAAGTCCGGCGATGCACAGTGCAGCACCTGCCCTGAGATCGGGCGCACTCACCCGCGCTCCGGAGAATCTCTCGATTCCCTCGATCGTAGCGGAATTGCCTTCAACTTTTACCTGTGCTCCCATACGTGCCAGTTCTCCGAGATATTTAAAGCGGTTCTCAAAGATACTTTCCGTAATGGTGCTCGTACCCTTTGCCAACGCCAGAACAACGCCGATCTGGGGCTGCATATCCGTCGGATAACCCGGATACGGAAGAGTCTTTACCTGCGTGCTTCTCAGCCTTCCTTTTGCCACAACACGCACCGCATCATCAAATTCCTCCACTTCACATCCGATATCTATAAGTTTGGATATGGTCGCATCGAGATGTTTCGGAATTACGTTCAGAACGGTTACATCTCCTTTTGTCGCTGCCGCTGCAAACATAAATGTGCCGGCCTCGATCTGATCCGGAATAATGGAATACTCTGTCTTGTGCAGGGAATGCACTCCTCTGATCTTGATTACATCAGTCCCTGCTCCTCTGATATTCGCACCCATACTGTTAAGGAAGTTTGCTACGTCCACGACATGAGGTTCTTTTGCCACATTTTCCATAATGGTAAGCCCCTCGGACATTGCTGCCGCCATCATGACGTTGATTGTCGCGCCGACGCTCACAACATCAAAATAGAGATGTGTGCCGCGCAAATAATCCGCCTCTGCCACGATCTTGCCGTGTTCAATGTCCACATCCGCTCCCAGTGCACGGAATCCTTTCAGATGCTGGTCAATCGGTCTGCTTCCGATATTGCATCCGCCCGGGAGAGCCACTTCCGCCCTTTTATACTTTCCGAGCAGAGCTCCGAGCAGATAATAGGAAGCTCTTATCTTCTTAATATAATCATATTCAATATTGAAATCACCAATCGTACTTCCGTTTATCTTAACTGTATGTCTGTCAATGCGCTGAACCATTGCGCCGATCTCGCTGATCGCCTCAAGCATTACATTGATGTCATTCACATCCGGCAGGTTCTCGATCAGGACTGTCTCGTCCGTCATGATTGCCGCTGCCAGTATGGCAAGCGCTGCATTTTTGGCACCGCCGATCTCCACTTCTCCCACAAGCGGATTACCGCCCTTAATAATATATTGCTCCATTTTGCACCTCGACCTCGATCTTATTATCTTATTCGTATGTCCCCTCTGTATCTTAATGTTTGTCGCTTACGTCTGTGCAAGGGAATTGCAGTAGACTGCACCCACGAATGTATTATATCACATAACCTGCTGTTTTTAAATTCCTTTTTCGCTGCAGAAGCCGTCCATACGGGCTTCGACTTTTCTGCCCAAAGTCTTATTTTAGTTTGCTCTTCGGTGCATTGTCAAGTTTTTTCCGGAATTCCGTTGTTTTTCTATACTTTTTTACCGCATTCAGTACATTTTTTATCGTATCTTCTATGCAGCATCCGTCTTCGCACACAGTTATATCAGCATATTTTTCGAAATACGGCACTCTCTCATAATAAAGATCTCTCAGCGACTGTCCCTCTTTAAGTACGACGCCGCGCTTTTTCGGATTTCTGATCCGCTTTTTTATTGTCTGATAAGACGCCTTTAAATATACGACCGTCCCGATTTTTTTATAATGTTTCATAGCCTCTCTGCAGTAGATCACACTGCCCCCCGGCGATATAACCGCATTTTTTGCCTTAACGGACGCGTTTACCTGATTTTCAATCTTGAGAAAGCCCTCTTCCCCCTCCTCGGCAATGATCTCGCGCAGAAGCTTCCCTTCCTGCTCCTGAATCAGAAGATCGGTATCAATAAACCTCATCCCCAGACGTTTTGCAACTACGATGCCGACCGTGCTCTTTCCCACCGCCGGCATACCGATAAATATCAGATTTTTCTTCATATCATGTTCTCTCTTCATTTCGTATTTTTCCATAATCTCTAAATGTCAGCTGGAACCGCCCCGGCGGTTCAAATTACATACAGGGAGATTATACCATGGATCCTCCCATTAGTAAAATCTCCTGCATCTTCTCCTGTGATCACACCTGCGTTTATAAAGCTCCTGATAAAGCATGACTTCTATAAAATCACGCAGCGACAGGATACCGGCACCTGCCCGGCCACAGTTCCTGCCGGAGCACTGTCCGCGGTTCTCATCCGTCCGGCTGTTTACCGCCAAGCAGTGCTCCTGTCCGGCATCAGAATTAAGGCTCTGCTCCTCCTCTGCAAACATTCTCTCATGTTTTCTGACATTGTCATATACTCTTCTGCACATAAGCTTCAGCTGCAGTTTATCCGGATACTGGTCAAAAACCATGCTGTTTTCATACTCCATCCGGTCACACTCCTCTTCTACGTAAGGCATAATACGTTTTGCCGCATCAGGGTACATACTCTTGAGATATTCAAAATCCATCCGTTCCGTTCTCTCGTCATCGTAAGAAAAAGGCATCGGATATGCCATATAGTAGGGCATTTTTGCGTCCATGAAATATTCACTCCCGGAAGACATTATATGGCTATTATATGCATTTTAAAACAATCCGTTCCATAAGCACAAATCGTCCGCTCCTTCTCCGGATCGGACGATTCTCTGTAATTTTCCCGTTATTCTGTTCTGTTATTCACTTTCTCTGAGTATTCTCTGAATCTCCAGCCTTGTTTCGCCGACGCCAATGATATCATCCCTCTGTATCACAATCGGCCGGTCGATCCGTTCTCCATTAAGATAGGTCCCGTTTCTTGAGCCCTCATCTTTCAGATAAAGCTTATCTCCTCTGTGGATGATCGCACAGTGTATCTTCGACACTCTTCCGTCTCCTATGATCGGAAGATATTTTTCATACATACTTCCGTCCTTCCCTCTTCCGATACCCACAGTTTCGTAGAATGTAAAACTGTATTTATCCCAACTGTCAATATCTTCCAGGATAATCTTCCACTGACGTCTCTTCTTCCTCTGGCGTCTTGGCGGTTCTTCTATCTCTTCAGCCTCCGGACGTCTTCTCTGTCTGAGCGGCATATTATAATCATCTTCATCTTCGTCTTCATCCGCCCTGCGTCTCCTGCGGCGTCCGCCTCTGTCTGCCTGCGCATCAGCCATGGCCTTGTTTTTCTTTATACTTCTGAATGATACTCCCAGCATTCCGATACTGCCGGCAATGAGTATAAACATCACGATCCAATACCACATAAAAATATCTCTCCTTCGGATATTAATACTACTATACTTTTCATCTGCGGGCAAGTAAAAATAACGGTTTTTGTCGAATCGCGCGCATTGGAAAACCGTAATCTGTCAGCAAAGCGTATGCCTGTGAAGATCGCTGACGGGCATGAACTGCAGCTGGTAAAACACCCCCATGTGTGTTAGAATGTTCATGGCATAAACACACATACAGCAATACAAACAGAAAAGGAGACTATCATGAGTATCATCCGCCCTTTTAAGGGAATACGTCCTGCCACTGATCTTGCAGCATCCATCGCAGCTCTCCCTTATGACGTATACAGCAGCAAAGAGGCACGGGAAATCGTCTCTTCCAACCCGATGTCATTTCTGAAGATTGACCGCGCGGAGACGCTCCTTCCCGAGGGAACCGACCTCTATTCCCCCGAGGTGTATCAGACTGCGCGCCGCACTCTCGACGCCATGATCGAGGACGGATCATTTATACAGGATACGAGTGCCTGCTATTATATATACGCTCTCACTATGGACGGAAGGACACAGACAGGCCTTGTAGGCTGCGCCGCCATCGATGACTATATAAATAATGTAATTCTAAAACACGAAAACACCCTTGCCGCAAAAGAGGAGGACCGTATTCGTCACGTAGATGCCTGCAGCGCCCAGACCGGACCGATTTTTCTTGCATACCGGCCATATAGACCACTTCAGGAAATTATCGATCAGGAGAAATCCCTGCCGGCACTCTATGATTTTGTCAGCGATGACGGAGTCCGTCATCAGGTATGGAGAATCAGCGGGCAGAAAAATATCGATAACATTTCTCAATTATTCAAAGAGATTCCCCATCTGTATATTGCGGACGGACACCACCGCGCCGCCTCCGCCGTGAGGGTAGGACTGATGCGCAGATCCGCAGATCCGGGGTATTCCGGCAATGAGGAATACAACTACTTCCTGTCAGTGCTGTTTCCCTCTGATGAACTCTGCATCTATGACTACAATCGTGTAATCACAGACAGGAATGGGTGTACATTTGACGATTTTCTTGGTAAGATAAAAGATGGTTTTAAGGTCAGAAAAATCGGGACAGACGCATATCGTCCGGAACACAAGGGTGAATTCGGCCTGTACTGCGAGGGAAACTGGTACCAGCTTACGGCTTCACCTGAACTGCAGTCCGATGACCCGGTAAAGGGTCTGGATGTTTCCATCCTTCAGGATTACATTATCAGCCCCGTTTTCGGCATAAAAGATCCAAAGACTGATCCTCGCATACGTTTCATCGGAGGAATCCGTGGGCTTACGGCGCTTGAAGCGGCTGCCGATGCCTCGGACGGTATGGCTTTTTCCATGTATCCAACATCAATGGATGAACTGATGGCAGTAGCGGACAGCGGAAAGCTCATGCCTCCGAAATCCACCTGGTTCGAGCCGAAACTGCGAAGCGGCCTGTTTATTCACCGTTTCTGATCCGGCCGGCGTGTCCGGCCATAATGCAGCAGTCTGAAGTTTGATGCTGCATAATTATATAAACAATGATTATTATTTCAGAGGAGATGTATTTCTATGGAAAGAAACGAGCTATGCTGGTGCGGCAGCGGCAAAAAATACAAAAAGTGCCATATGCCCATTGAAGAAAAAATGCTTTTACACGCAGAAAAGGGTGAAATTGTACCCACCCGCAAACTGCTGAAAACACCGGCTCAGATAGAGAAAATAAAAACGAGCGCTGCCCTGAATACGGCTGTACTTGACGAAGTAGCAAAACATATCCGTATCGGAATGAGCACCGCCGAGATCGATGATATTGTATACCGTTTTACAACAGAACACGGCGGCATTCCCGCACCGCTGAATTATCAGGGATTCCCGAAGAGCGTATGCACATCTCTGAATAACGAGATCTGCCATGGCATACCGGATGAAAATATCATTCTTAAAGAAGGCGACATCATTAATGTTGACGTATCAACTATCGTGGACGGATACTTTTCCGATGCTTCACGTATGTTCAAGATGGGGAAAATCTCCGAACGTGCCGAGCGCCTGATCCGCGTCACAGAAGAATGTGTGGAGCTGGGCCTGGCCGCCGCTAAACCATGGGGCCACTTAGGTGATATCGCGGACGCAATCAACACACACGCTAAAGCAAACGGATATTCCGTAGTCGAGGAAATCGGCGGACACGGCATTGGTCTTGAATTTCACGAAGATCCTTTCGTAAGCTATGTGACGCCAAAGGGAAGTGAGATGCTTCTTGTCCCCGGCATGATGTTCACCATCGAACCGATGATCAACGAAGGCAGTCCGGACTATTTTGTAGACGAAGATAACGGCTGGACCGTCTATACAGTCGATGACGGACTGTCCGCACAGATCGAGTATATGGTACTCGTCACAGAAAACGGGATAGAAGTTCTGACAAAATAAAATATTTCGATTTTTCGTACCGGCTCCAGTTACAGAATAAGAGGAACTTAAAAGCAGGATGAATGCTAACTACAAATCGATCAAACGGAGACCTCTCTTCGTTCAGACAACTCCGTTTGATCGATTAACGCATCCCTCCTGCTTTTAAGTTCCTCTAATATCCCTGCACAGTCGCCGTTATTAATCTTCCTCTGCCCGCGGATTGTGCATCAGATCAGCCGTATTCGCTCCCATTTCTATGCATTTCCAATCCCCGAGCCGGAACGCTAAATGCTCATACAAACCCGGTTATAGAGATTTCTGGTTCTTGCGGTAAATCACCGACAATCCTTTCAGCAGCAGATTATCATCTAATATGATTTTTCTTCTGCAGTGAGGTACGATCTTTTTCGCCAGTCCTCCTGTGGCAATCACCGTTGCTTCTCCTTCCAGTTCTTCGCCGAGTCTGTCTATGATGCCGTCGATTGCCGCTGCTGCGCTGTATATAGTTCCGCTCTTCATACAGTCGGCCGTGTTTTTTCCGATGATATGTGCCGGTGCCTCAAGGCTGATGCCGCCGAGCTGTGATGCGTTTGCTGTCAGGGAATCGAGCGAAACTCCGATTCCGGGATAAATCATTCCGCCGATATAGTTTTTGTTCTTATCAATTATGCATACCGTGTTTGCCGTCCCCATATCGAAAATAAGAAGAGGTGCGGGATATTCTGCAATCGCAGCTACAGAGTCTACCACAAGGTCGCTTCCGAGCTGAGCGGGATTATCAATACGAATGTTAAGTCCGGTTTTGATTCCTGCGCCTACGACAAGTACTTCTTTCTTTAAAATTTTCTCAACTGCAAGTTTAGCCACTGTTGTTATCTGCGGGACAACCGAGGAGATGATGCCTCCCTCAAGATCTGTCCTTTTGATGTGATAGAGGTCAAGAACATTCTTGATGTCAAAGGCATACTCAAGTTCTGTCTTTGTGCGGACTGTTGAAAGCCGCTCGACAAAAATGCATTCATCCCCTTTGATGCACCCGATTACTATATTCGTATTTCCGATATCAATTGCCAAGATCATTGCTAAAATCCCAGCCTTTCTCTTACATTTTTCTTCAGGAGCACTTTACCGATACAAAGTGTCAGGATACCTGCCACGATTGCCTCCGGCACACCGTTGATCCCGATTATAGACAGAATAACCATATATCCCAGCGATACCGCTTTTTCACTTGCCTTTATATAGGCGTCTCCGTAGAAAAGATAAATCAGGTTCATGACCAGAATCGTATTAACGAGAGCTCCTGATATTCCTGCCAGTATGAGCCCTATATTAGACACGCCCCGGCTCCTCGTCATTTCACTTGAAAGCCTGAGCACTAATTTATATACAAAATACGGGACGATCCCTACCAGAATACGTGGAATAAAACAGATGATTATACTTCCGATGCCGCCGCTGATCTCTCCTACGCTGTAAAACGGGGTGAATACAAACGAGGTAGCCGTGGGATTGATCGTGTTGTTGATAAAACTTGTCAGGCCGAACAGAAAGCCGAGCACGCCGCCTTTCTTCGGTCCCATGAGCAGTGAAGCGATAATGACCGGGATATGGATGATCGTTGCCCTTGTGAATCCAAGCGGGATATAGCCCAGAAAGGGGGTAAAGGCCATAATGCATATAATTGCACCGAATATCGCCACCTGGACCATGCTCATCGTGCTGTATCTGCTTCCTGCGGGTTTCTGTGTTGTTGAATTGTTCATGATTTTGCCTCCTTGTTATCATTCCCTTGCGGGATACAATACTTTTGGCGCAGAAATAACTTCCGCTTTCTTACCCTGTTACTTTTTTACTTTTAATATTTCTCTGTCCGCCCGGCTGTTATGCCTGTCCGATTTCCGGTTATGCATTTCCGCCGCCTGTCCTCATCTTCATGATCTGATCGAAAATGTGTGAGGCTGTCTCCTCTTTTGACATTTTACCGAGTGAGATCTCCTCTGAGTTTGTGATCATGGTCACCACGTTAGTGTCACCGCCGAACCCGGCGCCCTCCACTCTCAGACTGTTGGCGACAATCATGTCGAGATGCTTTTTCTCCAGTTTCTTTCTGGAATTTTCCAGCAGGTTCTCCGTCTCCATAGCGAATCCGCACAGGAACTGCCCGGGCGTCCTGTTCTCTCCGAGATATGCCAGGATATCGTCTGTACGCTCCAGTTCAATGACGAGGTTTCCATCCTGCTTCTTCATTTTCCGGTCACTCACATACTTTGGCCTGTAATCCGCCACAGCTGCCGCTTTGATGATAATATCCTGGTCCGCTGCCCGGCCGGTTACTTCACGAAACATATCCTCCGCAGATTTTACCTGCGCGACGTTTACAAACCTCGGATCACTCAGTGCCGTCTGTCCGGTCACCAGTGTCACTGCTGCGCCCCGCCTTGCCGCTATTTTCGCAATGGCATAACCCATTTTTCCTGTAGAATGATTCGTAATATACCGCACCGGATCGATTGCCTCCTGCGTCGGCCCTGCCGTCACAAGCACCCGGAGTCCCTGCATATCCTTTTCGCATTCAATCTCCTGCAGGATATGCTCCAGCAGTGCCTGAGGCTCCGGCATCTTCCCTGCGCCCGTGTCGCCGCACGCCAGATATCCCACAGCCGGGCTGACGATCTCATACCCGTAATGAGTGAGCGTCTTAAGGTTATCCTGGACCACCGGATTTTCAAACATATTCGTGTTCATCGCCGGTGCGATAATCTTCTTACATTTGCACGCCATAACAGTAGTCGTCAGCATATCGTCCGCGATACCGTGCGCAAGCTTGCCGATTACATTGGCGCTGGCCGGAGCGATCATAACCACATCCGCCTGCTTTGCCAGAGACACGTGCTCCACGCTGAATTCAAAGTTCCGGTCAAATGTATCAACCAGACATTTGTTACCTGTCAGCGTCTCAAATGTAATGGGATTGATAAAATTCGTCCCGTTCTGTGTCATAAGGACATGGACGTTCGCATTGAGTTTTTTCAGCGCACTGGCAAGATACGCCGTCTTATATGCCGCTATACTGCCCGAAACACCGAGAAGAACTGTCTTTCCTGTCAGCATAAGCTTCCCCCTTTCTGTTTTTTAGAACCGATCTTTATAAATGTGAACATCCCGCATCTGCATCGGGATTGCTCCGGTTCGGATTTATTATATGGTATGAAAGCCCAAAAATCAATTTATCACATCTGAATTCTGCCGCATTTCGCGCATATTATCAAAAAAAATACAAAAACTGTTACAAAGATAACTGTAAAAACATCACAGGAGGGATTCAATATGGATGAACAGACGCGAAAGCTTCTTATTGATGGCTGTACCATGGGGATCAAAACTCTGGGGGAAAAGACACACCAGTATGATAAGGCAGACAAAAAGGCTGCCGACCTGGCGCAGAAAATTATCCGGACTGACGAAGAGTTGATGAAAAAACTGAAAGATTATCTGTAGGGGAGAGAGAAAGTCCTAAACAGTGCGGCAGAGAATTATCTATCGATATTTTTTTAACATTTCTGTTATTTTCCTGCTTTTTCGAGTATAATAGCGGAGAAAAGGAGAATTTGTCATGTTGAAATCATATATCGCATTTGATGTCGAAACCACGGGATTAAATCCGCTCGAAAATGAAATTATAGAAATCGGAGCTCTAAAAGTACGGGACGGAAAAGTAGCCGAACGCTTCATGGAATTCATAAAGCCGGCTGCTTCCATCTCCCCTGCGATCACGTCCCTGACCGGAATTACCAACGAAATGGTGGCTGGTGCCCGCTCCAGATGCAGTGTCGTATCGGATTTTCTTGACTTCTGTGAAGAGGATGTGCTGATCGGACATAATGTCTCTTTTGATTACAGCTTTATGAAATGCAGCGCCGCTGCCGACGGACTTTCTTTTGAAAAAATGGGAATCGATACTCTGAAAATTGCACAGAAAGTACATAAAGATCTGAAATCTAAAAGCCTCGAAAGCCTGTGCGACTACTATCATATTGAAAATAAGTCCGCCCACCGGGCATATCATGATGCGCTGGCAACCGCCAAACTCTATCAGACACTGGCGCATTATTTTGAGGACAAAGATCCGAAGCTCTTCAAACCGGTGCAGCTTACATATAGAGTAAAAAAGCCACAGCCTGCTACATTGAAACAGATCGCACTTCTGGAAAACCTGATCCGCAAAAGACGCGCTTCCATAAAGTGGGATCCGAAGACAATTACCCGGAGTGAGGCTTCAAGACTGATTGAGTCACTGCTTAAAGGCTGATATAGCATCTTTTGGAACTTTTTTGGAACTTTTATTGATTTTCATCTGATGTCATGTTATACTATCCCACGTTGCAAAGCCCGCAAAAACCAAGGTCTATCGGGCTTGCCGCCGATTCCCGGCGTTAAATGAATCGAGTGTTCGAGACCTTCCACTCGTAAAACAAAACTAAAGGAGAACAGAAAAATGAAAAACAACCAATCAGGCAAAGTGCTGTTCATAGCACAGGCGGCTATGATAGCCGCAATCTACGTAGTGCTGACTCTTATCGGCGCGTCATTCAGTTACGGAGAGGTCCAGGTCCGTATTTCCGAGGCTCTGACCATTCTTCCGGTATTTACCCCAGCTGCAATTCCCGGTGTATTTCTGGGATGTCTTATCAGTAATATTCTCGGCGGATGTATTCTTCCGGATATCATCTTCGGAAGCCTTGCCACACTGATCGGAGCTGTTTTTACATGGATGCTGAGGAACAAGAGCAAATATCTTGCGCCGCTCCCGCCGATCATTGCAAATATGATCGTTGTGCCGTTTGTACTGAAGTACGGCTACATGGTGCCGCTTCCGATTCCGTTTATGATGCTGACCGTGGGAATCGGAGAAGTGATTTCCTGCGGCGTACTTGGACTGATCCTGTATACAGCGCTGAACAGATACAGAGGGATTCTGTTTAAGACAGGCGCCTAAGACTTAATTTGATAAAATAATATTCTCCCTGTATAAAAACGGGCGTGCCGCACATGAGAAAAACTTCTCATTCTGCTGCACGCCCGTTCTCAATATACTGCCTGATCCTGTTCTGTTATATGAGAGTTCAGCCCCTGACAAACGAGGGCTGAACTGCTGCCTTACTTTATATATCCGATAAATACATTTCCACTGTCTGTCGTCTGCTTCTCCATTGTATCAAGCCCCACAGTATGCGATTCCCCGTCATCCGGATCAATATAGGTAATATCTGTCATGGTATATCCTGTCAGCAGCACCGCATGATCTGTGCCTGTCAGTGCAATAACCGGGCAGCCGCGGTTGATCACGTAAAGCACCTGATCCAGCGTGCATCCCGTCAGATCCACCTGATGTGCTTCATACTGCTCCATATAGCGTTCGCAGGCTGCAAGCGAAGTCTCGCCGCTTTCTTTGGCAAACGCTGCCGCCTCTGTAGAATACACGAGATCACGGTTTCCACGTTCCCATACATATTCCTGATTTGACGAGATCACAACGCCGGACACTTCGTTTGCTTTCTGAACGGCATATCCCGCTTTGTCATATATGGCCACCAGTTCTCCCATACCGTACACATAGAATTTTTCTCCGCTGTCGCCCCCGCTCAGTGTGACGGTAAGGGGATCCTTTGAAGCGATCTGCCCCGGCTTGAGCAGTTCGGGCGCGGCATCTTCTATTCCGTCAGCGAATGTCATGCGCACCTGTTTTCCTGCCGAATCTGTTGTGTAACTCTCCAGAGATACCTTTGACTCTTTGCGTTCCTGATTATTGGTAATAAATTCCTGAGATGCGGAGTTATAAGTGTCGCCGCTTTTTACAACCCGGTTCAGTGTTACCAGATTTCCGTCGATCAGAATGTCCGTTGTATATATATTCTGATCCGTAAAGGAATACTGTGCCTCTGTCTTATTTCCGGAATTGCGTATCTCGATTTCATACATCGGACTGATCTCTTCTCCTGACACTGTCACGCCCTCATCTGACGAGCGTACTTTTCCGAAAATGAAATCTCCGTTTATAAAGCCCAGCGGACGGACGCCCTCTCCGTCGGCCGCATCGATCGTATAAGTATCTCCGCTCTTCAGATTCATCACACTAATCTGGGCCTCGGATGTCTGATAGGCCATCTGGTGCCCGTCGTCCGAAACTGCATACTGATCCTCCGACAGTTCTTCTGCCAGAACTGTCTGTTCGTCTTTATCAAGGTCAATCTGATACAATGTTCCGTCGGCAAGTACATAGAGCATAGATTCACTGTGATTATAATACACCATCTTGCCCAGCTCATCTGCTGCAATAGCATAAGATTTGGTGCTTGGTATAAATGCTTTCTCTTCGATTTCATTTGTATCTGCGCTGAAATAATAGATACCGACGCCCACTTCACCTTCATGATAACCACGGTTCATATATCCGTACACAGCAAAAGCCAGACTGCCGTTGTCATCCATGCTGATAATGCGCACCGCGTGCTGGTCATTCTTGCTGCGCATATCGCGCCCCTCCTGATCAGAGAAACTGAATATCTCCGTCAGTTCGTCTTTATTCACATTATAGAGCCAGAGATTCCTCTCCTGCACAAACGCCACGGCAGACTCATCGCTGTTCGTCTCGTACTGGATATCATCCTGAGAGGTAATTCCGAACAGGATTCCATTCTCATCAAAATCCTGCTCTGCTCCCTCGAAAATCTGCTCCATGTCTCTGTTGTAATCCAGCAGATAGATCGTATCTACAAGAAACCGCACGCGGAAAAACTCTTTTACATTATAGAGAGCTGCCCCGCCGTTTTCGTCCTGGCACGACACCTGGTATTTTGCGAGAATAGACGTATAGACCGTGTTGCTCTCCTTGATGCTCCACTCTACGTCCCCGACAATCTCCGGCTGCAGGTCCCCCCACTGTACGTGCGTAATATCAGAATGGATATTCACTGTCTGATATGTTGTATTATCACTCTC
The DNA here is from genome assembly GCA_904377845.1 of uncultured Ruminococcus sp. Classification (GTDB taxonomy): domain Bacteria; phylum Bacillota; class Clostridia; order Lachnospirales; family Lachnospiraceae; genus Mediterraneibacter. Next base: position 84,156 of record CAJFGR010000003.1, on the reverse strand, counting down.
TTCATTCGGTTCAAGATGACTCTGCAGATCTTCGGTTCCGGTCTTATTGATCGCCTTATCATGAAAATCCAGCGCGTACTCCAGACATCTGGATGTAGCCAGGTCTGTAGGCATTGCTACTCTCGTATAGTAACTCACGGAATCGTCGCCGACCGTGAGGATAATCTTAAGCACGGCCTCCCGCACATCGCCGGAAATAGCACTTCCAAGTCTCAGATTCACTGCTTCATCTTCCCCGGGCACCTCCGCTTCCCCCTCCGTGTACTTATCTTTTCCGTCCAGCGAATATACCTCATATTTAACAGTGGTTATGTCATTATTGTTTTCTTCAATATTGACAGACAAAGAGCCGTCTGCATTCAACGGTGTAATCGTATCCCGCATGGCAGTAATATCCATATCCTGTACATACCCGAAAAGCGGATTCACCTCTGTTCCGCCTACAGTAAATGAGACTCTGGGGAGAGTAGGCGCCCCCATATCCACAATCTCATCGTCCGTTCCGCTGTTTATGACTATACTGCTGATTACAAGCGCCGCAATAAACACAAGAATCAGCACTCCCGCTTTGATGGCTCTTTTCTTCATTCTTATTTATTCTCCCTTATATCTGAAAGCAGGCGTCCCAGTGTCAGATCTGCCTGCAGAAATTCTTCACATTTTCTGATATCCTCTGCTGCCTGCTCTGCTTTTCTTCTGTCCGGTGCTTTTCCGGGGTCCGCATCTCTGCGCACTGCCCGCAGCAGAATGTTTTTCGGCGTGTGTTCCATATCGATAAATTCAAGCACCTGCGTCTCATAACCGGAGCTCTCCAGGTATTTTGCCCTGAGCCCGTCTGTGACAAGGGCTGCAAACCGTTCACGCAGAAGGCCGTAATCCAGAACCGGGGCAAGATTTTTCCCACCTGAGGATCCGGAGAGCTGTCCGTTTAATTCGTGCTGACAGCACGGCACTGAAAGGATTACTTCCGCCTGCCAGCCCACTGCCTTGGAAAGTGCATAATCTGTCGCCGTATCACAGGCGTGGAGAGTGACAACCATATCCACATGGTCTGTTCCGGTGTAATCCGCGATATCACCTGCTAGAAACGTCAGCTTTTCATAGCCGTATTTCTCCGCCAGTTTTCCGCAGTGTTCAATTACGTCCTCCTTCAGATCCAGACCGATAATCCGGATATCATATCCCTTCAGCTCATGAAGGTAATAATACATAGCAAAGGTAAGATAGGACTTTCCGCACCCGAAATCAAGTATCGTAAGTTCCCGCTCTCTATCGAGCCGCGGCAGTATATCTTCGATAAATTCCAGGAAACGGTTGATCTGACGGAATTTGTCCGTCCGCGTCTTCACAATCCTTCCGTCCTCTGTCATAACTCCCAGATCCTGCAGGAAAGGGACAGGCACGCCTTCCTCCAGAATATAGTGCTTCTTCCGGTTATGTGAGAGATCTGCCTGCCGGGTCTTTACCTTCTTCTGCTTTTTTTGACCGTTGCCTTTCCTTTTTTGCTGATCAGTACAGTGTATTCCTCACCGGTCGTCTCAATCTGTATCTGCCGGAACTGTTCTGCATATTCCATGAACTTCTCCCCGGCTTCTTTTTTATCCAGATTGCTGTGGAAAGCCTGTTTTGCCGTAAAAGACTCGAACTGGAACACAAGCTGCCCCCGCTTTTCGAGAGGGCGTACCTTAACCTTTATTATGCCCTCTTTCTTCCGCGGATTACTGATAACCGCACGGATAAATTCTATATTTAAAACTGCATCCAGCAGTGCTCTGATCTCTTCCATACATACTCCGTTTCTGCTGTCACGCTTTAGTCTGCCGTCTTCCCGCTCTCCACAAGGAAACCCTTGTCCATGAGCATATTTTCAATCATGTCCAGCGTCTCTTCACTGTCCGCTTCTACCGTATGATAATGATAGTCTGAGGTAATATTTTTAAGCGGACTGGATTTGCCGTTCTCAATATCTGTGATAAACTGGGATACTTTTCTGCGGGATGTAATGTTAAGCGCCGCTGTCAGCCTTCCGTATATCCTGTGGTTTACCATTACATCGCGCACGTTTCCGCCCAGATCTACAATAGAGTTCAGCTCTTCCTCCAGCTGGGCATCCGTATGTCTGACTTTAAAGACTCGGCTCACCGAGCGGGGTTCATTGATAATATACCCCCTGTTTGTAGATATAATATCATATCCCGCTGCACGGATCAGCGCGATATCCTGTACGATCACCTGCCTGCTCACGTCAAACGCAACGGCAAGTGCCCTGCCTGATACTGGAGCAGAACTGTTTCTGATCTGCTCCACGATTGCACTCCTTCTGTCTGCCCCTGTCATCAGGTCTCCTCCTCTCAACAAACAGCATGAAGGTTTTTCATTGAAATGTCAAGTATAGATGCAGAATGTGTCAATGCTCCGCTGGAAATATAGTCCACGCCGAGCTCTGTCAGCCGGGCTATATTTTCTTTTGTCACATTTCCGGAGCACTCTGTTTCTGCCCGTCCGTCGATGATGCGGAGCGCTTCACGCATCTCATCCGGCGACATATTGTCAAGCATGATAATATCCGCTCCCGCTTCCACAGCCTCGCGGACCATATCAAGGTTCTCCACCTCAACTTCAATCTTCCGGACAAACGGCGCGTACTCCTTCGCCATCTTCACCGCCCGGGCCACTCCGCCTGCTGCCCCGATGTGATTGTCCTTTAACAGCACACCGTCGGACAGATTATATCTGTGATTATATCCGCCGCCCACACGCACTGCATATTTTTCAAATATCCTCATGTTCGGAGTGGTCTTTCTCGTGTCCAGAAGCTTTGTCCTGCCGCCCTTTAAGAGCTCCGCAACAGAATGTGTATAAGTCGCGATCCCGCTCATTCGCTGAAGATAATTAAGCGCGGTTCTCTCGCCGGAGAGAAGGACGCGGATATCGCCCCTTACCTTTCCCATCAGCTGCCCGGCTTTTACCTCATCCCCGTCCTTACAGTAGAATTCTGTCTTCGTATCCGGATCCAGCAGTTCGAACACTCTCCCGAACACCTCCAGCCCGGCGATGATCCCGTCCTGCTTGCAGATCAGATCCACTTCGCCTGCCGCCGCTTCTTTCATCACCGCATTGGTGCTTACATCCTCACTTGATATATCCTCTTTTAACGCTTCAAGGATCAGGTGATCCGCCTGAAGCCTCATTGTAATTTTATTCATGTCTGTTCCCCTCTTTCTTCTACATTACTGAACTGTACTGCTGTGCTGTCCGTCCTGATCTGCCGTGATCTTCTGTGCCGCTCTTCTGGCAAATACCATGCTCTCCAGAAGGGAATTGCTTGCAAGCCGGTTGGCTCCGTGTACTCCGTTGCAGCTTGTCTCGCCTGCTGCAAACAAATGCTCCATAGAAGTACGGCTGTCGCTGTCCACCCAGATGCCGCCCATAAAATAATGCTGGGCAGGCACTACCGGTATCCAGTCCCTGGTCACGTCATAGCCCTCTTCCAGACAGTGTTCATATATATTAGGAAAATGTCTGAGGATCGTATCCTTATCGATCCGCTCCATCGACAGCCAGACATGATCCGTGCCGTCCTTTTCCATCTGCTTCCGGATAGCCGCCGTCACCACGTCGCGGGGCTGCAGCTCATCGGTAAAACGTCTTCCGTTTTTATCCAGCAGAATGGCTCCCTCGCCTCTGACAGACTCGGAGATGAGAAATCTTCTCCCCGGCTTTTTCGAATATAATGTAGTCGGATGGATCTGCACATAGTCCAGATGTTCCAGACGTATTCCGTGTTGCTTCGCTATGCGGACCGCATCCCCTGTAAGGTGCGGGTAATTTGTGGAATGCTCATAGAGTCCTCCGATCCCTCCGCTGGCCAGAATCGTATCAGGCGCCCAGAGACGCATGGTATTCCCCTGTTCATCTTCCGCAGTAATACCGGCGCACCTGCCGTCCTCTACAATAATGTCTGTCATGGTAGTATACTCCATGATAGTGACATTTTCAAGAGAACGCACCTGTTCCAGCAGTTTTCCCGTAATTTCTTTTCCCGTCACATCCTCATGGAACAGAATACGCGGCTTGGAGTGCGCCCCTTCCCTTGTAAACGCATAACTGTCGAGAAAGTTTTCCGGCTCCTCTGCCTCTTTTTCCGGCCTGCGTGCGAACCTGACACCATATCCGATCAGTTCCTTTATGATTTCTCTTGAGCTCCGGATCATAATGTCCACGGATTCCTTCCGGTTCTCATAATGTCCGGCCCGCATCGTGTCCTCAAAATAACTGTCATAATCCGATTCATCCCTGAGCACACAGATGCCGCCCTGAGCCAGAAACGAATCACTGCTCTCAGCGTCTTTCTTTGTAATAATGATAATCTCCTTGTCCCTCGGAAGACTGAGAGCTGCAAAAAGTCCGGCAGCTCCTGTCCCTACGATGACCACGTCTGTTTGTCTGTCCATTCTTCTCTCCTCTTTCCTCATATCAGACTCCCGGCCGCGCGGAATAATCCGCGGCCGCTTTTCCGCCATATCCTACTTTGCAAGTCTTAACATTTCTTCCAATGGCTTTCTCGACTCCTCACAGAGTTCTCCCGCCATAATCACTTCATTTTCCCCGGTCTTAAGTACATGGAGAATCTTCTCCGGCGTAATAAGTTTCATATCCTCACATACCGGCTCCGTATCCGTAAAATAAAACTTTTTCTCCGGGTACCGTTTCTGAAGCTCGAAAAGGACACCGTCTTCCGTACATATAATGAACTCGTGTGCACTACTCTCTCCCGCGTATTTGATAATTCCGGACGTGCTGCCCACATAGTCCGACATATCCAGTACAGCTTTCGTGCACTCCGGATGGGAGAGCACCTCTGCCCGTGGATGCAGTGCCTTTGCCTTCCGGATCTCTTCTGTTTTCATCTGCTGATGCACCGGACAGTATCCGTCGTTAAAAATAAAATGTTTCTCCGGCACCTGTTCCGCCACAAAATGAGCCAGGTTCTTATCCGGAATAAAGAATATGTTTTTGTTCGGAAGAGCTCTGACGATCTGCACCGCATTTGCCGATGTAACGCATACGTCCGAATATCGCTTCAGCTCTGTGGTGGAATTAATATAACAGACGACCGCCACATCATCGTAAGTCTCCCGCACCCGACTGATCTTCTCCGGATCGGCCATATGCGCCATAGCGCAGTCTGCGTGCGCATCCGGCATGAGAACTGTCTTTTCCGGGTTGAGCGCCTTCGCGCTTTCTCCCATAAACGAAACGCCGCAGAATACAATCGTCTGTTCCTTCAGCCCCACTGCTGTCCTGCTCAGGGAAAAAGAATCGCCTATATAATCTGCGAGTTCCTGCACTTCCGGCCTGACATAATAATGCGCCAGTATTACCGCGTCCTTCTCTCTTTTCAGCTGTTCGATTTCTTCTCTTACTGTCATATGTACACCCCTTTGCTTTTCTGCTTATGTGAACCCCCGCAATCCGTTTCAGTTCACACCATGGTGCAAATTATACCACTTGGTTTTACAGGTGACAAGACACATGAATTTACAAATATTTTACAGAAAACAATCCCCCTTTCGTCAATACCTACAGAAAAAGGGGGGGATATCTTTTCTTTTAATTATTTTAGAACCCACAAGGTTCTTGATAACAATGGGGAATTATATGATATAATTTTTCTGTATCAAGTGATGTCAAAGGTTATGTCAAATAACTCAAAAAATAAGGAGGTAACGAGATATTGATGAATTCCACGGAAAGCAGAGCATACTTTTCTACTTTTCAGCTTAAATTTATCGCACTGATCTGCATGGTCTTTGACCATGCAGGTCAGTTTTTCCCGGAGATTATGCCGCAATGGTTTCGTTATATCGGGCGCATTTCAGCTCCGTTATTTTTATTCTGTCTGGTCTGGGGTATGGATTATACGCGAAATAGATTTTATTATCTGCTCCGTATTTATTGTGCCTCTCTGGGAATGGAAGTTTTATGGACAGTGCTTAATTATTTCCTTCCGTATAGCGGAGCTGAACACAATAATATATTTACTACTTTTTTCAACATAGGGGTTCTGATCACATTAGTATCACTGGTGCGAAGAAAGATGTTAAAGAAAATATATGCCATTCTTTTCCTGGTCGTATGGCAGTTGTCATCCACACTACTGATCCTGCTCATATACTACAAGAATCTTCAAGAATGGACACATTTCGTCGGAGCATTGTCCGGAAATTTTTTTGTTTGCGAGGGCGGAATCATGTGGGTATCGCTCGGAATCATATTATATTGTATAAAAAATACCCAGATAAAATTATTCTCTGGTTACTCGATATTCTGCCTGTTCTGTAGTCTGTGCTCCTTAACAGCTCCACTGGCACGCGCGATGTATTTCTTAGAATTCTTCACAAATATAGACCAGACCGTCATCTGGCAGATATTAGAGATTATATATGTGCTAATTCTCGGAAATGCGTGGTATTTTACACCTGTTGTCCCACACGGTTTATATTTCGGAGATTATCAGTGGATGATGATTGCCGCCCTTCCGTTTATGATGTTATATAATCGAAAAAGAGGATGCAAAATAAAAGCTTTCTTTTATTTGTTTTATCCCATACATATTTTGATCTTCCTTTTAATTTCACGCTTTTTGATAATTCTGCAATAAACAGCTGTTATTCTTTTACATATACAGCTCTTGTCCTCTCTCCGTCATCCACCAGCTCCACATTCTGGAAGCTCTGAATATACTGTTTGAACTGGGAAAATCCGTAATCCCTTACCTTAAAGTCCCCGAACTTCATCCGGATCCGGTTGCCCAGAGCACTGAGGGCGATGCCGTATTTTCCCCCGCTTCTGATCTGCTGCAGGATATATTCCTCCAGCATTTCTTTGCGGCTTTTATCCTCATACAGGGTCACGGATACTTTCGTCCCCTCCTGAATCAGCTTCAGCTTCGGCAGCGTCTCAAGGAATTTTGACAGCAGGCTGTACCCGTAGCGCCTCACGTCAAAGTCGGGATAAAGCTTTACAAGGCGGCTTCCCACTTCGCCCAGCCCTGTTTCTCTGTCGTCATTCTGATTTTCCGTAATAATTTTGACCACGGCCTCCTCGATCTGTTCTTTTGATACCGCGGTCCGCTTCTTCTGTTCCTTTCCGTGCGTATGATGGACAGAGCTTTTATCTTCTCTCTCGTCCTTCTCCATCGTGCTGTCCTCGAGGAGCAGCTCCAGCTCTGTAAATATATCACAGGCCTTGCGGAACGGATACGGCGTCTTGTCCTCCCCCATCCCGATCACTGTCTTGCCGCTTTCCCGCAGACGGCTCGCCAGTCTCGTGAAATCGCTGTCGCTGGACACAAGACAGAAGCCTTCCAGTTCACTCGTATACAGCATATCCATGGCATCGATAATCATTGCCGAGTCTGTTGCATTTTTCCCGTGGGTATAGCTGAACTGCTGAATCGGCGTAATGGAATTCTGAAGCAGTTCTTCCTTCCAGCTTGCACTGTTTGGTCTTGTCCAGTCCCCGTAGATCCTTTTATAAGTCACATTTCCGTATTTCGATAATTCATCCAGAATCGGCTGGATATACTTTGCAGACACATTGTCCGCGTCGATCAGGAGCGCGAATCTGTCTTCCATATCATGTACTCCTCCCCCTGCATATTTTTCCACCGGAATATTCCTTCTTCATATATCATATAACTGTGGACGGATCCCTCTTTCGGGATCGAAACAGATCCCGGATTCAGATAGCGGTATTTATTTCCCATACCATCCTTAATCTCCTCACACGCCGGTATATGCGTATGTCCGGTGAGAAGTATATCTCCGTTTCTCATCGGCGGGAGATGCTTCGGATGCCAGATATGACCGTGGGTGGCGAAAATGCTCACCATACCGCAGGCGCTGCCCTGCTCATCTCTCCCCGTCTTCTCTCCCTCTGCTGTCTCCGGCTCTGCCCCCGGCAGTTCAAGAAAACAATAATCTGCCATAACCGGGAACTCAAGCACCATCTGATCCACTTCCGTGTCACAGTTGCCGCGCACACACAGAAAATTCTCTTTCAGCGGATTGAGCATGGCGATCACTTCTCTCGGAGCATATCCCTCCGGAAGGTCATTGCGCGGGCCGTGATAGAGAATATCCCCCAGAATCACTAGTCTCTCCGCACCTTCTCTTTTATATGCTTCAATCATCTGTTCACAGTACATTGCCGATCCGTGAATATCTGATGCAATCATATATTTCATACTGTTTTCCTGCCTTTCTGCGCTCTTTTCGTATTCTCCTGTCTTATCTTAACACAGAGATTTTTTCTTGTAAATCACCCCTTGACAACGGTGCTATACTGTAGATGTAGCAAAGAAATACACTTAACAATACCTATTTGTTCAAGCAAAGTTGAAGGCTGCTAAGCGTGATTCAGTGATTGGAGGAAAAGATAAATGAATACTTTAAAAGCTGAAAAAAGAGACATGGCAATCAAAGCCAAGAAACTTAGACGTGAAGGATTTGTTACAGGCTGTATTTTCGGCCGTGAGATGGAGGAGTCCATTCCGCTGAAAATGGCGAAGGGCGACGTAGAGAAGCTTCTTAAGACCGAGGGAAAGGGCGGAAGAATCCGTCTTGAAGTAGACGGGGAAGCATATGATGCCCTGATTAAGGAAGTTGATTTTAATCCGCTCAAAGGCGGGGTTGACGAGATAGACTTTCAGGCTCTTGTAAGCACAGAAAAAGTTCACTCCTCAGCAGAGATCCATCTGCTCAATGCAGATAAGCTTATCGCCGGTGTACCGCAGCAGATGCTGCATGAAGTAGCCTTTAAGGCACTGCCGTCTGCTCTGGTAGAGAAGATCGAACTGGATATCGGAGAGTTGAAAGTCGGCGATACGATCCGCGTGAAAGACCTTGATATCGCCAAAGATAAAGACGTCGATCTGACAACAGATCTGGATGCAACTGTAGTAACCATTACTGAGGTTCATGCATCTGCTGCAGATACAGAGGCCGAGGGAGAGGAGTCCGCAGAGGAATAACGGACAGATTATTATAACCGGGGAGCGGTTCACTGATATAACATCAGGAACCGCTCCCCGTTATTTTTTATTTATGCATTTTTCTTCTTATGATTAGTGTTCCGCCTGCCAGTACTGCTGCTATACCCATCACTGCCACAACCGCCGTAACTGATGTATCATCTCCGGTCTGTACCGTCTGATGTCCATCGGAGTTCCCTGAGTTGGACGAATCATTTCCGCCGTTTCCATCGGCTGAATTATCTCCCTGTCCTGCATCGGAGCCTGATCCGTTTCCGTCATCCGGATTCTGCGGATCTTCCGGTTTATCCGGATCGCCTGGTTTATCCGGATCACCCGGTTTATCCGGGTCCTCCGGATCTGTTCCTTCACCTGTCACAGTTACATTCTGCAGAAGAGTTCCGTTGTATCCTTCCGCCTCAGCGACAAGCACGACTGTTCCCGCCTTTTCATAAAGGGAAGCGTCAGCCTGCTTAAATGTAAGAGGCAGATCTTTTGCTCCGGACAGGAACTGCGCTGACACTGTTTTCGGCAAAGCAGGCGCTTTTCCCGCTTCTGTTTTAATATCAGCCAGTTTTCCTATTGACTGCAGTCCGTCCGCCGTAACCTTTACTGTAACTGTCTTATTGTAATCCTTCAGAACTCCCTTGACTGTGAATTCTCCCGGCTGCTTATAAGACCACGGATTTACCATATTCCATACGATAGCGGCGCTTGCCTCTGTACCGTCGTCAAACTTCACATTCACCTCAGCCGGCAGTTCCGGTGCTTTGCCCGCTCCTGTAGAGATCGGATCAATCGGAGCGACTTCTGTCACCTTGCCGCTGTTGTCTATGTAAATCGTATAATCCTTGCTGCCTGCAGACGTCACCTCGGAGATCACAAGTGTGTTGCTTGCGTTTTTCAGTTCCAGTTCGGCTTTTCCCGTCTCTGCAAACTTCTCCGTAATGTCTTCGCCATTCAATGCAACTTTCACAGATGCCCCTTCGAGAACCGGTTTAGGCAGTTCCATAACAACAGGTTTTTCCTTGTCTTCTATCACCGCACTGTACATATAGTAATCCGGATTGAAGTTACCGTTCACTGTTGCATTGGTCAGTCCGAAATTATCCGGATATTCCACATACGTCGGATTGGATATCATCTGGATGTCATCCATATAAACCTTTGCGTTAATTCCTCCGAATCCTATGCCGCCATAGGTATAAGTGCCGTCATTCGCTGTCAGCAGAGTTTTGCCATCGATAACAAATCCGACTTTTCCGTCGAACGTCTGAATCTGTAACTCATGCCATGCACTTTCATCGAATCCTTCAGGTGCTGCAGATCGCCCTAACACAGGATCTCCACCCCGTGAATGTTTGCAGATCTCGAAATAGGGTACTCCCGCTTCAAATCCGTTTTCTCCGTTCACATTTCTTCTGTATACAATCTGATAAGACCCCGGATTATTCGGCCGTTCATCTCCATCCAGATTGGTCATCACGAAGATAGTAAAGTTATCGTACGCTTTTCCAAGGATATCCTGATCTCCCCATCCAGCAAACTTCCACTTCAGATTCATCACATAATTAGTCCACTCTTTGTTGCCGGTCTGATAGAAATTGTGTCCGTCCTGAATATCATTATAAAGCACCTTATTTTCCGGATTATCCGGATCTTCCACAATCTCCAACTTTGTTTTGTCACTTGTCGGTTCGAATTCCGGAAGTTTTCCGTCTTCCAGATCCAGATTAAGCTGTTCCTTGTTGTCATTGGACGAATCATACTCCGGAGGAGCCGGGATTGTTACATTGCCCGGATCTTCTGCCTCTGCGCCGCCGTAGATATAAAGCTGGTCGTAGTAAGCGATTCCATATCCGTCATCCGATCCAAGGGATACATAATCAAATCCCTCTGCATCCACTGTTTTCACCAGAGTGCCGTCGATGTATAATTTCACATCTGTGCCGGATGTATAGTCGAATTTCAGCTCATGCCATCCGAATGTTCTCTGCACTTCTGTCGCTTCTTTTTCATCGCCGGTCTGAACAACGTAATTGTTCATATTATTGCTGTCCAGTCCGATACCGATAATGTTCTCCCCGTCATCCGCTCTTGCGATTGAAGTAACCTTTGCCGAGTTCTGTCTTCCCGAGTCATAAGCGGCAAGATTATTATTCTGGCGGTCAAACATCATAACTGTCACAACTTTGTTGAGCTCTTCTCCGAACTCACGGTAAAGTCTGCTGTTTCCTGAGAGTTCAACTCCCTGTTTTCCGCTGAGCGGATCCTCAGAGAACCACTGTGTTGTAATCTCAGGATTTGTTCCTGCTGCAGCCCATTTCGTGTAGTTCAGGCCCGCTTCAAAATCTTCTGAGAAATAAAGATCTTCCGGTGTCTCCACAAAATCTTTTGTCACTGCATTCATAAATTCTGCCGGGTAGTCTGCAGTCACACCGATCTTGTCGTATTCCATCTTGGAATCATCGAACTCATCGATCTCATTTACCATCGTACCGTAATCAATGTTGACGTTGTCAAACTTGATCACATCCTTGTACTGCTTGATCGTATTTACTTCGATATTAAAGTTCATCGGATTTACAGCTTTTACATTGCTCAGCTCGAATCCGGAGCATCCCATGTCGAGATTGATACAGTTCGGTCCGAGGTCAGTCATAGTCGGGTTGGCTCCTGTAGAGTCAATGATCATCTGATTGATATAGTTCGGCTTGTAATTCTCACTTCCCTTATACAGGTAGCATCCGAAGAATGCGCCGTCGTCGCCGCCGTCCTGCTGACAGTCATGAATATAAATGTATTCAAATTTATTGTGATGTGAATACATATCTGTCATAGCATTATAATCTGCATCGCCGTCCGGATATGCCTGATTCGGATTCCTGCTGTTTCCTGCCGTAATAAAGATACCGCGTCTCGGAGAATTGTATACCTCCAGGTTCGAGAAGGTATTATAACCGGACTGCTGTACCGTAAGTCCTGTCGCCTGTCCGATCAGTTCGCCCACATTGTGGATCACCGTATTGCGCACGATATTATCCCGGCTGTAGCCGTCACCGTTCTCATCCCCGCCGACGCCCGGATAACCGCCGTCAATATTGATTCCGCCATGTCCGGTATAATTGATCAAACAGTCTTCGATCACCGTGTTCTGGTTGGCAAGATATACTTCGATTCCGAACATACCGGTATTTGTGATATGGGATTTTGATATCGTAATATTTTTTGTATTTTTAAGCGTAATATTTCCATACTGAAATTCGATACGCTCTGTCTGCTCACAGTAGGACGGCTGCGTACTGCCCTCTGCTTCTTTCGGGTAGAAGCCAAGACCATCTCCCGCATCTCCCCAGTTCCATCCGTAAGCATACCAGTCTGTCGTATTGGTATCCTTGAATGTGAGGCCGGAGAATTCGATATTCTCTACCATGCTCTCACGGGATTGCCCTTCCACACGGATGATCTCTTTTACCTGAGGAATGACGATATCCTGGTCCTCTATTGCTCCTTCTTCCGGATAATAGTAGAGATCACCTGTTGTCTTGTTGTAGTAATACTCTCCCGGTGCATCCAGAAAGCCCAGGTTGCCCTGAAGGAAATAACGTGCATTATTTCTGGTCGCATATTTCGGACGGTACATCTCCGGATGCCCCTCCACCGTCTTATATGTAAGCTTTCTGGCTGATGTATCAATCGCTGAAATCGGAATGGTGTCTGTCATCCAGTCCCAGTATCCGCCGTCCCACATATATACAGAAGCATCAAGATCTCCTCTCTCCTGCGCATTTACAAGGCCGGTTATCGCCTCTTCGTCCAGATCGCCTGCCTTATAGATCAGATCTCCGACTCCGCCTCCCTCAGACCTCATATACGGTGTAAGTGCGGATTCAAATCCCGCAATCTGTTCCTTATTCTGCGTGCGCGCCAGGGTTGCACGCTCATCATTTACATAAATTGTGTCAAAAATATAGTCTGTTCCAACATTTGTTTTATAGACTTTTCCCACTGCCGAATCCGGGAGATCCGCGTCAGCACCCTTGTTTTCGACAAGTTTCCACTCTGAGTCCACCTGCTTTCCGCCGATAAAGCTTGCGCTGGCAACTTCATCCAGATTCCGGTAAACAATTTTGTGTCCGTTTGTACCAGAATCCTGCTCGTCAAACACGATTGTCTCGTCAACGTAATAATTTCCCCCGTCGATAAATACATAGATATCCCCGGTCATATCATCGTTGATCTTGCGTACAGCATCTCTTGCTGCCTCCAATGTAGCGAACGGGTGCCCGTAAGAACCATCGTTCTTGTCGCTCCCCTCCGGCGAGACAAAGAACTCCGCCTGAATCTTCCCTTCTTCCGCCGGTTCGGCAGAAGCTTCGGCCGGGATCAGCCCTGCCAGCATACCTGTCGCCATTGCAGCAGACAGCGCCAGTGAAGCCGTCTTTTGCCATTTTTGCTTCATGTACCTTTCCTCCATTCCTGGTTCTTAGTGATTTCTGATACTATAGATCACATTTCACCATACAGTCCGTTCATTTTTCAACAACAAATTTTAATGATCTCTCTAAATATTAATGAATCTGCATAAATCGAATATTTTTCGAGAAGAGTCGTCGAAAAATCCGTTATTTTCCGGACAAAAGGAATGGTACGCATTCCCGGCCAAATGACGGCCTCAAAATCACAAAACTATATCATCCACTTTTTTAAATCCATCCATTGTAAATGACTCTACTGTATTTCCTGACACAAGATAGAATCTGTCACCGACATACAAGCCCCGTACATCCCCGTACACTGTCAGTTCTCTCGAGAACACTTCCCGGAAGCCGTTTTCGTCATAGGTAAAGATATAATACTTACTCACATTTCCGTATGCAAGGAAGCCGAAAAGATTCTTCTCCACGTCTACAAAGACAGCTTTATAATTATCTCCCACATCTGTTCCATACATATCTTCCAGCACACAGTTGGTCAGCTCTTTTACATCGGACGGGTCAGACACGTCAAACATGGATACTTTCACACCTTCTGTTATCACGCCCGCTTCATCCACATCCATTCCGATTCCCAGCAGCTTTCCGTCTCCGTACGGGTGAAGATACTCTGAAAATCCCGGTATCTTCAGCTCGCCGATAATTTCCGGATTTGCAGGATCGGACAAATCCACGGAGAAGAGCGGATCAACCTGCCTGAATGTTACGAAATATCCCACATCTCCCATAAAACGCGCGGAATACACACTTTCATCCTTTGCCAGGTCATGGATCTCTCCGATGATTTTCAGATCCGGATCAAGCACATAGAGGGAATTACTGTCCTCCCGCGCCTGTGTCTCCCCGCTGTCTCCGCTGAAAAATCCCCCGAATCCCGTGTTGCCGGTGCTTACCTGGCTGACAGTTGTCACAAGTCTGAGATTTCCGTTGTACTCATCAATACTGAATGAATCATTGAGTGTGCCGTCCACTTTTGTCTGGGCCGTTCCCTGCAGAATGCCGTCCTTATAGGAAATCTTACGGATGGCAGTACCGGTCACATCCGTACCTTCCTCACCGTAACAGCTCTCAGTTATATAAATATTTTCCGCGCTTACGTAACACATTCCGCTGCTTCCGAATACGGCTGCGCTGTCCGTCTTTTCTTCCGGGTTTTCCAGTGAAAAAGATGTAATCACAGTATACTGGTCTCCTATCATACTCTGCGGCATATAGATATCGGATGCTTCAATCATACTTCCCTGCACTTCGGGAATATACGCACAGGTATCATCCCGTGCCACAGCCAGTTCTGCATAAAAACTGCTGATCATATACACATACCCGTCTTTCACCCGCATTGTGTTATAGCAGCCGCTCTGGGAAATCTCGCCCGCTTTCTTAGGCTCTGCCCTGTCACTTATATCGTAAACTGCCGCGCACACATAATCTTTGTATGCACCTCCGGCTCCGTTTTCCGCTTCGGCATATTCCGTCCGGCCGTATACAATAACAAGCCGGTCGCCCTGTACATATAGTTCCGGCACATAACAGTCGTCTTCCAAAGGAATCTCCGACAGTTTTGCCATCTGTGCCGCCTCTATTCCGACAATCTCGACAGTATGCCCGTTTACAATGTAGAGAAAGCTTCCGTCCGTCTTTACAATATCCGCCTCTCCCACATCCTCTTCCCTCACATTCGTATCGGAATATTCCTCGCCCGTATTGCCGGAGAATGATGCCCCCGAATCGGCCGATGCACTTTCTTCCGTGCCCGAATCGGCAGATGAAGCCGAATCAGAGGAACTGCCGAGCCAGTCGAATATTCCCGTGTCTGCTGTCTGCTGACGTCTTTCTTCCTGAATACAGTCATAGATTTCATCATAACTTTCCGCCGAAGCAATCATTTTTACTTCTGATGCCGCTCCGTCTGCCGCGCCTGACGATGACGCACCTGACATCATACTGTCTGTGTCCGAACTGCCACGGAAGAAATGCAGAAATCCTCCTGTGATACCGACGGCAAGGCACAGACACGCCGCCGCTGCGCCGGCAATATTTTTTTTCCTGAGTCTGCGTTTTTTCTCCCGTTTGGTCGCCTCAAGTTTCTTCTCCACAGCGTCAGGGTGGATCGACGCCGGAATACCCGTATCTTCCGCCATTGAGCGGATCAGTTCTTCCAGTTCCTTTTCCCGATTTTCCATATCCATCCTCCTCTCCTGCTTCTCTACACTTCCGGTTCAATTATTTTTCGCATCTTTTCAAGAGCCCGCTTTTTCTTTGAACGGACAGTAGCGGGATTATACCCGGTCATCCTGCCGATCTCATCACTCTGATAGCCTCCGAATACCGAAAATGCCACAATAATTCGCTCCTCTTCTTCCAGAACCCCAAAAGCTGCCCTCACATCATGCTGCCCCGCATAGTCCGGTTCACTGCAGAGCCGTTTCTCCAGTTCCGAATCCTCTGTTTCGTAAGCGTCTGCTGCGTATTGTTTCTTCCGCTCGCGCTGAATCTTCCTGCACTGATTGTTCAGTATCGTAAACATCCAGCTTCGGAAAGATTCGTCCTTCCTCAATTGCTTCATCTTCTCCCATGCCGTCATAACCGTCTCGCTGACGGCATCTTCGGCGTCCTGCCGATGCCGTATCGTATACAGGGCAAACTTATAAAGGTCTGTATAGATTCCTGCATATAATCTGGAGAACGCTTTCACATCCCCTCTTTTTGCACTCCGTATCAACTGAAGTTCCTCTGACGGCTCATTCCCGATTGAATTCATCCGCACCCCTCCTCTCATACAGCTGCCGGTTATAACAGCGCTGTGCATCATATGTAATATCCAGTCCGATATCTCCTGTTATATATTCGAGTCATCCGGACTCCGTTTTGTTGCAATCATCGTAAGTTTCAAAAGGCACATTCCGGAATTGTAAGCGGTCGCCACTAGAACAAAGAGTTCCGCTTGCGGAACTCTCGCGCCGAGCGCGGTCGCTTTAGCGACAAATATCCACTTCGCGCGAGTGCGCATCTCGCGGAGCGTTTTGTTTAATAGGGAACGAAGTTTCCTAATTAAACAAAAAAACGACAGACCCGAAGTCTGCCGTCCATATCAGTTATCATATAAAAATTATAAGTGACATACGAATGATGTCAACTCTTTCTGTTCTTCTCTGTCAGCATCCACAGATACTGCTCGTAATCCACGCCTTCATTTCTCGGCACCTCATTCTTTACAGAATCTTTCACAGCCAGCCCGATCATCTCTCCCGCAAGATTCATGGAATCTGCAAGCTTATCACCTCTGGCCTTTCCGCCTGCAATCACAGCTGCAAACAGATCTCCGGTTCCTGAGAAGCTTTCTCCTACAAACGGAAATGTGGAAAACGAAGAGCTTTCTTTCGTCACTACAAGGTTTCCCATCATTTTATGTCCGGTCTTTTCATCCGGATAACAGATGCCTGTAACCACGACCTCTTTTGTTCCTCCGGCCATCAGATTGCGCGCCATCTGTTCCGCTACAGTCACAAGATGTTTCTCTTCTGTCATCACTTTAATCATCCGGTAGTCCGTGTCCGTCAGGATACACAGTTCCGTGAGATTCGGCGTAATGATATCCGCCCGCAGAGCCAGTTTCTTCATTGCAGAGCGGAGTTCCGAAGTAAGAAAGGGAAATCCCTGTCCGTTGTCCCCCATCACAGGGTCTACCAGAAGAAATGTATCTTTCTTATAAAATATATCCAGAAACTCAAGCACTTTTCCGATCTGATCTTCGCCCGACATAAATCCGGTGCAGATGCCGTCAAAATGTACCCTCATCTTTTCCCACTCTCTGTATATGAGCTCCATGCGGTCCGTATAGTCGTCACAGTAATAACTCGGATATCCTGTCTGTGCACTCAAGACCGCCGTGGGAAGGGGACACGGCTGGACTCCCATAGCGGCGATTACCGATATCGCCGCTGTGAGAGAGCATTTCCCGAAACCGGAAAGGTCATTGATTACAGCAATTTTCTTTGTCATATCTTTCTTCCTGTTTATACCTTTTCTGAAATCAGTTTTTTCTTTAAAACCACGCCGGTCTCACAGGCTTCAGCACCACCGCCGAATGTCGTCCCATATTGAGTACGATCTCACCGTTTTCCACAATATATTCGTCATACGCCGTAGTATATCCATCCTCATACGTATAGATCAGCCGCTGCATCCTGCCCTCTTTGCTTACGCCCGACAGCCAGACCGGAACCGTGATTTCTTTTAATTCCTTACTGTTGTTAAGCACGACGACAATCTGCTCATCCTCCTGGAATCTTGCATATGCAAGCACATTATGATCTGCATGGAGAAGTTTGATTGAACCTTTCCGCAGGGGCTTTTCCTCTTTATGTATCCTTATCATCTCTTTGTGGAACTCAAGAAGTTCTTTGTCCTCCCGTCCCCAGGGATACGTCCGCCTGTTGTCCGGATCCGTAAACCCGCACAGTCCTACTTCGTCGCCATAGTAGATCGTAGGTGCTCCCACCCAGGTCATCTGAACGGTTACGGCCTCGCGCATAACCGCGTGGTTGATTCCCTCTTCAGCCGCTTTGGCTCCCACGTGTTCCGCACGCCCCACAATATGATTGGTGCGCGTAAGGAACCTCGAGTGATCATGATTGGACAACTCGTTCATAGCCACCTGAAGCGACGGGGTGAGCATACTTGACATAAAGTGTCGCATCGCGCCCACAAAGTTGTCCGGGTTGCCCCACAGATCAGTACGCCGCTCATCGCTGTGCTTCTCCATTCCCGTGAGGAACCAGGTCAGAGGCTCCATAAAAGCATCGTAATTCATGACGCTGTCCCATTCGTCTCCCTGAAGCCACTCGATCGGGTCTCCATAATGCTCCGCAAGAATCAGTGCATCCGGATTTGCCTCTTTTACTTCTTTCCTGAAACGTTTCCAGAACATATGGTTATACTCATTGCTGCAGCCCAGATCCGCAGCCACGTCCAGACGCCAGCCGTCCACATTATACGGCGGAGAGACCCATTTTCTGCCTATATCCATAATATATTGCTCGAGTTCCGGCGAATCCTCGTATGCCAGCTTCGGCAGGGTATCATGCCCCCACCAGCCGTCATAGCTGCCGTTATAAGGCCACGCCTCGTCGCGGTTGTCATGGAAGTGGAAAAAATCTCTGTACGGACTGTCCGCGCTCACATAGGCGCCTTTCGGATATTCCGGCTGCGGTTCATAGATCCGCTCCCGGTCCAGCCATTTATTAAACGATCCGCAGTGGTTAAACACTCCGTCCAGAATAACCCGCATACCGCGTTTGTGCATCTCTTCCACCAGCTTTGCGAACAGCTCGTTGCTGGCTTCCAGGTTACGGATATCGCCTACCCTCTTCTGATATTTTGTTGCATGAATATTGTCCTGTGCTCCCTCCGGAACCGGTTCACCGCCGTCTGCAACAATTTTTCCGTAATGAGGATCGATATAGTCATAGTCCTGAATATCATACTTATGGTTTGACGGAGAGACAAAAAGCGGATTAAAATAAATTACTTCGACCCCCAGATCCTGAAGATAATCCAGCTTATCCATAACTCCCTGAAGATCTCCGCCGTAGAAATTGCGGATGTCAAGCGCCTCCGGCACCTGATTCCAGTCTTTTACCTTTTTACTCGGCGCGCCGATATAGATATATTCTGCGTCTTCCACATCGTTCGAAGGATCCCCGTTATAAAACCGGTCCACGAAAATCTGGTACATAACCGCGCCTTTGGCCCACTCCGGCGTCTTAAACCCCGGAACAATCGTATATGCATAATAGTCTTCCCTGTGATCCGATACACCATAGCGGTTATAAAACCAGATCTGCTCACCGCTTTTAATCTCAAAGGAATAATGAAACGGTTCTTCTCCCAACTGCCACTCAATCTCATAAAAGTCGAACTCGTCTCCCGCACAGATCTTCCACATAGAATAGCTGCGGTCGCCGGTCAGCAAAAGTACTTCCTCCACATCATTATGCGCAGTGCGGAAACGCAGCGTAATCTTTTCATTTTTCTCCGGCTCGGCAGGAATCACATAATCCTGCGTGCCGTCGCAGAACAGCGCGTCTCTGTTCATAACATCAAGCCTCCTCTTTTTCGCTGTCCTCAAATAAAGCTTCGAACTCGTCTCTCGATATCTTCTCCTTCTCGAGCAGAAGCTTTGCACACGCTTCCAGCACATCATGATGTTCCTGAATAATCGTACGCGCTTTCAGATAGCACTCATCAATGATCCTCTTCACTTCTTCGTCTATCGTCCCCGCTACTTTCTCCCCATAGCCTCTCGACGTATGGCCGAAATCGCGTCCGATAAACACTTCATCGCTGTCATTGTCATAATTGATCAGCCCCAGTCTCTCAGACATACCGAACTTGGTGATCATGGATTTTGCAATTGCAGTCGCCTGCTTGATATCCTGAGATGCACCTGTCGTAATATCGTCAAATATCTCTTCCTCCGCCACACGGCCTCCCAGAGATACTGTAATCTCCTGGAGCATCTGCCCCTTAGTATTGAACATCTCGTCTTTCTCCGGCAGAGGCATTGTATATCCGCCCGCACCGCCTGTAGGTATGATAGATACGCTGTACACAGGGCCTACATCCGGCAGCACATGGAAGAGAATCGCGTGCCCTGCCTCATGGTAAGCCGTGATTCTGCGCTCTTTCTCGGATACGATCCGGCTCTTCTTCTCCGGTCCGATGCCGACTTTGACAAATGCATGGCGGATATCCTGCTGCTGGATATAAACACGGTTATCTTTTGCCGCAAGGATTGCAGCCTCGTTTAAAAGATTTTCCAGATCTGCTCCCGTAAATCCCGCAGTTGTCTGAGCAATCTGCTTCAGATCCACATCTTCGCCGAGAGGTTTGTTTTTGGCATGAACCTTAAGGATCTCCTCTCTTCCTCCCACATCCGGACGGCCAACGATAACGTTTCGGTCAAAACGTCCCGGCCTTAAGATCGCCGGATCGAGAATATCCTTGCGGTTCGTCGCCGCCATAACGATAATTCCCTCATTCACGCCAAAGCCGTCCATCTCTACAAGGAGCTGGTTCAGTGTCTGCTCCCTCTCATCATGTCCGCCGCCCAGACCGCTGCCGCGGCGTCTTGCCACTGCATCGATCTCATCGATAAATACAATACAAGGCGCATTTTTCTTCGCATCCTGGAACAGGTCACGCACACGGGAAGCCCCCACTCCTACAAACATCTCCACAAAGTCAGAACCGGAGATGCTGAAGAAAGGCACACCCGCTTCACCTGCAACAGCCTTTGCCAGCAGTGTCTTTCCGGTTCCCGGAGGTCCTTCAAGAAGCACTCCTTTCGGAATTCTTGCTCCTACCTGCACATATTTCTTCGGCGCCTTCAGAAAATCGACGATTTCCTCCAACTCCTCTTTCTCTTCTTTGAGACCCGCCACATCCGCAAATGTTACCTTGATCTCATTCTGATTCGTCATCCGGGCACGGCTCTTTCCGAAATTCATCGCCTTCGCATTGGCTCCTCCGCCCTGACGGTTCATCAGATAGAATAGCAGCATTACGCCTGCCAGCGTAATCAGAACGGGAAGCAGCACCGTCGTAAAGACCGAATCTTCCGGAACAGCCGATATGCTGTACGTCACGTCATTCTCATACAGCAGATCTTCAACATCCTCCACATTGGAGACATTGACCGTTCTGTTCTCGCCCTCTTCCTTCAGCATGAAGGACACCGTACCAGTAGGCACAGCGCGGTTCTGATCAATATACACATCCGTTACATTTTCTGCTTCTACTTCGGACACAAAATCGGTATATGTCATCTCCTGCCGGTGTATCTGCATCCGGCTCGCCATCCAGAGCGCCACTACTACGATCACGATAAACATCAGGATCGTCGAGCCGCTGACGCCTCTGTATTTCCTGTTATTTTCCAAATCTTATACTCCTTCCTATTCCAGACCTTCCACCACACCGATGTAGGGAAGATTTCTGTATTTCTGGGCGTAGTCAAGCCCGTACCCTACCACGAATTCGTCCGGGATCTCAAACCCGCAGTAGTCGACTTTCACATCTTTCACTCTTCTGTCCGGTTTGTCCAGAAGCGTGCACAGCCTCATGCTGGCCGGATTTCTTTTTTTCAGTACATCGATCAGATAATACAGTGTATTGCCTGAATCGATAATATCTTCTACGATAAGCACTTCTTTATTTTCAATGGATTCGTCAAGGTCTTTTGCAATACGCACAACTCCGCTTGACGCGGTCCCGTCTCCGTAGCTGCCCACGCACATAAAGTCCATGGATACCGGCACGGTAATACGTTTTGCCAGCTCGCACATAAAGAATACGCCGCCCTTGAGCACACAGATCAGGTGAACCTGTTTTCCCGCGTAATCCTCACTGATCTGCTTACCAAGCTCCCTGATTCTCTCATCAACTTTCTCTTCCGGAACCAGCACTCTGATCGTTTCTGACATCTTTCTTATCCTCCGTTATTATTATCTCAAGAATCCTCTTTGTCCTGTTACTGATCTGACAGGCGCGGCTCATTCTCCAGCCCGGTATCCAGACGATATGATGTCCGTCCGCCACAAGAAATATCTTGTCTCTGAGCTCACGCGGGATTTTTTCGTTAATAAACCATGATTTCAGCTTCTGGCGGCTTCCCCTCTCATCCACTGCCAGATAGTCCCCGCTCTGCCGTGTCCTCACAGAAAGACCATATTTTATTATATCATAGTCAATCAATTTCGTGTAGCTTTTTTGTGGGATCTCTTTTGCCCTGTCCTTCTCGGAAATGTCTGCAAACCGGCATCTCACTCTGTGAATTCCGTCCGGCAGAAGAGTCTCTCCGGGGATATTAAGCCGTACTTCCCGTACATCCCCGGTCGCCGCTCTTTTTACTTCCCTGTTTTTCCGGATCACGACACCGTCGTATGTCCGCTCGGCGGCAATGTCTCCCGGCAGGTCAAGCTTCTTTCCGCACTGTCTGCTGAACAGATCTGTAACTGCCTTCAGATGCACGGCCCCGATGTCTTTCTCGCCTCCCCGCACAGCCGCTATGCACTCTTTTACCAGCTGTTTCTGTACGGCGGATGCCTCCTGTCCGAACGCGTTCCCGTTGATCCGGATTTCGGCAGGACCCTGTTTCTCTCCGGCTTCATTTGCTTCCTGCTGTTCTTCCCGTACGTACACGCAGCGTTCCCACGCCGCCTGCACTCCATGTTCCAGATAGTCCCAGACTTCCCGCGCCTGTATGGAAAGTTCCTCCAGATGCCGGACGACACCGGCATTGATCTGTTCCTTCATCACCGGGAGAATATTGTGGCGTATCCGGTTTCTTGTATAATCATCCTCCTCATTCGTAACATCGGTACACCATGATAATCCCTGTTCTTTAAGGAACGTCTCGATCTGCTCACGGTCAGAGTCCAGAAGAGGCCGGATCCATCTTCCCTGAACCGGCCGGATCCCGCACAGACCCTTCAGTCCGGTTCCCCTTGCAATATTAAGCAGTACCGTCTCTGCATTATCATCTCTGTGATGGGCGGTGGCGATCTTCGTGCCCCCGTCTTCCCTGCACATTGTCCCGAACGCCGCCCTGCGGACGGTGCGCCCGGCCTCCTCAAGAGATTGTTTCCTTTTTACGGCAATTAATTCCACATCTTCACGAAAAATACGACAGGGTACATTCATAGATGCGCACAGATTCCTCACATATTCCTCATCCGCATCTGCCTCCCTGCCTCTCAGTCCATGGTTCACATGGCACACTTTCACCTGAAAGCCGAGCCTTTCCTGAAGTCTGCAGAGTATAAAAAGCAGGCATACCGAATCCGCTCCGCCCGATACGCCCGCGATCACTACGTCATCCTTTTCGATCATGCCGTATTTTCTTATAAATAATTCTGTCTGTTCCACTATATTCTTCATCATATGTAAACTATAACCAATTCAGTTGAAATTGTAAAGATAACAGTTCAGTCCCATGGCCGGGCTGCTGCATATAAAGACCGCTGAACGCTCTTTAATCTCTCCATATGCCCACCGCCATCACAGTCATATCATCCGCCGGCTCTTTTCCCGTCCACGCAAGCACCTGTTCCAGCACATGATGAGCAAGCTCTTTCGGATTTGTAATCTCGCTCCCCTGTATAATTGTCTCCAGAAGAATATCCTGTTCACCTACCGGAAGCGCATCCAGAACTCCGTCCGTAACCATAATTACGAAATCTCCGTCCTCCAGCTGCCGTTTTACCGAGTCAATATCTATATGGTTCATTACTCCGATCGGAAGACTGGTGGAACTTAAATGCTCCACACTGTCTTTCTTCCGGATAAATGTGGAGGAGGCACCTGCTTTTATAATTTCACACTCCCCGGTATAAAGATCGAACACCGTCATATCCACCGTTGAATAATGAATCTCTTCACGCCCGATAACAAGCGTCGTGTTGATCATCTGGATGGCTGTCTTCTCAGGGAATCCGGCATTCAAGAGTTCCTCCAGAAGTTCAATAACCAGCGTACTCTCCCGGCACGCCGCCTCTCCGGATCCCATCCCGTCCGAGAGCGCCACTGCATATTTTCCTCCCGGCATCTCCATGAGGGCAAAGTTATCTCCGGATACCTGCGAACAGTCCTTACCGATTCTTGCCGTACCGTGCATAATATAGAAAGAGGGTCCCTCCACACACACCACTGTCATATAATCGCTGCCCACCATCTGGGCACTGTCGCCCGGAAGGATGAATTTCCGTCCGACACAATCCGTAACCGCACGCACGACTTCCTTTACCGTAACCTTCTGTTTTTTCATGCTTCTGACAGTAACGTGAATCTCATACTTACCCTCACTGTTCATAAAAAAATGTGTATACAGTACACGGAGCCCCTTCTTTTTCAGCGACGCCATAATACGCTTTTCAAGTCTTTCATCTGTAAATATGCTGTTTTCAAGTTCTCTTGCGGTATTTTCGATCATATCCGCAAATGTATCCATCTGTATGGCGCAGCTCTCCCTGCTGCGCGCAATCCGGTTTACCCACATAATATTCTGTCTTGCATCATGGAATCCCGCCAGCATTTCCCTCAGAAAACGAGGCGCCATAATACAACGCTGCATAAGCTTCCGTTTTACTTCCGTGTTGAGATCATTCCCGTACTGGTCTACGGCAGAGAGTATCTCATACCCCATCTGATATGTATGTACGAAATTTTCGCCCCAGCACCATCCGCATTTTTCACACTTTCCGCACACTTTCTCCCTGACCCGGGTAAACATCTCTTCGATTTCCTCATTGGAAAACGCTTTTTTCTTCTCCTCCAGTCCCATAAATGTCCGGGAAAGCTGTTTCAGGGAATGTGCATATTTTTCGATCTGTTCCACATAGGGGCTGCCGTGAAGTGCCTGTCCCTTGTTCATGCCGTATCTCCTTTCCGCCGTTTCTTATCAGGCAAAACGTTCATCAGCCCGTCCATAAAGGCTGAATCGCAAAAAACTCCGGGAGAATTCTCCCGGAGTTTTCATTTGTATATTTTCCTCACTGTTCAGTTTCATTCAGTCCGGCTACTTTGACGGCTTGAATACGATCTCATTTGGATCTACCAGACCCAGCCTGTCCTCCGCCGTATCCTTAATATACTGATCTGACTTGACATATTCTTCATATTCGTCTATCTCTTCCGACCGCTGCTTTTCTTCCTCGATCTGCGCCTGAAGCTCCTTCTCCTGTTCCTTATACCCGGCATTCTTCGCATTAAGGTTTAAAGAACCAACCGCGAGAGCTCCCGACAGGAATATAAGCACCATACAGACCATCAGTATACTCTGTTTATAATGTCTGAGCCGCGTGTTTCTTTTCCTTTTTGAACGGCCCGCATTCTGCTGTCGTCTTGTCTTGCTCATTCATACTCACCCATCTTATTAATATAATTTTATACCCCATTGTGTAAATATTTTATCTTTTTTTTGTATACTTTTCAAGACTTTTCTTAGTCTTTGCACAAATTTTACCCGGCAGCCGGAACAGGAGAAACGCCGTGCCGGCACCGCACAGAATCCCCAGTACGAAAAACCACCGAATGCTCCCGTAAGTCGTCTCATACATCTTGCGGAAAATATAAACACTGGCTCCGATCCAGAAGATCACATCTTCCACACCGGTTATGATCAGATTATGCCGGACCAGCTTTCTGAACATCATCAGTATCCGGTACGCGCACAGCACAGAGACACCCGCCAGTACCGCATATAAAAAGACTCCGCTCTCCGCACCGATCCCCAATATCATTGTCCGCTCCTACTTAAAAAGTTTTGACAGGAAATTCTCCCCCTGTTTTCCCGCCGGTGTGGCGCTTGAATAAGCAATACTGTCAATATTTCCGGACAGATCCACTTCTCCTTTTTCCACACTCAGCCTGTTCACATGGAGATCCGTCCCTTTCACCATCATCATCCCCTGCTCCGTCTCCAGCAGGATCTCGTTCAGGTCAAAAGAAAGAACGTCCAGAACCCCTGTCACCATACTTGTTTTCCTGTTATTTACTACGAGCTTGTGCGATTTTGCAATACGCTGTTCTTCCATCTGTACTCCCTCCCACTCTGTTTTTAAATATATGAGAGGCTGCACCAAATTATACCTATAAGTACTGGAAGAGATCGGAAGCCTCATCCTTCTTCGTAGTGTCCTTCAGCTCCATAACTTTGACTTTCACATTGCGCGTGCCGAACTGGATCTCTATCACATCGCCCGGCTTTACCTGTACAGAAGCTTTCGCAGGCTTGTCGTTGACCATAACGCGGCCCGCGTCGCAGGCTTCATTTGCTACGGTACGGCGCTTGATCAGTCTGGATACCTTTAAGAATTTGTCTAAACGCATATTTTTTCCTTTCTGCCAATCACCGGAAGTGCCAAAAGGCACTTACAATGATTTTTCATCGTAAGTGCCTGTCCTTTTATAACTCACTCTATGGTAAATCAAAGATTAGTTGATTGCATCCTTTAAAGCTTTTCCTGCTTTGAACTTCGGTGCCTTGCAAGCCTCGATCTTCATTGTCTTTCCTGTCTGCGGGTTTCTTCCTTCTCTTGCTGCTCTCTTGCTTACTTCGAATGTTCCGAATCCTACAAGCTGAACCTTATCATCGTTTTTAAGCTGCTCTGTAACAACATCAACAAAAGCTTTTAATGCTTTCTCAGAATCTTTCTTGGAAATCTCTGCTTTCTCTGCAATAGCTGCGATCAATTCTGTTTTGTTCATGGATAAATTCCTCCTCTTTATTGTACATACATACAATTTCTGTTCTGATTTATTAAAGGGGAAAATGCCCGAACGTCCGCATTTTCCGCCTTTATGTATTGTTATAACGGTTTACCTGACCTTTGTCAAGAATTTTCACCGTTTTTAGGGCATTATTCTATGCCATTATCGGTTTGAGTGCTTCAGCGAGTTTTTCTTTCTCTTTCTCTGCTTCGGCGAGGTCCTTACCCAGTGTTGTGTAGTAGATTTTGATCTTCGGTTCTGTTCCTGACGGGCGGACAATTACAGTCTCATTGTTCTCCAGCTTGTAGATCAGAACGTTGGCTGCCGGCAGTCCTGTCTCCTCCGGTTTCTCATAATCTGTTACGGATGTCACTTTGTATCCGGCGATCTCTGTCAGCGGATTTGCCCTCAGGCCTTCCATAATACCCGCCATCTTGTCCATTCCGCTTAATCCCGGGAACTCGAAGCTGTCAACCTTGTTCAGGTAACGGCCGTACTCCGCATAGATTTCTTCCATTCTCTGCTTAAGTGAACTGCCGATGCTTCTGTAATAAGCCGCCATCTCGCAGATCAGCATGGATCCGATCACCGCGTCTTTATCGCGCACATACGGTCCTGCAAGGTATCCGTAGCTCTCCTCGAAACCAAAGATAAAGCGATCCACTTCTCCGGCTTCCTCAAGCTGTGCGATCTGGTCGCCGATCCATTTAAATCCGGTCAGGACACTGCGAAGCTCCACGCCGTACTTCTCAGCTACTGCATCTGCCAGCGGCGTAGAAACAATAGACTTAACCGCAACCGGTTTCTCCGGCATTGTCCCCTTCTCAATACGTCCTGCACAAATATAGTCCAGAAGCAGCACACCCACTTCATTTCCGCTTACCAGCTCGTAAGAACCGTCCGGGCATTTCATGGCAATACCTACACGGTCCGCATCCGGATCTGTCGCCAGCATCAGATCAGCCCCCGTCTCTTTGGCAAGATTAAGTCCCTGCTCCAGTGCTGCAAAGATCTCCGGGTTCGGATAGCTGCAGGTTGTAAAGTATCCGTTCGGGTACTCCTGATCCGGAACGATCGTAATATCCGTAATACCGATATCCTTTAATACCTGAGTCACCGGCATAAGCCCTGATCCGTTCAGCGGGCTGTACACCAGCTTCAGGCCGGCTGTTTTACAGAGTCCCGGACGTACCTGACGGGATTCGATGGCATCATAGAGCGCTCTCTTGCAGTCGTCACCCACGAAGCGGATCAGCCCTTCCTCAACTCCCTGGGCAAATGACATATACTTAGCTCCGGTCAGCACGTCGGTCTTCTGGATCTCTTCATATACGATTGCGGCTGCATCGTCCGTCATCTGGCAACCGTCCGGGCCATATGCCTTGTACCCGTTATATTTCGCAGGATTGTGGGATGCGGTCACCATGACACCTGCATTGCAGTTATAGTACCGTGTCGCAAATGAAAGTGCCGGCACCGGCATCAGTGCATCATAAATTCTTACCTTAATTCCGTTGGCTGCAAGTACGCCTGCCGCTGTCTTCGCAAATACATCGCTCTTAATACGGCTGTCGTAACTGATGGCAACAGTCTGTGTCCCGCCCTGTGTCTTAACCCAGTTTGCAAGTCCCTGTGTTGCCTGACGCACAACATAAATATTCATGCGATTCGTACCTGCTCCGAGAACACCTCTGAGTCCGGCTGTTCCGAACTTCAGCGCTACCGCAAAGCGCTCTTTGATCTCTTCGTCATTTCCTTCAATTTTTGACAATTCCGGTTTCAGATCCGGATCTTCCAGATCCGCTGCCATCCAGCGTTCATACTCTTTCTGATACATTTTTACCACTCCTACCATTTTTTCTGTTGATTTTTTTATAAAAAAATCACAATAAATCCAGTACTAATATATCATGTTTCCGCTGAAACAGCAACCGGTCTTTACTATATGCCGATGGAAAAAATATTTTCCAGAAAAGCGCTTTTTTCCTCGTTCTGACGCACAGAAAGCTCCAGCTTTTCCACGTATTTCTGAGGGAGCCACGCCTTGTTGGAATGGTAATAGGTACTGGCCGTCTTCCAGTATTTCTCCGGGTAGGCAAGGCGCAGCCCCACATACTCGCGCTCTCCCGGGGTCAGTTTTCTGACTCCCTCATATGCTTCAAGTATTTTCAATCCACTTTTTTGTTTCCATATATATTTTTCCATGATCTTCCTGAGGTAATAATATAAATCATGAACCTGAATGCCGATATGCAGATGCTCAAATCCGGTCACAGCCATATCATTCTCTGTCACAAGCAGGTTATGATAGTTGTATTCCCCGTGCGCCAGATTCCCGTCTCTGACACTGTCATGATAAAGTTTCGTACATCCCGATTCTTCCATTCTCTTCAGAACATATTCCGCCAATTGATACATTTTCTCAAAGCTGTCCAAAAACAGGTACTCGAACTCATTCTTCGTAACCCTGCCCCGGATAAAGCTTCTGACCTTCTTAAGCTCCCGGTTGTGCCGGCGGATCTCATCCACGGGATCTCTCCCCGTCATAAGCGCCGTAGAAGACAGCTGCTCTGAATCGCGGGAAATCCTTCCGAGCTCCCGGTGCAGCACGGCAAGACGCTCCGCGGCCCTGAGCACTTCCTTCTCCTGCCGCACATCACATTCCCTGCCCTGATACCATTTCTTCAGCATATATTTTTTTCCGTCCCTTGAATTTACGAGCAGTTCGCCGTCTCTCGTAAAAACAGGCGTGTCAACTTTAACATTTCCCGTCGTTTCAAGAGAGTCCAGTACAAAATACAATAAGGGAGCGCGCTGCCCCGATATCTTCGTCTCTTTGAGCAGCATCGTTCCCTCATTTGTATCGCAAAAAAACGCACCCCTTATCTTTCGGGTGCTCCTTACTTCTATGTCATAATGCTCCAATACTTCCAGTTCGTACTCTTCTCTCATGGCTGCCCCCTGTCACCGCATATTCTGACTCTCTCTAATGTATGACGGGGACAGCCTGAGTATGATTCTAAATGTGATTACAAATCAAGTTTTTCTTTTACATAAGCACAGAGCTTCTCTTTCGTATTGCGCTGGGGATCATCAATAACATATTCCAGGAGTTCACCGAGCATACTTCCCAGCTCTCTGCCCGGCTTCATCCCAAGCTCCATGAGATCGCGGCCGCTCACCGCAAGCTGGCGCAGCGTAACGCACTCGTCATTGAGCAGCGCCTCCTGATACAGCTCCCTCACAGCAATAATATTTTCAATCTTCTCTCTTCTCCGGTAAGGACTCTGGGCTTTCGCGTCCGCCATCCTTACCGCAAGATAATACGGAAACAGCTCCACTCCGATCCGGTTCATGGCCCGCCGCACATTTTTCGGCGTGGCTTCCATCCGGTAATCATGATAGCATACAAGCCGCGTCACCTTTTTCACGGTATCATTGTCGAATTTCAATCGGCGCATAACCTTTCTGGCAATCTCCTCACTGACCAGCGCGTGACCTTTGAAATGGTCCCTTCCGGTCTCATCTGTCGTCCTGACAGACGGTTTGCCCATATCATGAAAAAGCATTGTCAGGCGGAGAATCTTATCTCTTTTTATATTCTTCAGAGCACGCAGCGTATGTCCTGACACATCGTATCTGTGATGAGGCGTATTCTGTTCCACTCCCACCATGGCGTCCCATTCGGGAAGGATCACTTTCGTAATTCCCAGTTCATACGCATCCTGAATACGCTCCGGATGAGGCGATACAAGGAGCTTAACCATCTCCGTCTGGATACGCTCCGCACTGATATTCTTAAGTGTGGGAGCCAGCTCTCTGACAGCCTCGGCAGTCTTCGGCTCGATGGGGAAATTAAGCTGTGCAGAGAAGCGCACCGCCCGCAGAATTCTCAAAGCGTCTTCGCCGAACCGCTCCTTCGGTTCCCCTACACACCGGATCAGATGATGGTTCAGATCCTGCATTCCGCCGAACACATCCACCAGCCGCACATCATCGTTGTACGCCATGGCATTGATCGTGAAGTCTCTCCGCCGCAGATCTTCCTCCAGACGGTTTGTAAAACGCACTTCTTTCGGGTGCCTGCTGTCCTCATAAGCCCCGTCGATCCGGTAAGTTGTCACCTCATAAGCATCCTTCCCCAGCAGTACCGTAACTGTTCCATGCTCAATTCCGGTATCAACGGTTCTGCGGAACAGCCTCTTGATCTCCTCCGGGCGCGCAGATGTGGTAATATCCCAGTCTTCCGGTCTTCTCGCAAGAATCGAATCGCGCACACAGCCCCCCACCGCGTACGCCTCATATCCGTGAAGCTGCAGATTATTAATAATCATCAGCACTTTTCTCGGCAAATTTATCTTCATCCTGAAACTCTTCTTTCCTAAATATATCATGTAAAAATAATCAAGTTTCGTCCGGTCTGTCTCCGGACCGGGAAGCGCCCTGTATAGACTGCAGTATCTCTCCTTCCCGTCTGTGACAGGATAATATTATAACCTGCTTTTCCTGTCTGCTCAACCATTTTAATACAGATTCAAGCCGTTTGTCATCATAAAATGCAAATACATCGTCAAGGATAACCGGTACCGGCTCTTCCGAGAGTATTTCCGAAGCCGCCATCCGGATCGAAAAGTATATCTGCTCAACTGTTCCTCTGCTCAGCCGCCCGGCAGGGATCTTCCTTATGCCGTCCCACACGGTAATATCACCCTGTCCGTCTGTCTCAAGGGAACGGTATCTGTCGTCTGTGACAGCCGAAAGTATCTCCGACGCCCGTCTGCTCACCCGGCGTTCCATACTGTCCCCGGTCACCTGCGCCGCTTTCCCGAGCTCCGAAGCCGCCATTTCCAGCGCCCGGCACTTCTCTTCCAGCCGGATCTGCCGCTCATTTTTGCCGGATTCCTCATACTGATCCCGGACGTTTTCATATCTGATTCTCTTTTCCCTCTGTTCGGAACGGATGTGCTCCAGCTCCCATTCCAGTTTCCTGCTGTCCTCTTCCCCGGTCTTCCGCGTTCTGCTGCCTGCTTTCAGCATCGCAATCCCCGCCGCAGCAAGAACCACAGCTGCGGCCATACACAGCATCATAGCAGTCAGTCCGCCATTTCCCGCAGCTGCGATGCCTGCCCCTGCTGCCAGAAGTCCCGCAGCTGTCAACCCTATACCGCCCCGGAACAGAGCCGTGCCTTTCCGGGCAGAAGGCCCCTGCGGATCTCCGCCTGCATTTCCTGTATGTTCTTTCTCCTTGTATTCCCTTTCCAGACGATTCAGTTCATCCTCGAGCCAGCAGCATTCCTGCCAGAGTTTCTGTCGCTCTGATTCTGAAGTTTTCTCCTCCTCCCGGAGTTCTCTCTGCGCTGCTCTCCGCTTATCATCCAGATATTGGAGGGCGCCGCTCAGGTCATATTCGCCACCGCCGGTCGTATAATAATTCGCCGCGTAATTGGCCAGAGCGTCGGCAAGTTTCTGCCCCGGCTGCGCTTTCAGCTGTCCGATGGATACAGTATTATCAAAAAGCTCCCCTGTCATACCGCCCAGCAGCATTTCCAGATCACCGTGTTCTACAGAAAGCTCCTCCCCGTCGTCCTCACAGATAAGCGATGTATATTTTGTCTGACGCGCAAAATTTCTCTCCAGTCTGAAGCTGCGTCCGCCGCACGTAAACCGCATGACCCCGGCATAGATTCCCGGATTATCCCACGGCTCATAGCGGCTGAAAGCATCTCGGGCCGCCGCACGGCCGCGCCCTCTCTCCATGCCGAACAGCATGGCTCTTATAAAAGCGTGCAGTGTTGTCTTGCCGAATTCATTGTCTCCTCTTATAACCTGTACGCCGTCTTTCAGATAAAAGTGCTTCTCTGAAAGCTTCCCGAAATTCCTTATATACAGTTCTGTTATTACCATGACAATCCCCTTACTGTCTGCAGTTAAGCAGCGCCTCCACACCCTCGCACAGAGCCCGGTACTCTACACTGCCCTCCCGGCATCCGCGAAAGCGTCCGATATATCTCCCGAGAATCGTATCTTCATTCTCGGTATAAAGCTTCTCAAAATCATAAGCCGGGCTCGTCTCATCCAGTATCTCCTGTATGTTTTCATCTCCTGTCATCCGTTCCGTATCCAGAGATACATTCTGGTCTCTTTTACCGTTTAATATAATTTTGTAAATATTTTCATTTCCATATTCACTTATCTGTTCATATATCTTTTTCTTCAGGCTGCCTGTTGTGTCCTGACAGCTGACCGGGATCTGAAGGTGAATATACTCCCTTGACGCACACGGAATCCACTGTGTCCGGACTCCCTGATCTGTAATCTCACCTTTCACGTACCCGTGCCATCCCGTATCGTTCTTATCCACCGGTTCCAATGCACCGGAATAAATGATCTGATCTTCTTTCAGCACCTGAGGCTTATGGATATGCCCCAGCGCCACATAATCAAAACCTGCTTTTTCCATCAGGCGTCTGTCGAAAGGAATATGTTTCTCATCGCCGCCGTGCGCCAGCAGAATCTCGTGCCGACGCCTTCCCGGCGCCCTGATCCCATCATACAGGGGACGGCTTATCTCCCTTTCATGATAGCTCAGTCCGTACACTGCCGTCTGAAGTTCCGGAAAATCAGCGCACTGCATCTTTCGTCCGAACAGTGGATATACATTATCGCTCCACGAAAACGTCCGGTAGTTGGAATCCTTCCCGATATAATCGTGATTTCCGGCGATGAGAACTACTTTCGTATGCGTCAGTTCCGAAAACAGATAGCCAGCCTCTTTCAATTCCCGGACAAGAGGCTGACGGTGAAACAGATCTCCCGCTATCAGCAGCAGATCCGTCTTCTCTTCCTCACACACACGGAGCACCTGTTCAAATGACTCCCATAATTCCCGGGGGCGCATTTTGCTGTACAGCGGTCCTGCGTCCGGCTTTGCTCCGAGATGAACATCTGCAATATGGACAAATCTCATTTTCCTTCTCCTCCCGTCTTCTCTGTCGGCTGTTCTTCCATATCGTCGGACCGGAAAATGAAAAGGGCGCATACCGGCTGCTCTGCCGATAACACTGCGCCCTCGCCTTTTCCTGTCTGAAATATCCTCTGTCCTCTTCCAGATTTTCCGCCCGAATTACAGTTCACAGTTATTTACTGTTCTCGGGAACGGGATCACGTCACGGATGTTTGACATACCTGTCAGGTACATCACGCATCTCTCGAATCCGAGACCGAATCCCGCGTGTCTTGTAGAACCGTATTTTCTCAGATCCAGATAGAAGCTGTAGTCCTCTTCCTTGAGCCCCAGCTCTTTCATCCGGTTCAGAAGTTTGTCATAGTCATCCTCTCTCTGGCTTCCTCCGATGATCTCACCGATTCCCGGCACAAGACAGTCTACAGCTGCCACAGTCTTCCCGTCATCGTTCTGCTTCATATAGAATGCCTTGATCTCCTTCGGATAGTCTGTCACAAATACCGGACGCTTATAAATCTGCTCGGTAAGGTATCTCTCATGTTCGGTCTGAAGATCACATCCCCATGAAACTTTATATTCAAACTTATCATTGTTCTTCTCAAGAAGTCCGATCGCTTCTGTGTAGGTAATACGGGCAAAATCAGAATTCGCCACATTGTGAAGTCTCTCCAGAAGTCCCTTATCCACAAATGAATTGAAGAAATTCATCTCCTCCGGCGCATTCTCCAGCACATAGTTGATGATATATTTAAGCATATCCTCCGCCAGATCCATGTCATCCTCCAGATCCGCAAAAGCAATCTCCGGCTCGATCATCCAGAACTCCGCCGCATGGCGCGTAGTGTTGGAATTCTCCGCCCGGAATGTAGGTCCGAACGTATAAATGCTGCGGAAAGCCTGGGCGTAAGTTTCGCCGTTCAACTGACCGCTTACGGTAAGGCTTGTCTCTTTTCCGAAGAAATCCTTCGTATAATCTACCGTGCCGTCCTCATTCTTCGGCACGTTCTCCATATCCAGAGTAGTCACGCGGAACATCTCGCCCGCTCCCTCGCAGTCGCTGCCCGTAATAAGCGGGGTGTGGACATACACAAATCCTCTCTCCTGGAAGAATTTGTGAATCGCATATGCCGCCAGCGAACGCACGCGGAATACCGCCTGGAATGTATTTGTTCTCGGACGAAGATGAGAGATAGTTCTAAGATACTCAAAGCTGTGGCGCTTCTTCTGAAGCGGGTAATCCGGTGCGGACGCACCTTCAACCTGCACCTCATCCGCCTGGATCTCAAACGGCTGCTTTGCCTGCGGAGTCGCTACCAGCGTACCGGTCACAATAATCGCCGCTCCTACATTTAATTTTGAAATCTCGGCAAAATTCTCCATCTTATCATGATAAACGACCTGAAGCGGCTGAAAATAAGAGCCGTCGTTTACCACGATAAATCCGAATGTCTTGGAATCACGGAGACTGCGTACCCATCCGCCGACCGTGACCTTTTTATCAAGGTACTCGTCCCTGTTCTTAAATAACTCCCGAATCGTTGTTAGTTCCATATCAAAAACTCCTTATCGCAATATTCACACACTAGTATAACACCGGAAAACCGCGGCGTAAACAAAAGATTTCAGCCCCGAAACACCGGCGCTGAAATCTTCGTTTCTAATCATCTGCCCTGTAAAGGCATTACCATCTCTCTTCTTCCCACTTCAGGATATTTCCTGTATCTGCATCAATTTCAAATTCATACTCCATCCCATCGTACTCAATATCACCTTCGTAGATGTACCATCCGTCATCCCGCTCTAGTTCAATGGAAATATTCCGGACTGTCGCTCCCGGCACCCTCTCAAGAGCAATATTCTGAGCTTCTTCCAGAGTGATCGATACATTTGATGCACCGGCGGAATTCCCGGAAGAGTGGTTGGATCTGTTCGTACTGTCTCCCGTCTGATCCGTACTGTTATCGGATGCCTGTGTGCTGTCTGTTGTCTGACTGCTGTCCGCTGTATTTCCGTCAGCCGCAGCGCTCCCTGCATCCTGCTGCCCGTTTTTCAGCTCGTCAATTTGCTGCTGAAGAGCGTCAATCTCTGCCTGAAGTTCTTCTTCTGTCTGTGTGCTGCCGTTATCCGGCTGCTGAGTCCGCTGCACGTCACGATTCATCCCGCATCCGGACAGGATTACAAATGAAAATATAATTCCCGTAAGAATTACCACGTATTTTTTCCGCATCGGCAGTTCCTCCTTTCTGCGTGTGACTATATTATATATGAAAAAGATTAAAGGAACATTAAAAAAATTAAACATCAGCAGTATCAGCACATTTTCATCAGACGCACATAAAACTCCACGGTTCTGACCAGTGTCTCGATCGGAACTCTTTCATTATTCCCATGGATCATGCCACGTTCTTCTTTAGAAAGCTTCATTGCAGAAAACTTGTAGACTCTGTCCGTGATCCGACAGTAATGCCATGAATCGCTGCACGCCATCATCAGATAGGGGGATACAATCGCATCCGTCCACGTATCTTTTACCGCCTGACACAGTCTCGTATATTCCGCGCAGTCTGTATCCGACTCTGCAGACGGATTCCTGCCCTCAAAGACCGACACCTCAATATCCGGATTATTGATCGTCTTCTCAAGATATGCTTTTGCAGACTCCACTGTGTCCTTTCCCATCAAACGCAGGTTCATTCCCACGGAGGCAGCCGGCGGAATTACATTAAACGCCTTCCCTCCCTGCATCTTCGTCACGGCACAGGTTGTCCGCAGCATGGCGTTAAGCTCTCCGCCCGAAGCGCGGCATACCAGATCGAACAGCGGCTCCATGCACCACATATTTGCAAAGAGTATTTTATAGCCAAATCCGGAATGCCGTCCGAGGATATCCAGCATCTCCCGCACCGGTCTGGTAAGCTGCCTTGGGAACGGATGCTTTTCTACATCCACGACTGCCTGCGCCAGCTCACCCACAATCGTGTGCACCGGCGGCATGGAGGCATGGCCGCCTCTGCTCTTTGCTTTAAATTCAATATTAGTAAGTCCTTTTTCCGCGATCCCGATCAGAGCGCATTCCCCCGGGACTCCGGGGAAAGCGTTTTCCACAACAGCGCCTCCCTCATCAACCACAAGAGCCGGCTTTATTCCCCGCGCTTCAAACAGATCCACAATCGCTGGACAGGACGAACCGTTAATCTCTTCCTGACCGGAAAACGCCAGATAGATATCATGCTCCGGCACAAATCCTTCCCCGATCAGCTTCTCGGCCGCTTCCATAATGCCGCAGAATGTTCCTTTCGTATCCAGTGTTCCGCGTCCCCAGATCATCCCGTCTTCTACAATCCCTTCAAATGCCGGCTTGTCCCACAGGGATTCTTCGATTGGAACCACGTCATAGTGAGCCATCAGTACAACCGGATCATCCGAAGTTTTTCCCTTCCAGCGGTAAAGCATTCCGTTGACTCCCGCGAACTCGCGCGGGCAGGTCTCATGCACTTTCGGATAAAGCTTCGGAAGGAGATCCTGAAACTTCTTGAACTCTGACTTGTCAATCAGGCTTTCATCATTATAAGAGACTGTTTTGCAGCGGATCATTTCCACCATATCACTTACGATCTTCTTCTCGTCAAGTTCCACTTTCTCCTCCGAAGGCTTCAGTTCCGCATAAGGCCGGAACATTGCCGCACGTACCAGAAGCACCGCAAGGAAAAACGCAATAACCGCAAGTAAGATATATAATACGATCACGTTCTTACAACTCCTTTCACAGTTTTCCTTTATTATACAGAATTCTCGCTGCCCCGATTGCAATGATCGCACCTACCGGAACAAGCACGCCCACTGAGCCTGACAGAGACGGAACACACAGGAACAGCACTACCATAAATACAAGCGGTGCAATGGAGATTTTCCAGTTCTTGCTCACATATACGACCGCAAGCCCTCCAAACAGCGCCGGGAGAATATTGTCGAAGGCCGGCTTAAGCGCCGGGGAATTCAGAATCGGAGTCAGCGGTACAAGCAGAGCCACTCCTATGGCGATGATCACTGTCGTCACAATAGAAGATGTGGCCACCGCAATCGTGGAAATAACTTCCCCTTCTTCCGTTCCCGGCTTCACCCGGGCATTTTCCATAGCCGTCAATGCTGCCGGCACTTTCAGATTGGTCAAATTACCTGTAACAAATGCAAGATAAGAACCTGCCGTTCCCAGCATGGGCACAAATGTCAGCACCTCAATGAGACCAACTGTCCAGAAGATCGGCGCCACGCCGATCAGTCCTTTAAGTACAGGAACGATTCCCGGCCACGCATCATAGTAAATGCAGGTCACAATCGGATAGGCAAAAATCATGCCAAGCGCACTCAAGATCCAGATTCTCCCGTACAGGTGCGTCATGTCTTCGTAGCTTCGTCCGCCTGCAGGATTTGATGTTTTTGTATTTTTCTCTTTCATTTCGCTCATACCTCCTTCAAGCTCATACGATCAGCGGCGTAATCACTACAGCAAATGCCATAGCGCACAGCATACTGATGGGAAGTGCATAGTTTTCCAGCCATTTCATACCGCATTTCTTAACAAGAAGTCCGCAGATCCCCATGACAAATGCGGAGAACAGCAGGACGAAAATCGGAATCCATCCCGCAAGTCCCGAACGGATATCCGCAAATACCATCCCAAGAAAAGCGGAGATCATGCCGAGGAAAAGGGCGGTCATCAAAATATCGCCCCACTTGCTGTCCTTGTTCTTAATCTTCATCAGCCCGCCCTGTATCTTCCGAATAAAAAGCGGAACCCAGATCAGTCCCGGGAAGATTCCCAGAGTCATCACCCATGCGATCGCCGTGTAGACCTGAGGATCAGTGATCGTCTCGGACAGAGCCGTAATGCCCAGTGCATTCGCCGTGGTCGTCGCCGCAGGCAGCTCATAGGTAATGGCGCCAATTACGCTTAAGCGCAGCCACGGCAGCGGAAGCCCCAGAAATTTGGAAAGCGTAATCACTCCCAGCAGGATCGACACTGCCGGGGCAAAGGTGAAGATCGCAGTAGAAAGAATCGTCTTCTTAATCTGCTTCATATCCATGCCCAGCGTCCTGCCTCTGCGCCACGCCCTGACAAGGAAAAAGACTGACTGGGCAATCACAAAAACGATGACCAGCCCTGCAAGGATAAATAGAAAAATACTGTTCGGATCAAACATAGTTTCCCTCCATTCTCATTATTTTAGATGGTTACTATTTTAACACACAGCCGGCGCAGAGTCATCCGCTTTCCCTGCAGGATACCGTTTCATAAGGCAGTAATTGCATCCACCTTATTTTCATCCTGTTTTTTATAAATCCGGACAAGAATAAAGAGTTCCGCTTGCGGAACTGTCGCGCCGAGCGCGGTCGCTTTAGCGACAAATATCCACTTCGCGCGAGCGCGCATCCCGCGGAGCGTTTTGTTTAATAGGGAACGAAATTTCCTGCTTAAACAAAAAAAGAACCCGGGAAACATTAATCTCCCAGGCTTTTTCGAGAGGCGCAGACCGGATTTGAACCGGTGAATCAGGGTGTTGCAGACCCACGCCTTACCACTTGGCTACTGCGCCATATATTGTTTATTTTATTCCTGCACTCAGGAAATTATACCAAAGTTCATTGTATTCGTCAAGAAAAAGCCGGTATGTTTTCACACACCGGCCCATATTTCACTGCCTTTATGTTCATCAGATGCGTTTTCCCCTTTAGTCTCTCTCCTGGCTCCATTCCAGAATCTCGCCGCTGTCCGCATCGATTTCAAAATCATACTCTACTCTGTCGTAGATAATATCTCCTTCGTATTTATATCTGCCATCGTCGTAATCCAGTTCAATTCTGATATCATTTTCCGCTGCACCGGGCACTTTGGCGAGAGCCGTCTCTATTGCTTTTTCTCTGCTGACAGCTACATCAGCGCTACTTCCATTCTGTCTGCGGTTATCATTTCCGTCGTCATATCTGTCATCGCGTATCTGTTCAATATCAGAACTTACGACCTGTCCGTCTGCCGCCAGTATCTCGTAATCATATTCTGTCTGCCCCGCATCGAATCTTACGTCATAGACAACTCTTCCGTCATCCCGGTCCTTGGAAACCCGGACTCTCGAAGCATCCGCTTCGCTGACGCCCGCCGCTTCCAGTGCCGCCTGCAGCGCCGCATCCTCACCGATATCCTGAGTCCCTGCATTCTGGGTTCCCGTGCCTGCAGTTCCACCTGTATTATCTGTCTGTTCTGCTGCTGTTCCTGCATTATCTGTCTGTCCTGCCGCTGCTGTTCCGTTTCCGCCATTCTGCTGTGTCATTCCCGAATTTCCACACCCTGTAAATACTCCTGCCGCCATTACTGCAATAATTGCTGCCACTGTTAATCTCTTCATTTTTCTTTCTCCCTTCACAATGATTTATTTAAGTATTTGTTTTATCTGTTTCGTTGATACCACTATAGATGAGAAAGATTAAAACAAGATTAAAGCGTCTCACATTTTTTCATTTTTTTCAGAAATATTTTCTTCCGCGGGAATCCGGAAGGTAAATATGCTGCCTTTTCCCTCTGTACTTTCCGCTGATACACTGCCGCCGTGAGCCTCTGCGATCCACCTGACCATGGACAGCCCTAATCCCGCGTGGCTTTCCCCTGTTCTCGAAGCATCTGCCTGATAAAAGCGCTCCCAGATATGCGGCAAATCTTCCTGTGATATACCTGTACCATAGTCCCGCACGCTTCCGATAACCATGTTTCCGCTTTTTTCAAGCGCTACCTCTACCCTGCCGTCTTCTCTGCTGTAGCGTATTGCATTAGAGAGCAGATTTACAAGCATCCTTATATAGAATGTCTCGTCCACATCCATCCATATTTCCGGAGAGATCTTCGTTTCCACACGGATTCCCCGGTCCCGGGCTTCTGCGAGCATCTGCTGTTCTTCCGAGATCATTTCCGTCAGCTCGCTTACATTAATATGCTCTCTGCGAAGCGGCTGTCTCCCCTGATCAGCTCTTGACAGGAAGAGAAGCTGTGCAATCATGTCCGCCATTGCCTGCGCTTTCCGCCGGATAAGTCGGATCTGCTCTCTCTGTTCTTCCGTAAACGCATTGTCTTCCGCAAGCATCGCATCACACTGGGCCAGGATCACACTCACCGGAGTGCGCAGTTCATGAGAGGCATCTGACGTAAACTGCTGTTCCCTTCGGAATACTTCCTCCAGTTCCCCCAGCATTTCATCAAATGTCCTTCCGAGGATATATATCTCATCGCGGTCTCTTCTTCCGCCTGTCTCCTCGAATCCTATCCGCCGTGACAGGTCGGCGTCCGCACGGATCTGCCGCACGGTCTCCGTCATCTTCCGCACCGGTAAAAGTGTACGCCTTGTGAAGCGGTATCCGATAACCGCCGTCGCCAGCACCATAAGGGGAAGCAGAATCAGCGCAAACCGCAGCGTTACCGTAAAGCTCTCCTCTGCATCCGTAATCGATGTAATTCCCCGGATATATACGGTCTGATCATCAGACAGCCGATATGACATATCGTACACATACCATTCCATATTTCCGTCCCTGATCGTCTGCATCTGCCCGTCCGCCAGTTCCGGCTGCTGTCCGAATCCTCTCGGCACCCTTCCATACATAAAATACATATCGCCGCTGTACAAAGAAAGATATACATCCCGCACAATCGAATAGAAATCCGAATCGATCCGTATCTCTCCATTTCTCAGGGAAATGTCTTCCACACTCTCCTGAACTCTCCGCTCAAGCTTTGACTGGGTGGAAGAAAGTACCTCCCTGTTGCTGAGCGAGAACAGAATTGCCAGGGCGGCGCACGTCAGAAGCACCATAAAAAACGTATATAACAGTGTAAGTTTTAGTTTCAGTGAAATTCTCTTCATAATCCTGCCCTGCCGTCTTTTCTCACGATTCTGCTCTGAGCACATATCCTGCTCCCCGCACGGTATGGATCAGTTTCTGTTTATGGCCTTCGTCAATCTTCTTGCGCAGATACCGGATATAGACATCGATCACATTGGATCCGCCCGCATAATCAAAATTCCACAGATGCTGCTCCAGCCGGTCTCTGGAGAGCACAATCCCCTCATTCTGCACCATATACCGGAGCAGTGCGAATTCCTTTCCGGACAGCCGTATATCCTGTCCGCCGCGCTTTACCTGCTGTGTATCCATATGCACTTCCAGATCTGCCACCTTATAGCAGGTCTTCGGCGTTTCAGCCGGCTTCCTCAGCAGCACTCTTATCCTCGCCAGCAGCTCCTCAAAAGCAAAAGGCTTCACAAGGTAATCATTCGCCCCTGCGTCCAGCCCTGACACCCTGTCCTCGATGCTGTCCTTTGCCGTAAGAAGAATCACCGGTGTGCTGTCATTTCTCCGCCTCATTTTCTTAAGTACACTCAAACCGTCCAGCACGGGCATCATAATATCCAGCACCGCCGCATCATACTCCGCGCTCTCCAGATACTCAAGTGCCTCCTGACCGTTGTAACAGGAATCCACGCTGTAATGCTCCGCTTTCAGGCGTCCCGCAATAATCTGATTCAGATCTTTTTCGTCTTCTGCTATCAGTATCCTCATATGATCAGCTCCTTTGTAATTCCCAGTATACGAAAGCCGGCAGGGATTGTAAAGAATCTTGACAGCAGCAGATACAGATTATATTCTGAAAATATGTTTTTATTATTATAAGAAGGAGTGACTTATTATCATGGACGATACATCTGTAAAAGAACTGGCTCAATTTCTGGAAAGCAGCCCTTCCTGCTTCCATGCCGCAGAAAACATGAAAAATATGCTTTTAAAGGTGCATTTTGAACAGTTATATGAAAATAAGAAATGGACTATCCGTCCGGGCGGCAGATATTTTGTGACCAGAAATGAATCCGCCCTGATTGCTTTCACAGTTCCGGAACATTCTTTTCCCGGTATGCGAATTATGGCAAGCCATGGCGACTCTCCGGCTTTCAAAATCAAGGAGAATCCCGAACTGGAAACAGACGGACATTATATCCGCCTCAACGTGGAGCGTTACGGCGGTATGCTCTGCGCTCCGTGGCTGGACCGTCCCCTCTCCGTGGCAGGCCGTGTGATCGTCAGGGATCCTGGAAGCGGAGCCTTCGTATCCAGACTGGTAAATATAGACCGCGACCTTGTACTGATCCCCAATCTTGCCGTCCACATGAACCGGGAGGCCAACAACGGCTACAAATACAATCCGCAGAAAGATATGCTTCCCCTGTATGGGGATCTGACGGCAAAGGGGACATTTATGAAAACAATTGCAGATTGCGCCGGTGTAGACGAAGAAGCTATTCTCGGACATGATCTCTTCCTCTACAACAGGGAAAGGGCAAGTATCTGGGGCGCTTCCGGCGAGTTTATCTCCTGTGGAAGACTGGATGACCTGCAGTGCGCGTTTGCATCATTAAAAGGATTTCTGGCAGGAAAGAAGCAGAAATATCTTTCCGTCCACTGTGTCCTCGACAACGAGGAAGTGGGAAGCGGCACAAAACAGGGCGCGGCTTCCACTTTCCTTTATGATACTCTGACACGGATCCATGACTGCCTCGGCCTTACCCGCGAAGACTATCTGATCCATCTGGCGGACAGTCTGATGATCTCCGCGGACAACGCCCATGCCGTCCATCCCAACCACACAGATAAAGCTGATCCGACGAACCGCCCTTACATAAACGGCGGGATCGTCATTAAGTTCAATGCGAACCAGAAATACTGCACGGACGGAGTGTCCGCCGCCATGTTCCGGGATATCTGCCGGACTGCCGGCGTGCCGGTACAGACTTTTGTCAACCGCTCCGATATGGCCGGCGGTTCCACACTGGGTAATATATCCAATACACAGGTTGCCCTGAACACAGTGGATATCGGACTTCCGCAACTTGCCATGCACTCCCCGTATGAGACCGCCGGGGTTCAGGATACAGAGTATCTGATCCGGGCAGCAGAGGAGTTTTTTAAATAATAAACTGTAAATTAAGAAATATCATAACAAAAACGGCTGTGTACAGAATTGGCATCATTTGTGCCGTCATTCTGATTTTGATTATTATTATCTGGCTTCTGATCATCTACAGACAGTGTTTCATTTGAAAATACCGCCTGGGCGGATGCCAGTGCCACGCGGAAGACTTGCACAGATTCTTCCGTATATCTGTTCAGGTCAAGTAATCCTGCAAGTTCCACAGCAATTTCGAGATCTGTCTTATCTGTATCGTCATCCGGCAATACATTCACTGTAAATGCAGCAGCCTTTCCCTCGTATGTCACTGTCACGGTCTTTTCACCCGCTGTTGAAGAGTCAAATCCGCTCACTTCATACTCTTCTACAGCGACTTCACTTCCGTCACTGTAATGTGCAGTTACTTCCAGACTTGCAAGATCCAGTTCCTCGCCGATTTTGTATTCTGTCTTTGTCGGACCGCTCACAGTAATTGAGTCAAGAGCAGACACATATTTCTGATTAAGATATGTGCTGATCTGTTCTATTTCCGCATCAGCAAGCGCCCGGTCATAAATCAGGATCTCGAAGATTGTTCCCTGGAAGAAATTGTCCTTTCCTGCACAGATGCTCTTGCCCACATACATGGTAGATCCGATATTCGTCGTTGTTTCTTCTGTTCCTTCTTTTGTGACTACATTTTCACCGTCAACATACATCTTTTCTGTAGAACCTGATTTTACTGCTGCAGTAACGGATGTACGGTTTATCTCTTCCGGACGGACATATTTAATATTGCAGAACTGCTGACCGGTTCCAAATCTTGCAGCTACCCAGTCCTGGTAAGGAGATACAAACAGGCCTCCCCATCCGCTTCCGGTCTCTGTCACATACAGCGCAGAATATTTGTCCCCTGAAGTCCAGTCACCTTCCGGATTTCCTACCTTTTCTCCCGTATAATTTGTCGCAACAATCATCGTCAGTTCTGATTTGCCGTTATAGTCAACACCGTCAAATTCCATTACATCTGATGTGCCGTCAAACAACAGTGAAGTAACCCCGTTTTCATTTGTCGACAATGTAGGCGCGGAATTCTCATCTGCTTCAAAA
Organism: uncultured Ruminococcus sp.; assembly: GCA_904377845.1. Lineage (GTDB taxonomy): Bacteria > Bacillota > Clostridia > Lachnospirales > Lachnospiraceae > Mediterraneibacter. The sequence goes on along the minus strand of CAJFGR010000003.1, from coordinate 39,292 downwards.
GTAACGTCAGATATTCCCTGGCTCTCCCATTTAAGTACGGAGGTGCCATCCTCGCCGCCTAAAGTAAGACCGCAGTCTGAACTAATCCAGATATCCAGGCCGTTTGTCGGAATGTCGCTTTCCTCTTCCAGAGTAACTTCGCCCCAGTTTGTTCCGCTCTGCCTTGAATTTCGGGTTTCATCGTACCACATTATAATGTCCTGACGCGTTCCGGATGCCCCTGCGTCCTGAAGAATTGAGCAGATCTCCTCAATACGGTTATAATTTACATGATTGTTTCTTGATGTTCAAGCGAGTGCGCATCCCGCGGGACATTTTGTTTAATAGGAAACAGAGTTTCCTATTAAACAAAAAAGGTCACAGACCTTAGCCTTAAAGCAAAGTTTTGTGACCCTGATCGTATTCTATATTTTATCCGGCTGTTTCCATTATTCTTTCCGGTTCAGCTTTTCTGCTGCAGTTAAATGCCGCCTCTCACAGCCTCGACTTAAAATCCTCATATCCGAACGTCCTCACGATCTCGCACTCGCCATCTTCTTTCTCCAGCACGATATCCGGCAGGTTCATCCCGTTAAACGTATTTGTCTTTACCATGGTATAAATCGCCATATCCTGAAATACCAACCGTTCCCCGCACTGCAGCGGATGATCAAACACATAATCTCCGATCACATCTCCGGCAAGACAGGTCGGCCCGGCGAGACGGTAAACACATTTGTTCTCACGCAGATCCGCATCCTCCGTGCTCGCCGCCCCTTTCAGTGGCGGCCGGTAAGGCATCTCCAGTACATCCGGCATATGGCACGCCGCAGATGTATCCAGTATCGCGATCTTCATGCCATTATCCACGATCTCCAGCACTTCCGTGATCAGCTCGCCCGCATTGAGCGCCACAGCTTCCCCCGGTTCCAGATAGACTTCCACGCCGTATGTGTCTTTTACATGGCGGATGCATTTCTTCAACAGCTCACGGTCGTAGTCCTCCCGCGTGATATGGTGCCCTCCGCCGAAGTTTACCCACTTCATCCGGCTGAGATACCTGCCGAACTTTTCTTCTACGGCTCTCAATGTTGTCGCCAGATCATCTGAGTTCTGCTCACACAGCGTATGAAAATGAAGGCCGTCCAGCTCACAGATTTCCTCCTCTGTCAGCTCAGCCTGCAGCCGTTCCAGAGTAGTGCCCAGCCTGGAATACGGAGCGCAGGGATCGTAGATGGCGTGCCCCTCCTGGGTGGAGCACTCCGGATTAATCCGAAGCCCCATGCTCCTGCCGCCTGCTTTCTTGGCGGACAGACCTGCGGTTTTTGAATTTTCTTCCTGCCCGACTGTCCGGGTCTCGTATCCCCTGACCAGATTTTTATATTTCCGGAACTGAGCCGGAGAATTGAACACAATGTGATCGCACATTCTCAGAATCTCCGGCATTTCTTCCTCTTTGTAGGCGGGTGAGAAGATGTGGTTTTCCTTTCCCATCTCCTCGTATCCCAGCCTTGCCTCGTGGAGTCCGCTTGCGGTCGCGATATGGCATCCCGTCTCCTCGCGGATCTCTCTTAATATTTCCAGATTTTCTCTTAATTTCCGCTCCTGCACCACATAGCAGGGCGTTCTGAGTTCACTCTTTTTCATATCCTGCCCCTGTCCTCCTGCTTATCTACCTCTCTGCATAATCCTTTTCAAACTTTTAGTCCACCAGCTCCGGATCTTCACTGATCTTCCACGGCAGCCCCCATTTATTCAGCGCATCCATAAACGGATCCGGATCGAACTCTTCCATATTGTAGACGCCCGGCTTCTTCCATGTGCCGGTCATCACCATCATGGCGCCTATCATTGCCGGCACGCCTGTTGTGTATGCGACTGCCTGTGAGCCCACCTCTTTATAGCACTCCTGATGGTCACACGTATTGTAGATGTACAGTTTCTTCTCCTGTCCGTCTTTCTTTCCGATGAAAATGCACCCGATATTCGTCTTTCCTTTCGTCCTCGGACCAAGGGAAGACGGATCCGGCAGTACTGCCTTCAAAAACTGCAGCGGCACAATCTCTTTTCCCTCATACATGATCGGTTCGATCGATGTCATCCCCACATCTTCCAGACAGCGCAGGTGTGTCAGATAACTCTCACCGAATGTCATAAAGAAGCGGATTCTCTTAATTCCCGGAATATTGAGCGCCAGCGATTCGATCTCCTCGTGGTGGAGCAGATACATATCCTTCTCCCCGATCTCCGGGAAATTATAGACGCGTTTGATCTCCATGGGCTCTGTCTCTACCCAGCGGCCGTCCTCCCAGTAGGAGCCTTTCGCAGACACCTCGCGAATGTTGATCTCCGGATTGAAATTCGTTGCAAACGGATAGCCGTGATCTCCTGCATTGCAATCTAAGATATCAATATAGTTTATTTCATCAAAATAATGTTTCAGTGCATAGGCGGAGAATACACTTGTCACTCCGGGGTCAAATCCGCTTCCGAGAAGAGCCGTAAGCCCTGCCTTCTCATATTTTTCCCGGTAAGCCCACTGCCATTTATACTCGAATTTGGCCGTATCCTCCGGTTCATAGTTCGCCGTGTCGATATAGTGAACACCTGCCGCCAGACACGCATCCATGATCGTCAGATCCTGATACGGCAGCGCCAGATTCAGGACTGCCTCCGGCTGCTCCTTTTTGATCAGAGCCGTCAGTTCATCGACATGATCCGCATCCACCTGCGCGGTTGTGATCTTTGTCTTCGTTGTCCCCTGCAGTTTCTCTTTCAGTGCGTCACATTTTGACACTGTCCTGCTGGCGATGCACAGCTCGGAGAACACCTCGCTGTTCTGACAGATTTTATGAATTGCCACACTTGCCACGCCTCCGCAGCCGATTACCATTACCTTTCCCATGATCAGTCTCCTTTCCTGAATTTTTACTCTTCTATTTCTTTGTTCATTCTTCCTTTTGTTTTTCACTTTCAGTCCTGCCGGTTCCCGATCGCAATGAGCATCTCCCGGATGATCTTGCACGCCGCCGCTGTAGACGCCCCCGTCGGATCGCAGGGCGGACACAGTTCGTTTACATCACATCCGATCAGATTCACACTCTCACACACCTTCGTCACGCCGCGCATGGCGGTAAGGAAATCAATCCCGCCCGGCTCCGGCGTCCCCGTTCCCGGGAATACCGACGGATCCATCACATCCAGATCCACCGTAAAATACACCGGCGCATCGCCGATCTGTTTCAGCACCTCATCCAGTCCGTCCAGTGTAAACGGGTGGAAATCCGTATGTCCCGCCCGCGCCCAGTCAAACTCTTCTCTCTCTCCGGAGCGGATACCGAACTGATGGATACGCCCGTCACCAGCGTCTGTTCTATTTTTTCCGGTCTGCTCCAGCACTTCCCAGCATCTCCGGATCACACAGGCATGGGAGAGCTCCACTCCCAGATAATCCTGCCTCAGATCTGTGTGTGCGTCAAAATGGATGATATGCATATCCGGATATTTCTCCGCCGCGGCGCGCACGCTCCCGAGCGTCACCAGATGCTCGCCGCCGATCATAAACGGCAGCTTCCCGTCCTTTAAAATATCACGGGCACAGTCCTCGATCTGCCCTAGCACTTTTGAGGAACTGCCGATCGCCAGCTCAAGATCCCCGCAGTCGTATACGACATTTTCCGGCAGTTCTTTATCCTGATACGGGCTGTAGATTTCCAGCCCGTAGGAATCATTTCTCACCGCCTGTCCCGCAAAGCGTGTCCCCGGGCGGAATGACGTCGTTGAATCAAAGGGCGCGCCGAAGATCACGACACGCGCCTCCTCATACTCTGCATCGCATCCGATAAAATTCACTGTATTTTTCCACATCATCTCTCCACATCCTCCAGCAGCTCTTCCACATAAGCCGGGAGCGCAAATACACCGGCGTGCAGCCTCGGCTCATAATACTTTGTGTGGATGCCTTTCAGTTTCCATCCCACCTTGTCCAGATCATCCAGCGGGTGATATTTTTTTGAGGCAAATCCGAACAGCCAGTGTCCTGACGGATAGGAAGGAATATGTGCCTGATACACACGGCAGATCGGAAATGTCTCCAGTATCCGCTTGTGCATCCTCTGGCACTGGAACGCCTCCTCCGTATAGAAGGGGCTCTCGTTCTGATTGATCATAACGCCGTCCTCATGGAGCGCATTGTAACAGTTGCCGTAGAACTCCTTTGTAAACAGCCCCTCCCCTGCTCCGAACGGATTCGGGGAATCAATGATAATCAGATCGTAAGCGTCGCTCTTCGACCGGATAAACCGCAGACCGTCTTCATTAAAGATCTCCACCCTCTCGTCGGTCAGACTGTTGGCAATCTCCGGAATATATTTCCGGCACACCTCCACCAGCAGCGGATCCGGCTCCACCACATCAATCGTCTCTATCGTGTCATATTTGATCAGCTCTCTGACGACTCCGCCGTCGCCCCCTCCTACTACAAGCACCCGTTTTACATCCGGATGCACTGCCATGGGCACATGGGTAATCATCTCATGGTAGATAAATTCATCCCGCTCGGTCAGCATCAGATCACCGTCCACGACAAGGATCTTCCCGAAGTCTTTCGACTCGAGGACGTCAATCCTCTGGATATCGCTCTGGGCGCTGAAGAGCTGTTCCTCAATGCGGATGGACAGCTTCACACCGTCCGTATGTATATCCGAAAACCACATTTCCATATGGATTCTCACTCCTTCTCAAAAATATGTAATCTCACTGCAAACGTATCTCTTCTCTATCTTTCTGTCAGTACATTCAGCCGCTCGATCCGCTCATCTTCCGGCCCGGTCATGGAACATCCTTTTTCTTTCGCATAGACAATATAATTGATGATCTCATCCGTGATCTCCTCGCCCGGAGCCAGTACCGGTATTCCCGGCGGATAGCACATAACAAACTCGGAACAGATCCTGCCTCGCGTCTCCTCCAGCGGCAGCGATTCTTTCTCCGCGTAAAAGGAATCCTGAGGCGTCATGACGACTTTCGGTGCAATGTATTCCTGAGAGAGCATTCCTGTCTTGTCTTTCTTATATCTGCGCTTCAGATCCGCAAGGGCGGTCACAAGCCGCTCTACCTCCCGGATCCGGTCGCCGATAGACAGGTAAGCGAGGATATTTCCCAGATCTCCGAACTCGATCTGGATATCGTACTCATCTCTCAAAATGTCATAGACCTCGATCCCGGCAAGTCCGATGTCCAGTGTGTGGATGGACAGCTTCGTCGGGTCGAAATCGAAAATACTGTCTCCGTTTACCATCTCCCTGCCAAACGCATAGTAATCACCGATCTGATTGATCTCTTTTCTGGCGTATTCCGCCAGTTCCGTCACCATACGGAAAGATTCCTCCCCCCGCAGCGCCAGATTTCTGCGGGAGATATCCAGACTGGACAGGAGCAGATAGGAACCGCTTGTGGTCTGTGTCAGGTTGATGATCTGCCGGATGTATCCCGGATGCATCCCCTTTCCGATCAGCAGGAAAGAACTCTGTGTCAGACTTCCGCCGGACTTGTGCATACTCACGGACGCAATATCCGCTCCTGCCTCCATTGCAGAAACCGGAAGATTTTTCCCGAAATAAAAATGCGTCCCGTGTGCCTCATCCGCCAGCACCTTCATCCCTTTTTCATGGGCCATCTTCACGATCGCTTTCAGGTCGGAGCAGACTCCATAATAGGTAGGGTTGTTGACGAACACCGCATCCGCATCCGGATTCTCCTCAATCGCCCGCTCCACATCAGCGCGCTTCATTCCCAGTGAAATGCCCAGTCTCTGATCCACGTCCGGATTGACATAAATCGGCTTTGCCCCGCAGAGCACCATTGCGTTGATGGCGCTGCGGTGCACATTTCTCGGCAGAATGATCTTGTCTCCCTTCTTGCAGCAGGACAGGATCATAGTCTGGACGGCCGACGTCGTTCCTCCCACCATCAGAAATGCGTGTTCCGCTCCGAATGCGTCCGCCGCCAGCTCTTCCGCCTCCTTGATGACAGATACCGGGTGGCACAGATTGTCGAGGGGCTTCATGGAATTCACGTCAATGCTGACGCATCTTTCTCCCAGAAGCTCCACCAGTTCGGGATTGCCCCTTCCGTGCTTATGCCCCGGCACGTCAAAGGGCACGACTCTGTTCCGCCGGAAACGTTCCAGCGCCTCATAGATCGGCGCTCTCTTCTGTAATGATCTCTCCATCTTAAACCTCCGCCATTGTATAATTGCGGCGTGTGCATCCGGCTGCCATATTGCTGAAAAAGTAACAGGCCGGATGCACATTGCACCCAGCCTGTGTGATATCGCGTTATGATCCCGCCCTTCTTATACAAGAGGGCTCGTCTGATTTACAGATATAACAGATATTGGACGTAGAGTCTATATAGCAAATATTTTTACTTTTACTACTCTTATTGACCGTTTCACAAGTTGTGTATGCATATCGTGCACACCGCGCTAACTCAATCAATAATGCAGCTTGACGCCGCGTAAAATATTTGCATGGAGAACGTTCCAAATATCTGCTTTCCATACATTCGGTATCGTAGCATAAAATAATCAGGAATTCAAGCAAATTCTGATATATCCTGTCAGAACCCGCTGCTGTACTCTTCAATCCTGCCCCTCACCCGGTCAGCCTCATCTCCTTCCAGCGGTGTAGGCTGATAGTTATTTCGTCCCGATTCCGAAGATATGGAGCATGGAATAATGTTCGTCACATTGTCCTCAACGAGCTCGCCATTCTGAACTGTAAATGTCTGCTGAAAGATCATCGTGTCTTTGTCTGACGGATTGCTGTTGCCGCCGAAGCAGAAGTTTCCAAGACTATATACAATATTCTTTCCATTGTAAACCTCGATTCCCTCGAGTACATGAGGATGATGTCCGAGCACAAGATCCGCACCGTTATCAATGGCGGAGTGCGCAAGGTTCACCTGATTCTCCGTGGGGTAATTTTCCTTTTCCAGTCCCCAGTGAAAACTTACAATAACGATCTGAGCTCCCTGCTCCTCCACAGCCTTAATATTGGAGATCATCTCATCCTCGCATCCCATGCCGTCCGCCAGTTCATAGGTTCCCACCAGACCAACCTTTACGCCGTTCACATCCATAACAGCAGTTCTGTCATAGCCAAAGCTTGTAATACCGGCCGCGTCAAGAGCCGCGATCGTATCCGTGTAGCTTTGTTCCCCGTAATCACGGCTGTGGTTATTTGCAAGATTAGCCGCCTCCACGCCGCCGTCTGTAAGAATCTGCGTATACTCAGCCGGACCTTTGAACGCATAAGTTTTATCCTGACGCGATGTTGATTCCGTAAGCGTTCCTTCCATATTTACTATTGTCAGATCATCGGCGTCAAAGATCGATTTCACATTCTGGAAGAAATATGCCGGCCCGTTGCTGTCATAGTAAGCGTTCAGGCTTGTACTTGCATTAAAATTTTCATCTGTTCCGAGGGTACAGTCTCCGGCCGCACTGATTGTAATCGAAACCGGTTCCGCTTCCTGCTCTGTCTGATTCTCCTCTTCACTCTGCTGCTCTATGGTCAGATCCGAAGCCTGCCCCGGATCATTGTCACTGCTGTCGCTTCCGCCTGCAAAATGTCTCACCAGTGCAACGATTCCCGCGATAATCAGAATCAGAAGCAATACTGCTCCGCCTAATACCGCAATGGCAATCCTTCTTCTTCTTTTCAACCGCTCTCTCTTTCGGCGCATCCGCTCTTCACGGCTTACAGGTCTGCGCTGCGGCGTTCTCTTTTCTGTCCCCGCTGCCCGGCTGCTGACGGGCTGCCGGTTTTTTCCACTCTGGTCTTCCCCCTTGTTCATCTTAAGCCTCCTCGCAAATCATCTCTTTTTCTTGTGAGCCCATATTTTTCAAGTGTATAAACTGTTTTCATGGTATCACCTGAAGAGGACTTTTGCAACCGCAAACAGCAGGAAACGCCCGGTTTCCCGGACGTTTCCTGCCATGAATTCTTTATCTGCCTCGTACTCTTTCAAACTGTATATTTACGCGGAACAGATCGCCATCCAGATACAGCTCGAACTTTCCGCCCTGCATTGCAGTAAGGCTCTTTGCAATCGAAAGGCCCAGTCCGCTTCCTTCCGTGCTCCTTGAAATATCACCCCTGATAAAACGCTCTGTCAGCTCATCCGCCGAAATGTTAAGCTGCTGCTCAGATACGTTTTTCAGTGAGAAATTCACTTTATCCTCCGTCAGGATAAGATCCGCATAAACTCTAGTACCGGGCATTGCATATTTTGCCGCATTTCCGAAAATATTCTCAAGAACACGCCACATCCGCCGGCCGTCTACATGGATAACCGCCGGTTCCTCAGGAAGATTGAGCACCATAGTCAGATTGCGCGCGGCAAATTTCTCAGCCATCTCTCCCTCTGTCTGCTGTACCAGCTCCCTCAGATCCATATCCATATATTCCAGCGTGATATTTCCGCTGCTTACTTTGGACGCCTCCACTACGTCCTCAGTCAGTGTTTTAAGCCGCTGCGCCTTTGATTCAAGAATATCAAGATATCCCCGTATTTTTTCATCTGTAATATTGGAGCGCTTCAGGATATCTACATAGTTGATAATCGAAGTCAGCGGAGTCTTGATGTCATGGGATACATTTGTAATAAGATCGGTCTTCAGGCGTTCATTTCTCATCGCCTCGTCCACGGCTTTATTAAGCCCGCTTCCGATATTGTTGATCTTCTCCGCCATATCCCGTTCTTCCCCCCGCAGCCCTCTCAGGTCAATGCGGTATTCCAGATTGCCGCCCGAGATCTCTTCAATCCCTTTTCCGATCCTGTTCTTCGCCACCGCTCTGCTCATCACCAGCCATATGACCGCCAGATCTGCCGCGAATGCAAGCAGTAGAAACGGAATATCCCGGAACAGGATTGCCAGCCACTGAACGAACAAAAAGCCCAGTACCGCTGCAGCGGCCCTCAAAGTAACCGCCCGGGATCTCCACACCTGTCCGACAGCCGAGATCAGCGCGTAGAGCAGGCTTCCTTTCCAGAGCATCTTCGCCTTGATTCTCCGGATAAGGCTCACATATCCTGCAAAAAAGCACAGGAAGGTAAACAGTCCGTAAAAGAATATACCCGCCAGATCCGCGATGTTTATAGCAGCCGTAAATAATGTTGAATAGGTCACCGGAATCGTATCAGTGCCATAATATTCGGCTGCCGTCGATACCTCCGAAAAATTGTCAAATGTAGTTCCCGCCGCAATGACGCCGCACGTAACAAGCACCCACAGAACGATCACCAGTGCAGCCGAAATCTCCGTCTTCCAATGGTCGAACACTGTCAGGTAAAGTTCTTCATCTCCCGGCTTTCTCCCTGCTGTCACAGCCAGCCAGACAGCTGATACAAGAAAGAGTATGCCGCCTGCTATAAACAGGAACAGCGCCCACCTCAGGAACGGAATATTTGCATTATAATTCTGACTTCCCTCATAAAACTGGTCTTTAATCGGATATGCAGTGTCCAGTGACACGGCAAGAATATTTTCCGAATCCCGGCTCGGTTCATATGCTCTCACCTTATCCCACTCGCCGGATACGGAAATGTTCATATTGGTCTCAAAGTCCTTCAGCTTCGGATAGACGATGATATACTTCACCGAGTCTCCTGTTTTCATTTCGCTGATATGCTCCCCGACGCCATTATAGTCACTGTACTCAGTCTTATTCGTAAAGACCTGCTTTGTTGTCCGGTCTGCATAGAGATACGTAAAATTCGTATTTCCCTCTTCCAGATACTCCCAGCCGGACTGATATACCATGTAATCGTCATAAAGACTGGTCAGAACAAAAGCAAGATTATCATAAACAACCGACAGTTTTCCGTTGAGTTCCGGATTGCTGTTTACAATCTGCAGTAGATTTTCCGCACCTTCCGGTGCATAATCCTCTCTGAGCGCTGATCCGAAATTCCAGCAGTCAGTATACAATTCACTTCCATCTGCATCATAAATTCTAAGGCCGTATCCGCTTTCCGAACCGTTCAGATTGCCGTCAGCCAGTTCTTTCAGAAAGGCTGCCTGCGTCTGGTATTCATCATCAAATTCGATCGTAAGGCCGCCATTCTCGATCTGATTCAGGAAATCATCCAGATAGTAATAATAATAACTTCCGTCGGAGCGCTGACAAACAACTACATTATTATTGTAGAATCCTTCGTCCGAAGAATTAAATTCTTCCCCCCACTTGATCAGATTGCTCAGTGAATAAGCTGCTCCTGAAACATTGCCGCCACTTATTTTTCCGGAATCCGCATATTCCATAACATCAACCACTTTGTCCGGATCATACGCGCCCTCCGTTTCAAATGCATCCTGAAGACGGAACATCTCGAATACTTCGGCGACCGAACTCTCCACAGCCGTGCTGAAGTCCGGGGATTCCTCATAAGACTCATTTACCAGATTAATAATCTGTGACGGATTGATCGTGCCGGCAAACGCAATCGCCACCCCCAGTGAGGTGACAAACGCCGCACCGCTTATAATACCGACCAGCAGGACGATCACTTTCGCCAGGGTCCTTCTATACCATTGCTTCATATATTTCCCTATATTCCTTTCTCAATCTTATAGCCGACTCCCCACACTACTTTCAGATATCTGGGGTCTTTCGGATTGATCTCAATCTTCTCTCTTATATGCCGGATATGCACAGCGACAGTATTATCCGCGCCGATAGCCTCCTCATTCCAGATCGACTCATAGATCTGACTGATGGAGAATACCCTTCCCTGATTCTTCATAAGCAGGAGCAGAATATTGTATTCAATAGGTGTAAGCTTCACCGGTTCCCCATCCACAGTCACTTCTTTCAGGTCGTCATTGATCTTCAGGCCGCCTACTTCATAGACTTTCTCCTGTTCTCCCTGCCCGGAGCCGCCGAGCTGATTGTACCTTCTGAGCTGTGACTTCACTCTTGCTACAAGCTCCAGCGGACTGAACGGCTTCGTCACATAATCGTCCGCGCCCACATTCAGGCCCAGTATCTTATCCGCATCCTCAGATTTCGCCGAGAGGATAATGATCGGGATACTGTTTTTCTCTCTGATCTTAAGTGTCGCGCGGATTCCGTCCAGACGCGGCATCATCACGTCGATAATCAGAAGATTAATCTTCTCCTTTTCAAGAATATTAAGCGCCTCGATCCCGTCGTACGCTTTCAGAATACGGTATCCCTCCTGGGAAAGATATATCTCAATTGCTTCTACGATTTCTCTGTCGTCGTCACATACAAGTATGTTGTACATTCTGTTCACCCCTTTGTCTCTCTTAAATATTTCAAGCACTGCAGATTTGCTTCGCTTCCTGCCGCTGAGGCAGGTGAATTCCATCTATAGTATACATGATAAGATTGATTTTTTAAGAGGGGGGAATAAAAATCTTATGATTTTATTAAATCATAAAATTAAGATTCAAATTTTCGCAGAAGAAATCGGGGCGTTTTCCTTTTCCGAAAACGCCCCGATCAATGCATGATAATCTATATATGCTGATTTATATATCCTGAATGTTTAAAACATCCCTTTCAGTGCCGGATAGAATTTTCTGAACTTCTGATACTTCTCTTCATATTTCTGTACCAGCCCGGGATCCGGCTCCTCTGTTTTCACGACTTTTACAAGCTTCTTCGCAGCTTCTTCCACCGAGGAATACACGCCGCATCCGACTGCGGCAAGGATTGCCGCGCCGTATCCCGGTCCTTCTTCGCTCTCGATGATGTCCACTTTCATATTCATCACATTGGCGATGATTTTCCGCCACAGCGGGCTCTTCGCTCCGCCGCCGCAGATCTTCGTCCTCTGCGGATTCACGCCGATGCTCCGGGCCACTTCAAGAGAATCCCTCAGGCCGAATGCCACGCCCTCGAGAACGGCAAGCGTCATATCTTCACGGCTTGTATCCATGCTCATTCCGATAAATGCAGCTCTTGCATCCGGATCATTATGCGGGGAACGCTCTCCCATCAGATAAGGCAGATAGAATACATGGTTCTCGCCAAGTCCTGTGATCCCCGACTGCTCTCCGGTATAATCCGTCGTCTTCAGGATCTCATCCATCCACCACTTATTGCAGGACGCCGCGCTGAGCATACATCCCATGAGGTGATAATTTCCGTCTGCATGGGCAAACGAATGAAGTGCATTATTCTCATCCACGCCGAACTTCTCACTGGAAATAAACAGGGTGCCTGACGTACCGAGAGAAATATTACATCCGCCGTCGCCTACTGTTGCAGTGCCGACAGCAGCGGCCGCGTTATCGCCCGCTCCCGCGATTACCTTTACATCCGGAGACAGGCCAAGTTCTTCTGCGATCTCCGGTTTCAGGCATCCCACCGGCTCCCAGCTCTCATACAGCTTCGGGAGCTGGTCTTCTGTAATGCCGCAGATCTCCATCATTTCCTCTGACCAGCATTTATGCTCCACATCAAGCAGCAGCATACCGGATGCATCCGAATATTCTGTACAGAAACTTCCTGACAGCTTATATGCCAGATAATCCTTTGGAAGCATGATCTTCACGATCTTTGCAAAATTGTCCGGTTCATTCTCCTTCATCCAGAGAATCTTCGGAGCCGTAAATCCCGCCAATGCGATATTTGCAGTGTATTTAGAAAGTTTATGCTTTCCTATAACATTGTTAAGATACTCAACCTGTTTTCCTGTCCGTCCGTCATTCCACAGGATCGCAGGGCGGATTACATTGTCATCCTTATCCAGCGCGACCAGTCCGTGCATCTGCCCTCCGAAACTGATTCCCTTTACCTGACTCTTGTCACACTCTGCGGTGAGTTCCTTCAGACCTTCCATGCTCTGCTCAAACCAGTCCTCCGGCTTCTGCTCGGACCATCCGGGATGCGGAAAATAAAGCGGATATTCCTTTGATACAATCTTATGGATCTTCCCATGTTCATCCATCAGCAGAAGCTTGACTGCAGACGTACCGAGATCCACGCCAATAAAAAACATATCATTTCCTCCTTCCGGGACGTAGTAAATCTCGGTTTTACTACGTCCCCGATAATTATCCCCACGGATTCTCTGTCGGATATCTCACTCCTGCCGGCTGATTGTAACCGATCTCTTCTACCGGAACCCCGATGTATTTGAATACTTCGAACAGTTCTTTTCCGTAATGTCCGAACGCAACGGCGCCGTGATGCGGATAGTTTTTCTCAATCAGCACGTGACGGTAGAATCTTCCCATCTCCGGAATTGCAAACACACCGATGGATCCAAAAGATTTTGATGCAACCGGAAGGATCTCACCCTGTGCCACATACGCGCGCAGTTTATTGTCTGATGTGCTCTGCAGACGGTAGAATGTGATATCGCCCGGCTTGATATCTCCTTCCAGCGTTCCCTGCGTCACCTCTTCCGGCAGTGAACGTGCCATGATGAGCTGATACTTCATCTCACAGGAAGTAAGTTTTCCTGATGCTGTATTTCCACAGTGGAATCCCATAAATGTGTCTTTATGTGTATACGGGAATTTGCCCTCGATGCTCTCTTTATACATATCGTCCGGAACTGTGTTGTTGATATCCAGCAGTGTAACTGCATCCTGGCTTACTACTGTTCCGATGAACTCGCTCAAGCATCCATAGATATCCACTTCGCAGGATACCGGGATTCCCTGAGCTGTCAGACGGCTGTTCACATAGCACGGAACGAATCCGAACTGTGTCTGGAATGCCGGCCAGCATTTGCCTGCAATTGCAACATATTTACGGTATCCTCTGTGATCCTCGATCCAGTCTTTCAGAGTCAGTTCATACTGAGCCAGTTTCGTAAGGATCTCCGGTTTCTTATTTCCTGCTCCCAGTTCTTCTTCCATCTCTTTTACAACAGCCGGAATTCTCTCATCGCCTTCATGCTTATTAAATGCCTCGAACAGATCCAGCTCGGAATTCTCTTCAATCTCAACGCCGATATTGTAGAGCTGCTGGATCGGAGCATTGCAGGCGAGGAAGTTGAGCGGCCGCGGACCGAAGCTGATAATCTTCAGGTTGTTGAGCCCTACAACAGCCCTTGCGATGGGTTCAAACTCATGGATCATATCAGCACATTCTTCGGCCGTACCCACCGGATACTCCGGTATGTATGCTTTCACATTGCGCAGTTTCAGGTTATAGCTTGCATTAAGCATACCGCAATATGCGTCGCCGCGGCCCTGTACCAGGTCGTTCTGAGTCTCTTCTGCTGCAGCAACGAACATTTTCGGTCCGTCGAAGTGTTTTGCAAGCAACGTTTCAGATATCTCGGGTCCGAAGTTTCCGAGATATACAACAAGTGCGTTGCATCCTGCCTTCTTGATATCCTCAAGTGCCTGTACCATATGGATCTCACTCTCTACGATACAGATCGGGCATTCGTAAACAGTACCCTTTCCGTATTTCTTCTCATACGCGTCAATCAGTGCTTTTCTTCTGTTAACGGACAGGCTCTCCGGGAAACAGTCACGGCTTACTGCGACAACTCCGATTTTCAGTTCTGGCATATTGTTCATAATTAATTCCTCTCTTTCTTTATTAAATAAAACATTTACTTTTGTTACCCTTACTGTTATTCCTCTTATACTTCCGGGTTCTCACCTTTCAGTCCGCAGAACGCTCCTTCGATTCCTGCTTCCTCATGGGCAATCAGCCATTTGTTTACCGCAGTCAGCAGTCGGTTCTCTCCCTCCTGCGCAGGGGCAAATGTCAGATCTTCGTTCGTTCCTTTCGGCAGAACGATCACACAGCGGAACCCGCCCTCATGTGCGGAGCAGGGGGCATAGTGAAGCGTCGTTGCATAAAGCTCGACTGCCGTTCCCGCCGGCACGAAAAATGCCTCTGCTTTCGAGGTATCATATGTGTCGTCCTCTTCAATATCCTGCTGGCATCCAAGCAGGAGGATCAGATCCGTCACTGCAATATCAATCTCTGAACTTCTGTGATACTCGAATGCATTCAGTTTGTGATTGTCCCCATTGCAGTACCCGATCTGAACCGGAAGTCCTCCAAAGCCTTTCCGGCATACGTCGACTGCCTCCGGCAGAACTTCCATTGCCTCTACAGATGGCACATAAACAACATCCTTCGGCAGCGGAGTGTGCTCCATCTCTTTTAAGATCTTCTCAAAAGAGAATTCCGTGACCACTTTTCCGTATTTGCCGAAGGATGCATCCGTCAGTTCCTGAATTTTCATGTTACGACCTCCTTATCCGCAGGCCTGAACCTTACGGCATATTTCATCCGGCACCATTTCCGTATCACATATGCCGCAGCTCCAATCGCCTTGTCTGTAAGGTCATTTTATCATCTTTATCCTCTGTTATCGACCAAATAATTAGCTATTTAATGCCCATTTCTTATCTTTTTCCCGCAGCTTTCAATTCCGTCCCTACGGTTCTCATTTTATATCTGCCGGGAAGCATACCGTACTTCTTCTGAAAAGCTCTCGCCAGTGCCTTACTCCCGGAGAAACCGTTTCGCAGCGCCGCTTCTGTCACGCCGTACCTGCCGCTTTCCAGATCTTTCACCGCATACCGCAGACGGATACTCTGCACGTAGCTCTTAAATGTTATCCCTGCATACTTCCGAAACATTCGGGAGAGATAATTAGGTGAGTAATCAAAAATACGGGCCACTTCCTCCAGAGTCATATCCCCCGTATAGTTCTCCTTAATATATGAAGTAATCGCAGACAGCTTATTCAGATTTTTGTTCTTGCGCACAGAATCATCGTCCACCTCGGTCAGTCTGTAATCTTTCACAAGCAGATACATTATCTGATAAAAGATACTTTTTGACTTCATGTCGTATCCGTATTTTCCCGAACTGTATACCTGATACAGCTCTTTAAGCAGTTCCATAAAACGTTCGTCACGCCTCCCCGGCTCATGGGAAAACCAGATAAACTGCTCCCCTGTAAAATAATCCTCGAACATTTTCAGAGGAATCTGCAGAACGATAGTTTCATTTTGCAATGGTGAATCAATGGAATGCACTTCATTTGAATTCACAATCATAAAATCACCGGCCTCCAGATGCCACTTTCTGTCGTCGATATAAAATTCCAGTTCGCCGCCGGATACCGCAAAGATCTCAATCGATCTGTGCCAGTGCCTGTCCCGGTGATAATTGCCCGTGCTTCCCTCAAAAATAAATATCTTAAATGGGAATCCCGTCTCCGGAACAATAAGTTCATGTGAAAATTGCATGGCAGTTTCCTTTCTGACTTCAAACTTCCGTACATTTTTCTGTACATTTCATCCGCCTACTGATCCAGCTTATATCCGCCCGGCTCCAGCTCTTCCTCCGCCATTTCCAGAAACTGTACATTCTTTTTTTCGACTTCATTCAGCACTGAATCGCTTTTCTCATCAAATTCCTCGGCGGAATATTCCCCTTTATACCACGACTTGCTTTCAAAATAATCTCTGAGTTCCTTTGAATCAAATTTTCTTCCGTGTCTTGCAAAAATCTCATTTCTCGCATAGTTGAGCTCTTTTGCAGACATCCCTTCAATATCCGCATCTTTCAGAACCTTAGTGCCGCTTGACGATATTATATAATCTCCGTCTGCTGCGATCTCATCTTCCGTATCTTCTGCAGGTTCTGCTCCTGTAATCTGTATCTGCGTCTTTGTCCGGGTCTCTGCCTCCTTGGGCTGCTCTGCCTGAAGCACCGCTTCCGTGCGTTTCAGGCCGGTGGAGCCGCTGTCCCCCAGAGGCCACAGCAGAAGGACCGCCGTAGCCGCCAGAGCCATAACAAGCATAAGAGCCAGCAGGGCGCATATTACTTTCCATACTGCTTTCTTTGTCATATTATCCATCATCTGCACTCCTTTCCCTCCGACATTCAATACCACCACACTGTCGGCATGGAGACCTTCTGTATCCGGTAAGTAGTTCCGTCATATGCAAAAGACGCCCGCATATAAGCGGAGCCTTCACTTGTTTTACTTTGACTGCCGGAGCTGCCGAACCCGGAATATTTATAAGTATAATCCATCGTATACCCGCAATCCATTTCCCCGGTTATCAGACCTGCTTCCACATTAAAATCACAGCGGAAATTATCGAATGTAATCTGATTCATCGTATAATAATCACCGCTTTCGCTGGCAAGACTCTCTTTCAGGTCATCATAGACAGACTTGTATTCCGGGGCTGCGCTCTCGGCAAACAGATCCGATACTTCACTGTAGTCCTCACCGGCCGCAGCAGATGTATAAAATCTCTCCAGCGCATCTTCCATCTTCGCCTGAAGCGCTTTTGCCCCGGTCTCTGACAGCGTCAGCTCTGTCACTGTGGCACTGCTGTCCGCGGACGTATCGAATTCTCCCTCATAAAGCTCGCACCACGGTACTGCGACTTCGATAGAATGTACCCCGTTAAAAACAGAAATCTGATACATATCCGTCCCTTCCGAACTATCCTCAACCTTGTATTTGTCATTGAGCTCCACTCCGTCCACCGCTGCTTCCGCCCCCGACGGAACCACGACCGAATAGCCGTCTGTAATCATGCCTGCGGCAGATATTTTCCACACATCAAAGAGAAACAGTGCTTTACTGCTCTGACGCACTACGGTAAGCCGAAGCTCAGAAGCCCCCTCGCCCGGCACAGAATACTCCACATCAAAATTCCGGGCAATGTCGCTGTCCTCTCCATCCACGGCCTTCACAGTATAGTTGGTAATATCCGAAGTCTGGGTCCTGTCCATCATGTCTGCGAACTGTTCTTCCTGCATGGCACTGTCCTCCGGGAACTCAAGCAGATCGTACACAGCCGCCCAGTCACGGGATGCATATGACGAAAAATACTTCTCAGCCACTGTACGGGGATTGTATTTTGTAAAGCCGATCACAAAAAAGGCAACGATCACCACGGCCAGACAAACAGCTTCTCCGATCGCAATTATCTGCACCAGAGAAAGTCTTACGCTCCCCTGCGATGCTGATTTTCCGCGCTGTCCGGTCTGTTCTTCCCACTTCACTTCCCGATCTGCTCCGGTCTGGAATTCCCGGGTGGCTTCGCCATCCGTTTCCCGGACAATCCTGATAGTCTCCGTCAGTTCACCATCCTGATTCTTCTCCTGCATCATATCATCATCTGTGTCCAGCTTCCTGCCGCAATGTTCGCAGAACCGCGCGTCATCGCTGTTGTTTGTTCCGCATTCCGGACAAATACGCATAACCTTCCCTCCTGTTCTTTCGTATATGCACCCTGGCAGTCACAAAATATTCTGTCCCTGCATTGCTGCAGAATACACCGCATTTCAAGCACCTGCTATCATATACATAATTATAATTTTCTCATATATTTTTTGCAATATTCATTTCACAGGCTCTCTTTCCGGCATATATTAAACTAAAACTGCCGGCTTTCAGATACTCTGAACAGCCGGACAGCCACTATAGAAAGAAGGACATATTTATGAGCATAAAAGGATTAGACGTCAGCGAATTTCAGGGAGAAATCGACTGGGAACGGGTGAAAGCCGCAGGATATCAGTTTGCCATGTTAAGAGCCGGCTACGGATACAGTACCATTGATAAACAGTTCCGCCGCAACGCGGCTGAATGCAACCGCATCGGTCTTCCCATCGGAGCGTACTGGTTCTGCTATGCATTTTCCACAGAAAAAGCCATTCAGGAGGCAGACGGATGTATCAGCGCTGTATCGGAATACCGGCTGGATTACCCGGTGTGCTATGATATCGAGCAGGCATCCGCAGATTATGTCGAAAAACAGGGTGTTTCCTTCACTCCCGCCCTCGCAAGAAATGTAGTAACCAGCTTCTGTAACCGTGTAGAGGAGAAAGGATACTTCGCCATGTTCTACACAAACCGCAATTTTCTTGACACATATCTCGGAACTGAACTGCCAAAGCGGTACGCTTTCTGGTATGCCCGCTATGCCAGCCAGTTCGACGGCACAGACTGCGGCATCTGGCAGTATACCAGCACCGGCAGTGTCCCCGGAATCAGCGGAAATGTAGACCTGGATACCGGATATGTGGATTATCCGTCTGTCATAAAAGAAGCAGGCCTCAATCATCTGTCCGGCAGCGCCCCATCGCCTGCGCCCTCGCCTTCTCCCCAGTATATCACCTATGTAATCCAGCCGGGGGACACTTTGAGCGGCATCGCACAGAGATTCGGCACAACTGTCAGCACACTGACACAGCTCAACGGTATATCAAATCCGGATAAAATCTACGCCGGTAATACTATCCGCGTGCCGGAAAACGGAAGTTCAGGCGGAGGAGCACAGTACTACACGATTCAGCCCGGCGATACGTTAAGCGGTATCGCGGTGAAATTCGGTACAACTGTCAGCGCGCTGGCAAGGCTCAACGGCATCTCTGATCCGGATAAAATTTATGCAGGGAACCGAATACGGATTCGGTAATTTCTGCACAAAAACTGTACCGTTTTTGTATATGAACCAAAAGCCGCCGCCCTGCAGATAAGCAGCTATCTGCAGGGCAGCGGCTCTGCTGCCTTGTACTATATCTTTGTTGTACTATATCTTATTTTCTTCTGCGTCTGTACACGACAACTCCAAGTCCTGCGATTGCAACTACCGCAATTCCAAGCCCTGCTACAGGCATCCAGATGTTCGTTGTATCACCGGTCTGAACCGTCTTGCTGTCAGATGTGTTCTGGTTATCGTTTCTCTGCGTGTCATTATCCCCGGTAGTCTGTCCATCACCTTTATCAGATGTCGCCGGATCCTTTTTATTCTCATCATTATTGTCGCCCGGTTTTGTCTGATCCGGTTCATCAGTATCATTATTGCCACCCGGAGTTGTCTGTCCCGGTTCCTCAGGGTCGCCACTACCCGGATTTTCCTGATCCGGATCTTCCAGTGCCGCAATTGCGTTCTGAAGATCCAATACAGCTGCATCTACAATCGGTTGTTCATAAACTGAAAGATTTTCATCTGCATATACTGATTCAGCATTTGCCACAGCAGCTTTAAATACCGCTACTTTCTGAGCATCATAACCTGTCACATCCATGTTGTTCGCCTTATTAAGTACTTCTTCCAGTACGGATTTATCCGCTTTGTAGCGAAGAGATGCCATTGCCTGTGCCAGGAGCAATTTCGCATTATCCACTTCTTCCTGCGTTGCCATTTCGTCATTAAGGACTTCGTTGGCATTTGCAAGTGCATTTTCAAAGGTCGGCCATCCTGTACTCAGATAGTTATCCTTCTCATATACTGATGCTGCATCTACCAGTTTCTGAAGAGCCGTCTTATCTGCCTTTAGTACGAGAGCTGCCGCTGCATCCAGAAGTTTCTGGTCTGCCGCCGTTACATCTTCCGCCATTGCATCGCCATCGTCGATCACTGCTTTCGCTTCTTCCAGAGCTTCTATAAATGCATCCTTTTCCGGTCCGTCGAAGTAGCGGTCAAGATCCAGTGAGCTGTACAGGTTATAGTGCTGGATAAGGTCTGTCTTATCGCCTGCTACGAAGCCAAGCTTCTGGAGAGCATCAATAAGCGCAAACGTTGTATTGTCAATTGAAGTCTGACTGGAATTGATATTCTCGCTTACCACCTGCGCATACTCATATACCTGGTTAAAGTTATCTCTTACGCTTTCGATTGCCGCATCAACTTCTCCGTCTGCAATGGCTTCACTTGCGATTCCGAGTACCAAATCGAGAGCACTCTTGTCTGTGGTGATCTCATCTTTCAGGTAGAACAAGCGGAAGGAATCAACGGTTCCGCCATAAGGACCGGCTTCCATAATATGCAGCCTGATCTGATCGGATGTAAACTCATCAAATGCGATCACCTTTGACGCGGCTCCCATAGACTCGTGTTCTACAGCTGCCACCCACTCTGTTCCATTCCAGTATTCAATATTGAAATCTGCAATATCATACCAACCCTCATAGAATAAGCTTTGCGCGATTTCCGCTGCATTTACGGTGATAGGTTCATCAAAGGTCAGAGTAAGCGTTGCAGGATACTCAGCCGGCGCCCATGCATTATTATTTTTTCCATCAAGAGCGCCTTCCGGTGATCCCCCATATGGACTCGAATTTCCTTCATCGTCCACGGATGTATATTTCTGTGCCAGATCCTCTGCAGCATCAAGAGAGCCTACATACTCCGTGGAGAATACTTCACTCATCTGTCTGCTGCCCAGGAAAAGTGCCGCTTTTACTGTTGCCTTTGACTGTGTCACTGCAAACGGATCTGTATACTCTTCCGAGAACCACATCGGGTCATTGCCGTCTGTCGTGTAGCGGATCTGGAGGTCGTCAAACTCACAGGACAGCGTTATCATTCCTTCGCCTTCCAACTGTCCGGACTCCGGCGTAAATGTAACTGTCAATCTATCCCACAGTCCGGTCAGGGTATCTTTTGCCGTATCAACTGCCGTTTTCATTACATTGAGCTCGCTAACCGTACAGTCTTCCTCTGCCAAGAGCGCTGCCGCCGCATCGATCTGATTTTTCAGATCTGCTGCTGTTGTAATGTAAGTCGCCCAATCTTCCTCAGTATCTCTGCCTTCATAAACCGCATTGGCGTCATTATAAGAACTGGTTAATTCAATTGCAGCTGCCGCTACTTTATTTGCTTCACCTAAGCGTGCTGCCTGATCATAATACTGAGAAGAATCTTCTTCTGCAACAACCTGTTCTGCCTCGGCAATCAGGCTGTCAAGTATGCTTTTCTGTGTTGCAAGAACTTCGTCTGTCATCTGATCCGAAAGGGCTTTCGCCTCATCGATCTGCGTCTGGAGCTTTGCAGGGGTACTGTTGAAATCGATCACATAGGTCTGTCCCTGCTCTGTCGGGAAGGAGATCCTGTCATCGGAGAGTTTTGTCACATCTACCGGTGTTCCGTCTGATGTTTTTACCTCGTATGCAGCAAGGTTGTCATATTCTCCCGTAAATGTTCCGCCGCTTCTGGAAGTAATTGTAAAGCGGTCTGCGGAATTATTCGACCATTCCATACCGATCACGAAGTTGCCTCTTGCAACGATTCCCTGTACATTTCCTTCCGACCATGCATCTGAGATTGCCGGAAGGAACTGGGTATATCCAAGCTGGCTCTGAAGCAGAGCTTCGTTCATACCGGCAGTCAAACCATAGTTTCCATCAATCTGATAAGGCGGATGAGAATCCAGAAATGTGTCCAAAATACCATTTTTATTTCCAGCGATCATTCCACTGATCAGCTTGTATGTATTCTCACCGTTTCCGGTACGAGCCCACATATTCAATTTATGAGCCTTGGACCATCCTGTTCCGGCCGGACCTACTTCTCCTGCGGAGCCGCGTTCATCACGAATCTCAAGAGTCTTGATGGCAGCCTCCATCCATTCTTCTGTATCTTTATTAATCAGAGTTCCTGGATACAGACCGATCAGCTGGGAAGTATGCCTATGAAGAGATCCCTGATTTGCACTTCCGCCTGCCCCGAAGTTCGGTATATCAACCTCTGCCAGATCGCCGGCTTGAGCCTTTCCTGTCGTAGTCTCTTCGTACCATTCTTTCACCTGACCTTCATCGCCGATGATAATCGGGTTCAGCTGACTCTGAGTCTCTTTCCATTCTTCTCTTTCATCTGCGTCTACTCCAAGAATCTCAGATGCTTCGATGGCCATATCGTACAGTTCCCATACAAGAGACTGATCATATGTAGTGCCATTAACGGTCGGACCCTGCTCTGCTGAGAAAGAAGGTCCTACAACCAGTCGATCCTGATAATCACTCCACCAGAGGAAACCATCCCAGAAGTTTGTCATCTCCTTAAGCATCGGATAAATAGTATCTTCCAGAAGCTCTTTATCCTGTGTATAAAGATACTGATCATATACATTCTGAAGTGCCCATGAAGATCCGGTCACATTCCAGCCGTATTCCTGAGAGCCAAACGGTGCTGTACAGCCGAATGGGTTATTCTGCGTGTTAACAAGGAATCCATTGCCTTCGCCAATAGGTGTATTGACCACATCCTCTGTTTTCTGCGCTGCAGATTTCTCCGCTGTAACACGGCCGGGCTGTACAAGAGACTCCATATAGTCTGTAAATACAGATCCGCATTCTGCCAGATTTGTCTGATATGCCGGCCAGTAATTCATTTCTACATTGACATTAAAATGAAAATCTGCGCCCCAATACTGTCCTGCGCTTCCGATCATCCAGATTCCGCACAAATTGCTTGGAAGCTCATCGCCTTCTCTTGAAGCCCCGATGGTCAGATAACGGCCAAACTGGTAGATCATTTCTTCCAAAACATGGTCATGATTCCCATTCCGGTAATCTTCCATCATTTCATCCGTCGGTTTCTGCGCGCATTCGCCGCCCAAATCAATTTCTACACGTCCGAATAATTCAGAGTAATCTTCTATATGTGCAGAACGCAGGTCATCATAAGATTTCTTTGCTGCAGCATCTACTGTCTCAGCTAAGGATGCGCTCAATTCTTCCGCACTTTCTCCTGTTCGGTATACCGGATACTCATTTTTGTAATCTGTATCTGTTGAATATACTATGGTAACCGCATCTGCATTCTCTACCGTAACTGTACCATCCTCATTATTTGTCAGAGTACCTCCTTCGTTCACGATCTGAGTCTGCATTTCACATTTCATCTGGTTATCATTAACCACTCCGGCAAGTGTAATTTTCCCGTTTTCTGCTTTCGTGGTCGTGGTCAGTCCTGACGCGCTCTTAACAGATGCCGTAAAGGAAATCTTACCCGTTTCTGATGCCGTCAGTCTTGTTACGACTGCATGATCGGGATGACTTGCGAAGTATTCTCTCTCATAATGAACACCCTCATAATCATAATTCACAGAGGAGATTCCTGTACTCATATCAAGATCTCTTACATAATTCTCAACATTGTCATTTGTCATGCCTCCTGCCGAGAAATCAAGATACAGATCTCCAAAATCCTGATACTGTCCCATTCCTGCTCCGTCGCCCCAAACCTCTGTGGTTTTAGATGTCCCCTGCGGGAAGACTGCCTCGGAATGGTCATCCATCTTCTGTCGCAACGCTTCCAGCTGTTCCTCTGTCACGGCCTCATCCCTATTACCTCCATCATAATTCGGACGGCTCTCACTGGGACCACCAGTCCAGAGCGTCTTTTCATTAAAATGGATCTGATCGTTTGCAACCTGACCAAACAGAATACCTCCTGTTTTGCCATTTCCGATTACAAGGGATGTGTTTTCCCAATCAGACGCGCTGCCGGGGGATGTATACCACATCCGAAGTTCATTGCCATCCGGCATCGGCTTGTTCGATGCATCCGGATCAACAGCATCCGACTTGGCTGTTCCTGCATCTGTAATGCTGTCATCTGCGCCTGCCGCATATGCAGGAATGGCGGAAAATGCCATCTGCCCCGCCAAAACAAGCGACAGAAATGCTGCAAAAACTCGCTTTCTTTTCACCTTTTTCTTCCTCCTTCTCCCAGTATGTATCTTTCTGTCTTTAGAAAAATACTACCTCTTTTGACTTCTGTGGCTTTGTTTCCCTGACAAATTAGCTGCACGTACCAATTTGTCTATTTTCAAAACAAAGCACACATCTTAATTGATAATTATACACACGAATTTTTATTATTGCTTTCTATTATTCGACTATTTTTATATTTTATGTCGTATTATGTTGTATTTATTGTTGATTTTTACTATTTACCAATTTATAGTATTAATGTAAACATTTTTATTGTGGTGTTTTTAGGGGAAGAGGTTTTTATTATGAATTTGTTTTATAATCCTGCGATCAGCTTTAATATTGATAATGTATCTTTTTCCGTATCCAACATTGCCCGGGAACAATTTCTGGCTCCTGTGCCAAAACACGCTCACGGGAATGAAAGCTATGAACTACATTATATTGCATCCGGTTATGGGACTGTGCGCATCAATAACAGTACAATATACAAGCTCACACCTGATACGCTCTACATTACCGGGCCTCATATAGAACATGAACAAGTCCCTTATATTAATAATCCGATGACAGAATACGCAATATTTTTCAATATACATCCATTGGGCGCAGACAACGGCTGCCTTGAACAGTTTATCACCACGCCGTTCTGGATCGGAGAGAACGCTGCCAGACTCTATACTTTATTAAAAGATATATTCAAAGAATTGCAACACAAAAAAGTCGGACATCTTACTATAGTTTCTTCTTTGCTTCAGCAAGCCGTAATTTTTCTCATACGAAATTATCAAACTCCCCGTCCGGGGAATATCTCAGGGAACTCCGGCAGTAATCTGTATGAAAGCCGCGCTTTTCGAACAGACAAGGCGTTCCTGTACGAATACCGTGATATTACACTTGCCCGGCTCTCCAGTGATCTTGGGCTGAGCGAACGGCAGACAGAACGTTTTTTGAAAGAATACTACGGAAAAACTTTTGCACAGAAGCGAATAGATGCACGAATGTCAGCTGCGTGTACTTTTCTTTCCAAGGAGAATCCTAACCTTCAGAAAATATCAGAGCTGACCGGTTACAGCTCTATCGATTATTTTACAAGTACCTTTAAAAAATATTATGGCATCACACCGAAACGCTATATTCAGCTTATCCATGAAAATGAGACTGTTATATCGGAACACGGACCGCTTTCACCGATATATGATTAATTCTCTATGCATCCATACATATAATTTTTATTATGCAAATTAAGATTTTCATAACTATTTTTCTTTTTCTTTTAGAGTTTAAACATACTTTGGACACAATTTCTGTCTATACTAGGAAACAGATAGTTGATAACACAACTATCTCCCCCCTCATAAAGTATTGACATCCCGGGGAACCGGGATGTCGCACTTTACTCTCATTCCTTTAGATAACTATAAAAACGACGAATCCCCGTCAGCCGAAAGGTTGGCGGGGATTCGCTGTTTTCAGTCCTGAAACAAATACTGATACGTCCGCCTCTGCTGAAGCAGGATATCCCGTACTCAGCGGATAATCCACTGTAAGATCAGACAAAAGCGCTGATCCATTATCAAAGACCGGACAATAATGATATTTTCCGCTGTTATCACCTGCTAATATGACCATAATATCACCTCTCAATCCGGATCCAGAAATTATCTTCCGCCATACGTCCTTCTGTTTTCTCTATGATCATGAAAGGATCGTAAAAAGGCAGATTCAACTCCCGAAGCATGATCTTCATTTTATCCCTTGTAGGCGGAAAGCATCTGGATTCCAGAAAAGCTTCATAGTCTTTATATGTTGAATGTTCATTTCTTCCAAACGCACAAAAGACCGGATCTGTAACAAAATTCTTTATTCTCACCAGCTCTTCTCTGTCTTCCACATCAATAACCGTACAAAGCTGCTCCGCGTGCATATATCTGAGCCGGAGCGAAAATGTTTTCTCGGGGGACCTCAAGTTCATCCGGCAGCCACACTCTCTCCCGAAGAATACATAGGAGTGCCGCTACCGCGCCTTTTACCTCCTTAAATGACAAAGCCAATCATATTTGACGAAATTCAGACTTTTGGGAGGGCGCTTTAATGAATGAAAATTATCTTTTTAAGCTACAGGAGGATCTGCGGCTGAAAAACTTTACCAATAATACTTGTAACGATTACTACCGATTTGTAAAACGATTTCTGGATTTTACCGGTAAGGAAGCGATGTCTATCACCTATGCTCATATACGGAAATTTATTTTTCAGCGAAACTTTTCGGCACTATATCACTTTTTTCATATAATCGTGTTAATTTTATCTTTTTACTCCGGGAAACAGAAGAAATTATGCCTGTTAATATATTTTTTAGTTTTCGTTTATAATTTTCCTTTTTCTTTTATGATTCACTCATATTTCTGTCACAATTTCCTTTTATACTAGACTCAGATAGTTGATAAACAACTATCTTTCCCCCCTCATAAAGTTAAGGCACTGACAGGTGCCGCACTTTACTCTCATTCCTTTTAGATAACTATAAAAACAACGAAAACCCGTCAGCCGGAAGGCTGACGGGTTTTCCGTTGTCATCTTATTTTCTGTGATCTTCAAACCATCCGAGCAGATCTTCATATACCTGCTGCCGGTCTGTCTCATTTAAAATCTCATGCCGGTCTCCGGTATATAACCGGAGCGCCACATCCTGTATGCCCGCTGCCCGGTACTTCTCATAGATCTTCCGGACGCCTTTCCCGAAGCCGCCCACCGGATCCTCCGCACCCGAGACAAAGAGAACCGGCAGTCCTTTCGGGATCATGTACACGCTCTCTTTTCTCTGCATATTTATCATACCAAGGAACATATTATAATAAGCATTCACGGTAAACCGGAATGTACAGAGCGGATCTGTGGCATACTTTTCAAGCCGCTCATAGTCACTGGTGATCCAGTCCGCCTGTGTCCGGGCCGGTTTAAACTTCTTGTTATAGCCGCCGATCGCAAGGTCATCCACCAGTTTGCTCCGGTAGTGCCAGCCGCGGAATGCAGCCATAATACGGCAGAGCCGCTTTCCGAAGAGAAGCGCTGCTTTGCTGTGATCCTCGACAGCGCCCATGAGCACGACACCTGCCAGGCCGTTTCCGTACATCTCGATATACTGTCTTAAAAGAGAGGATCCCATACTGTGTCCCAGCATAAAGTAGGGCACGTCCGGATATTTCTTCGCTGTGCGCTGCCGGAGCGTATGAATATCTCCGAGCACACATACATTTCCATATTTTTCATTGAAAAATCCGTACTCGGACTTTGCCTGTACGGATTTTCCGTGTCCGAGATGGTCATTTCCCACTACATAATATCCTTTGTCACAGAGAAACTGTGCAAACTCATCATATCGCCCGATATACTCCACCATTCCATGGCAGAGCTGAAGGACAGCTTTGACTTCTTTATCGGGTTTCCATTCGATCGTATGGATCTCTGTGTTGCCATCTTTTGATGGGAAATAGAACTCATCTCTCATGTTACTCACTACCTGTCATCTAAATTTACATATTCGCGATACGGCGCAAGCGGCTTATAAGCCGGACGTATGATCTTATCGACATTCTGGAGCTCTTCCATTCTGTGTGCGCTCCAGCCGACAATACGCGCTGCAGCGAAGATCGGCGTATACAGTGACGGCGGGATATCCAGCATACTGTACACCAGGCCGCTGTAGAAGTCCACATTGGCGTTAACTCCCTTGTAAATGTGGCGCTTCTCACCGATGATCTGCGGTGCCATATGTTCTACTTTCTCATACAGGGCGTACTCTGCATCGTGTCCCTTCTCATGTGCCAGCTGTTTCACGAATTTCTTAAAGATATCCGCACGCGGGTCAGAGATGGAATATACAGCGTGTCCCATACCGTAGATCAGGCCCTTCTTATCAAATGCTTTCTTATCAAGAAGCGCTTCAAGGTAAGCTCTCACCTGATCATCGTCAGACCAGTCTTCTACATTCTTCTTCATATCCTCAAACATCTGCGTTACTTTAATGTTTGCACCGCCGTGCTTCGGTCCCTTCAGGGAAGCCATTGCCGCAGCGATTGTAGAATATGTATCTGTTCCCGACGATGTAACCACATGGGTTGTAAACGTAGAATTGTTACCGCCGCCGTGATCCATATGGAGCACCATGGCCATATCGAGGATCTTTGCTTCAAGTTCTGTATACTGTCTGTCCTCACGGAGCATCATCAAAATATTTTCCGCCGTCGAAAATTCAGGCTTCGGCGCATAAATGTACAGATCCTCGCCTCTCTTATAGTTATATGCGTGATATCCGTATACCATCAGCATAGGGAACTGCGCGATCAGGTTCAGGCACTGACGAAGTACATTCGGAATGCTTGTATCATCTGCTTTTGCATCATAGGAATAGAGCTGCAGGATACTTCTCGTGATACTGTTCATCATATCACGGCTTGGAGCCTTCATAATTACATCACGTGTAAAGTTCGGCGGGAGCATACGTCTCTCTGCCAGCATATTCTGAAAATCTTTTAACTGTTTCTTTGTGGGAAGCTCACCGAAAAGAAGCAGATAAGTAGTCTCTTCGAATCCCGGATGCTTTGCATCTAAGAATCCTTTTACCAGATCCTTGATATTGTAGCCGCGGTAGTAAAGATTTCCCTCGCAGGGAACTGACTTGCCATCGACGATCTTTGATGCGCAGACATCAGAAATATTAGTCAGCCCGGCAAGAACGCCTTTGCCGTTTAGGTCACGAAGTCCTTTCTTCACCTCGTACTTCGTGTACAATTCCTTATCAATTGCATTGTTCGTTTCACATTTGAGAGCTAATTCTTCAATCTCCGGAGTAATATCGAAAAAAATGCTGTCAATATCTTTTGCCATGTGCGTTCCTCCTTCTCTCTTACAATCTCATTTTTTACTGTATGACCTTTTTATTATACTAAAAAATGAGAATTTATACAATTAACACTCTATTAAAAATTTATGAACTGCCGGCCCATTTTTGTCTTTTTATTGGTGTTTTTGCATAAAATAATCTGTTATTTCCTTAAATTACACAAAATATTTGATAAATTTGCGAACTCTTCCAGCGTCAGCGCTTCCCCTCTCACACTTGCCCCTTTCCCCAGGCGGTCAATAGATTCTTCAATCTCTTCTTTTGTAAAATCAAGCTCTGCGGAGTTTTTCAGTCCGTTGGCCAGCGTCTTTCTTCTCTGGTTGAATGATGCCCGTATGATCCGGAACATAAGCCGCTCATTTTCCACACTCACAGGCGGCTCTTCATACCGTTCCAGCCGTATCACTGCGGATCCCACTTTCGGACGCGGCATAAAACAGTTTGGCGGGACATTAGCCACAATATACGGTTTCGCATAATACTGCACTGCCAGAGAGAGTGCACCGTAGTCTTTGGATCCGGGTCCGGTCTGCATCCGGTCCGCCACTTCCTTCTGTACCATAACCGTAATACTTTTAAGCGGCACATGATTCTCAAAGAGCCCCATAATGATCGGAGTGGTAATATAATATGGCAGGTTCGCCACCACCTTCAGCGGGTTTCCCCCGTTTTCCTTCTCCGCAAGTTTCCCGATATCTACTTTCAGCACATCTTCATTAATGATCTTTACATTATCATATCCATCCAGTGTATCTTCCAGGATAGGGATCAGAGCCCTGTCTATCTCAACGGCAATTACCTTTTTGGCCGCGCAGGCAAGATACTGGGTCATCGTACCGATTCCCGGGCCGATCTCAAGCACACAGTCGTCTTTTCCGATCTCTGCCGCACGGATAATCTTATCCAGCACATGAGTATCGATGAGAAAATTCTGTCCGAACTTCTTCTGGAATACAAAGTTATATTTCTGAAGCACCGCGATCGTATTCTGCGGGTTTCCTAATGTTGGTTCTTTCATACACTTCTCCTTCAAAATAATTTACAGTCCATACAGCTTCCTGCTGTTTTCTTCCGTCTGCCTGATGACCTCTTCCGCACTCACTCCTTTGAGTTCTGCGATCTTCTCTGCTACATACGGCAGATAAAGAGAGGAATTTCTCTTCCCGCGGAACGGCTCCGGCGCAAGATACGGGCAGTCCGTTTCCAGCACTATGGACGTGAGCGGGATTGTTTCAACAACATTTTTCAGTTTCTTTGCATTTTTAAAAGTGACTACGCCGCCGATACCGATATAGTACCCCATCTTTACATATTCTTTCGCCATCTCCACAGAATAGGAATAGCAATGAATCACAGCCCGCATTCCCGCCGCATATTCCCGCATAATGTCCATCGTATCCGCAGCTGCTTCCCTGCTGTGTATGATTACGGGCATATCTTTCTTCCGTGCGGTTTCAAGCTGGCGTATGAACCACTTCTTCTGTATATCGTGACTCTCGTTATCCCAGTAGTAATCAAGGCCGATCTCCCCGACTGCCACAATCTTATCAAGATCCAACAGCTGCTCCATCTCAGACATATGCTCTTCTGTCAGCGTGCCCACCTCATCGGGATGGATACCGATGGCCCCATATATAAAAGGATACTCCTCCGTCAGTTTCTGTATCTTTCCCCATGACTCAAGAGTGGAACCTGCATCAACGATCAGGCCGATTTCCCCTGCTGCCATGCTTCCGAGCAGCTCATCCCTGTCGGTATCAAACTGACTGTCATCATAATGCGCGTGTGTATCAATTATCATTTTCTGCTCCTCTTTATTCATAATAATGCGATGAATTATTTTCTTTTATTCCATTGCAAGTTTTACTTTCAGAATCCGGCGCACAGACTCATCAATGCGTTCTTCTGTCAACGTGCCGTTCTGCACTGCGCCCAGCACTCCCTGATATGCGCTCTGGAAATCCTCCGGCATGAGCAGCATATCCACGCCGGCATTTATTGCTGCAACCGCCGCATCGGCAGAACGGTACTGTGCCGTAACAGCCCCCATATTGAGAGCATCTGTAATGACCATCCCGTCAAATCCCATGTCATTTCTCAATATATCCGTAATCATCATCTTCGACAGAGTGGCCGGCGTATTATCTCCCGTAACATTCGGGCAGGAAATATGGCTGACCATGATCACCTGTATTCCGTTATCGATCCCGTTCTGAAACGGGATCAGGGCACCGTTTTTCAGTTCTTCCAGCGTATCATCCACGTATGCGTATCCCTCATGGGAATCTGCGGTTGTTCCTCCGTGTCCCGGGAAATGCTTGTACATACCGATGATGCCCTGATCATTCAGTCCCTTAAGTTCTGATGCGGCCATATCAGTCACAAGCTGAGGATCCGATCCGAAAGAGCGGTATTTCACCACCTGGTTTTCCGGATTGGTGAGCACATCCGTATCCGGTGCGGCATCCATATTAAATCCGAGATCCTTCAGATATGCACCGATTGTACTTCCGATATTATATGCTTCCTGTGTGTCTCCTCTGCTGCCAACGTCGCTCATATTTCCAATCTTTTCCACTCCAAATGCGGAATTGCTGCCCACACGTGCCACCTGACCGCCCTCTTCGTCAACCGACAGAAAGACAGGGAAACCTGTTCTTTCCTCTGCATACCGGCGGGTATTTGAAAGCATGGTTCTTGTCTGGTCAGGATTCTGGAGATTCTGTGAAAAATAAATGAGCCCGCCTACAGGATACTGATTAATCGCAGCCTGTGTCGATGTTCCCGCCTGCGTCACGGTTCCCACACCGGTAAGCGCTTCAGGGGTAATCATAAAGAGCTGGCATACTTTCTCTTCAAGCGTCATAGAGTTCATTAGTTCCTCAATCCGTGCTTCTGCGCTGTCTGTCGCTCCGGCTGCCGTTTCATCCTGATTATCCTGTTCCCAGTCTGCTTCATTGTCCTGTTCTGATGTCTGTGTCTGTTTGTTCTCATCTTCTCCGTGCTGCAGCTGTGTATCCTGTTCTGAAGCAGATTGTTTCTGCATATCTGCGCTGCTGCGATTCTTATCCGTATGAAATATCCAGAATACTGCAGCAATTGTGGCAATAATAATCAGAACAGCGGCAATACCGCCAAGGATGTATTTTCTTCGAACATCCGTATATTCACCTCGTCTGTGTCCGTTTTGATGCTGATTCATCGCCTTTTCCTTTCATATTACAATTTCAGCGATTCTCCCGTAGATTTTCACTGTAACCCTATAGATTATATCATACTTTATCCTTATCCGCCGCTTTTTTACTTATAACTCATAATCAATACTTATAATGAATAAAACACTTGTATTTTCCCTCTGTTTTGTCTACTCTTATATATAGAAGTTTCTTCTTCATCAACAGAGAACTTTTAACCGGCGCATGAAACCGCTAAATTATGAAAATTGACGAGGTGTATGACATGAAACCAATCAAAGAAGGTAAAGTACGCGAGATCTATGATAACGGCGACAGCCTGATTCTTGTAGCCACAGACCGCATCAGCTGCTTTGATGTGATCCTTAAGAACACAATTACAAAGAAAGGAACTGTCCTGACACAGATGTCCAAATTCTGGTTTGAGATGACACAGGATATTCTTCCGAACCATATGATCACAACAGATGTAAATGAGATGCCGGAGTTCTTCCGCCAGCCGCAGTTTGACGGAAACAGCATGATGTGCCGCAAGCTTCAGATGCTCCCGGTAGAATGCATCGTCCGCGGCTACATAACAGGAAGCGGCTGGGCAAGCTACCAGAAAGACGGCACAGTATGCGGGATCAGACTTCCGGAAGGATTAAAAGAATCCGACAAGCTCCCGGAACCGATCTACACACCGTCTACTAAGGCAGAGATCGGCGACCACGACGAAAACATTTCCTACGAACAGAGCATCGAGCATCTTGAAAAGGCATTCCCCGGCAAAGGTGAAGAATACGCGCAGAAACTCCGTGATTACACAATCGCGCTTTACAAGAAATGCGCTGACTACGCGCTGAGCCGCGGCATTATTATTGCGGATACAAAGTTCGAGTTCGGTCTGGATGAAAACGGAAATATCGTCCTGGGAGATGAGATGCTTACACCGGACAGCTCACGCTTCTGGCCGGCTGACGGATATGAGCCTGGGCACTCTCAGCCGTCCTTTGACAAGCAGTTTGCACGCGACTGGCTGAAAGCCAATCCGGACAACGACTGGACACTGCCGGACGATATCGTTGAGAAAACAATCAATAAATACCTGCAGAGCTACGAGATGCTGACAGGAAAGAAACTGCAGTAGACCACCACAGCAAGAGCATGACCGTCGGGGCTGTACATCATTACATTCTGGATTGATGTGCAGCCTTATTTTATAAAGGGGGAAGCACGTGTAATGAATAGCAGGAAAATAGAGCATATCAGATACCGCACCTACGAGATTCTCGAGGTACGGTCAGGGATCGATCATGCAGCAAGAGTCTATGATTTCATCTATCTTATCACGATTATTCTGAACCTGACAGTCAGTATTATGTATACTTACGATACATACAGGACAGAATACGGTGACCTTCTGATCGTAGTCGAGAATATTACGGTGGCGCTGTTCTGTTTCGATTACATTCTCAGACTGTGGACAGCCAAATATATGTATCCGGAGTCCCGGGGCTCGGGAGCTGTACGGAAATATGTGCTCTCATTCACCGGGATTATAGATATGCTCTCATTCCTTCCATATTATCTGCCGTTTTTCTTTCCTTCAGGAGCCGTGGCGTTCCGTATGCTGAGAGTCATGCGCATCTTCCGCCTGTTCCGGATCAATGCATATTATGACTCTCTAAAACTGATTACAGAGGTGCTCAACAGCAAGAGACAGCAGCTTTTTTCTTCTGTATTTACGATCCTCATTCTCATGCTGGCCTCCAGCCTGTGTATGTACAGTCTGGAACACGAAGCACAGCCGGAAGTATTTACTAATGCGTTCTCCGGTATCTGGTGGTCTGCCTCTACCCTGCTCACGGTTGGATACGGAGACATCTATCCGATCACAACACTGGGGAAACTGTTCGGCATTTTCATTACTTTTCTCGGCGTAGGCATGGTAGCCATCCCTACCGGTATCATATCCGCCGGCTTTGTCGACCAGTATTCCCGCATCAAACGTATGGCAGAATACGGCCGGGAAGCCGACGTACATTTTATCAAGATCCACCTTACAGCCCGGGATCCGTGGGTAAACAGAAG
This sequence comes from uncultured Ruminococcus sp., assembly GCA_904377845.1. GTDB lineage: Bacteria > Bacillota > Clostridia > Lachnospirales > Lachnospiraceae > Mediterraneibacter. The sequence goes on along the minus strand of CAJFGR010000003.1, from coordinate 4,645 downwards.
CATAGCCCAGCTTCACCTTCCCGAACGCGTCATTGTGGCTGTTGTACAGCGCAATCACCGTGCTCTCGTCCCCCACGGCAGCTTTATTCTCCGGCAGGACGATGTCATGGTACTTGCAGCTGAATCCTTCAGTGACAAAGACCACATCCGACTTAAAGAAATTATCCTTCAGAAGAATAATCCCTGGAACGGACAGAAAATCCGGGATCTGGATATCTCAAGGCATTCCGTCATTGTACTTGTAAAACGGAAAGAGAAAGTTATGATCCCGAACGGCAATCTGATCCTGCGGGAGGGCGATATGGTAATCCTGTATTCGGAAATGCGAATCGCAAATGTTACAGAGATAGAGATATAAACCTATATCTCATAATCATCTCTGCAGAAAGGAATTTCAAATGTCTTCATAGCTTCCCTGACCTGTTCTGCATTTTTCGGGCCGTACAGCGGCGCGCAGTCGAAATCCTGCTGTCCGAAGAATCCGAGAACAGCCTGAGTCACGGTTGCATTATATTTTTCGCAGAGCTCTTTTACCCGCTCCGCTGTTTTCAGATTGCCCTCCGTATAATACGGACTGCCTTTCACCGCATCTGCTCCGCCTGCTGCATATTTATGGAAAAATCCGCTGCATACTCCCATATATGGCATCAGCAGATTACCTTTATTTTCCCGATGGTACTGCTGCATCTGGCTGTCTGCATACACAAGTGTGTCATCGTCCAGCGGATTCATGTATTTATACCCGAGATTCAGAAGCGCCTGATTGGCAATAAAACCCCTGTATCCTTTCTCCCGGCAGTACCGGTCAGCGGCTTTCATTCTGGAAGTCGTCCAGTTGGAGCACCCGTAATAACGAATTTTCCCCTGGCGCCGGAATTCTTCCATCACCTCGACCAGCTCCTCCACCGGCTGATTTACATCGTCCCGGTGGTAAAAATATATATCGATATGATCTGTTCGCAACTGCCTGAGGGATGACTCCAGATCGGATCCCATATCTTCTTTCTTCATTCTGCTGATATGTGTATCCGGATGCTCTGATGTCATATCCGGATGTCCCCCTTTTGTGACAAGTACTATATGATTTCTCTTACCGCTTCGCTGCAGCCAGTCGCCTATCGCTCTTTCACTCCTTGCCCGCTCCGGTTTCACCCAGTCGGAATAAACGTGGGCCGTGTCGATCAGACTTCCTCCCATATCCAGAAATGTATCAAAAATTCTGTCTGCGTCCGCGCCGTCCCACGCAAGGCCGGCATTGACTGTGCCGAGCCCCAGCGGATGAAATGTAAGATCTGTATCAGGAATCGTAATTTTTGTTTTCACAACTTGTACCTCCGTCTTGTATTTTCATTCTTCTGTTCCATAATTGTAGCATTTTTCATACCGCGGCTGCTACAGAAAATTCTTTCGATTACGGGTACTTTCTTTTTTTCTGTCCATCAGTTTACAGAAAATTACTGCCACTCCCGTGCTCACTGCCGTTGCAGCAATTCCGGCCCCTATTATCCCCGCCGGATTTACGCTGCCGTACTGACTGCGGTAGGCAATCACATTCACGGGAATGAGCTGCAGCGATGATATATTTATAATCAGGAAGGTACACATCTCATTACTTGCAACACCTCTTTTTCTTCCCAGATTAGAAATTTTATTATTTCTTCTCTCTTCCTCAAGTTTACCAAGTTCTTCCATTGCCTTTAGACCGGCGGGCGTTGCCGCCCAGCCGAGCCCCAGAAAATTTGCAATAAAGTTGGTAGAAATATGTTCCCCTGCTTTATGTCCCTCCGGAAGATTAGGGAATAAAAATCTGAGCAGCGGCCGCATTTTGCGGGAAGCCGCCTGTATAATCCCCGCACGGGACGCGATCTCCATAATCCCTGTCCAGAATGCCATTACGCCGATCATCGTTATGCAAAGTGTAACCGCTTCTTTGGATGAATCCAGCGCGGCATTGGTAATATCCTGCATTTTCCCATTAAAAGCTCCGAATATAATTCCGGCAAGAATCATTCCTGCCCACAGATAATTCAGCATATCATCTGTCACTCTCCTGTTTCCCACATATAGTCTTCTACGATTTTAAAAGGCGCCGGTCCCACTCGAAGCACGGCCTCATGAAATTCTCTCTGCGAAAAATTCTCGCCCCTTTCTTCCGCCCAGTCCTTCTTAAGTTCCAGAAATTCTACATAACCGATATAATATTTCAGATAGTTGCCCGGTGACCCGATAATAAGCTCGTAGATCCGTTCTATGGTTTCTGCATCCGTAATCCCGTAATTGCTGAAAAAAGCCACCGTATCCATACGGCTCCATCCGTCATAATGAATCCCCATATCGGCAAGAGCATACAGTCCGAGTATAATGGAGCTGTTCTTCTGCAGCAGTGTTGCCTGTTCTTTCGGGAGCGGAGTAAGATAATAACTTCCCATCTCTGCATAGGTGGCCCAGCCCTCCACATATCCTCCGAAATCCATCAGGCTGCGGATTGGATCCGGATCTGTGCTCTCATAATAAACTGTCTGATAAAGATGTCCCGGATATCCCTCATGAGCCAATGTCGTAAACAGTGTCAGATCATCGTTCATCTGCGCCTGATTAATATAGATCACATTCTCCTCTGTATTATCGATTGCCGGAATCATGTAAAATGCGGGACTTAAGTGTTCTTCCATCTCCTCCGGCACATACTTTACCTCGAGCACTGTATCCGGGGCCTCTGGAAAAGATGCGGTTATGCCGTCCTGAAGTCTGGCCAGAATCTCTTCCGCCGACTTTCTTCCCATAGATGCCGCCGCTTCCTGCGCCTTCTCCGTTGTAATTCCAAGCACCTGTTCCATCGCTTCCAGATCATCCGTCATCTGCCTGCGGGTCAGATCTTCCATTTCCTCCACCGACCGGTCCGACCCGGTCTGCCTGCGCACAGTTATCTCATAGTAATCTACTCCTCCCGGCAGATATGCAAGACCTTTGTCGTTCTTCCCCCTTCCCCTGAGCTCCTCCATAGCAGCGATCAGTTTTTCGTATGCTGGATAGATACAGTCACTGACAGCCAGCGCATTATCCTGTATGTAGTCACTTTTTTCTTCTTTAGTCAACTCATTTACATCTTCAATGCGGTCTGCAAATGTTGAATACAAATAGTTTCCATCTCCCATATCGAGAAAAGCCCTGCACTGTTCCATAACCGTATCCAGTGCGTAATCCGCCATAAACAGCCCCGCCTCTGCTTTCTCCCGCTCAAATTTTATCAGACTGTCAAAGTAATCTCCTGTCATCTCCATGAGTTCAAGATAATTCTCTACGTCCTGCCGGTCGTAAAACCGGTATTCTGATAAAATCACAGGGAACTGAGTCTGCACACCGCTTACAAGTCCCAGCGGTTCTTCGTACAGAAGGTAATCTGAACTTCTCTCGGCTGACTTGATCTGATAATCAAGAATGTCATACGTAATCCTGTTCTGCAGGTTCAGTTCCTCACGTGAGAACTGCTGAAGGGAACTTCTCATATTTTCCGCCGAAGCCCTGGCCGCATCAGGATCTGCTTCAAAGCTCCCGAGACTTACTTCCGGCTCGGCTATTCCGTAATCTTCCGGATTTCTGAGTGTATAATGCAGATTTATTGTATCGGATGATACCTCACTGCAGAACAATTCATGCGTATAAGCATTAAAATCCGCATTCTGATCTTGAGAGATTTCAGGAGTGCACGCTGACAACAGTACTATTCCTGTTACACTCGCCGCCATAAGTAAATTTATATATTTCTTTCGATTTTTATAAGTGGATTTTATGTAAGAAATATTCATATGAAGCATAGAAACTCCCACGAATCAGTGTTACTGCATCTTATGTTATAATCTGCCGCTATATTCCACCTGAAAAGTGCATATAAATATAGAGATCAAAAATTTTCGCGGGGATTTATATGCATATCCTGATCTATATTTCCGATTATCTCGTTCCCTTTATCATACTGAGCATTGTTGTCTACGGAGTACTGAAGGGCGTAAATGTATATGAGGCTTTTATCAGAGGGGCCAGAAGCGGGTTCCTCACTGTAATCCGTCTTATGCCCACACTGATCGGCCTCATGGCCGCTGTAGGTATCCTGCGCGCCTCGGGATTTCTGGACTTTATCTCAGACGTCATCGGACAGTTTTCCACAATGATCGGTTTTCCCGGAGAGCTGGTCCCGCTCACTGTCGTAAAGATGTTTTCATCCTCCGCCGCCACCGGACTTCTTCTGGACATTTTCAAAGAATTCGGAACAGATTCCCGAATCGGTCTGATCGCCTCCATCTCCCTGTGCTGTACTGAGACGATCTTCTACACTATGAGTGTCTACTTCATGACCGCAAAGGTAAAACATTCCCGTTATACTCTGGCCGGAGCCATGCTCGCCACCTTTGCAGGACTGGCTGCCAGTGTTGTCCTCGCCGATGCCATTTGCTGATCCGTGCTTGCATATTGTAAGCGGACGGTCTTTGTGCTAAAATATCCGTATAGGCCAAACGAACACGCAGTTTTTCTGCCCTGTAACAAATAAATGATCTCTCGGAATCCTGAGTGATCACAGCCAGCAGACGCTGGCGTTGAACTTTGAAAAGTAAATATTATCTGAAATGCGAAAAATAGACATACTGAA
>CAJFGR010000002.1 GCA_904377845.1 uncultured Ruminococcus sp. | reverse complement strand
GCTCCTATGTACCGCTGCGTTACGGCCCGAGCGAAAGCGGGTGCGCTAGCAATACCTGCCTCCCGGCGGATACTTTATCAGTCCGGAAAATCGAAATTTCACTCTGGTATATCCATTTCAATTTTATCGCTGCTTGTATGTATCTCTCCGTCTTTCGTGACAAACACTGCTTCTATATTATCCATGCTTTGGATCAACTTCATTCCTTCTTCCAGACCAAGGGTAAAACAGGTGGTGCTCAATGCATCTCCGTCTACAGATTCATCGGATATAATTGTTACCTGATCAAGATCATTCTGCACAGGATAACCGGTATCCGGATCAAGGATATGATGGTAGATCACTCCGTCTTTTTCAAAATACCGTTCATAATCCCCTGAGCTGACTACGGATTTGTCAAAAACAGATACCGCAGCCATCACAGTGCCGGTTTCTGCAAATGGCTGTTGGATTCCGATTCGGAATGCAGAGCCATCATATCGTCCGCCCAGGGTCAGCATATTCCCCCCGAGATCAATTAAAGCGTGTTCAATCCCTTCGCTTATCAGATATTCTTTCAGGCGGTCTGCAATATATCCTTTTGCAATCCCGCCCAGATCTATCTGCGCTTCGGGATCTGTCAGAGTAATAGTATTGCCGTTTATCTGTATGCACCGATAATCGATATGTGTGACAGCCTCCGCCAGTTCTTCAGGAACGGGGAGCTGTTTTGTCCTGTTGTCAGTAAAGTTCCACAGACTGCTGGCCGGCGCGATGGTAATATCAAAGCGTCCGCCTGATATTCTGCCGTATTCAACGCCTTTATTGATTAGTTCCGCAGTTTCCTCAGAGACAGTTACCGTCTCCCCTCCGGCCTGATTTATCTTGGAGACTTCACTGGAATCAATTGTTGCACTGAAAAGCCCTTCATAGTATTCACACAGTTCTTTACAGTGATCCATAATTTCCTCTGTAGCGCCCCATGCCTGAACCTGAACAACTGTATCAAAATACATTCCGTTCATCGTAAGTGCTTCGCTTTCGGGAATCATTGTACATCCTGAAAGCAGGAGTGGAAGACTGAGCAGAGCCGCCGACAGCATACGAATTCTTTTCTTCACGTAATAATCCTTTCTATGTTCGCGCAGTAACCTGACAATATGATTTTGACTTATTATAGCGGATTTTCCTTTTTAAGACAACCTTCTGAACAAAAGCATGGCAACATCCGGATAATGTGACGCACGGATATTGAATCGAACACGTGGTTGCATTATAAAAGCCGGTGTGCTATTATATCAAAGGAAAAGCGTTAACTATAGTTAACCGGGAGAAGCTGATTATGAAGAAAAATGATCTGATACTTGCAGCCGCAGTTATTGCTGCGGCCGCAGTCATTCTGGCGTTTCAGTTTTTCCGTCAGGATGGCGGAGAGAAGCACGTGGTGGTCACCGTAGACGGAGAGCTTTCCGGAACATATGATCTCACTAAGGATCAGACAGTCGATATCGGAGAAACAAACCGGCTTATCATAGAAAATGAAACCGCCCGTATGGAGTGGGCTGACTGTCCGGATCAGATCTGTGTGAATCACAAAGCAGTCGATAAAAACGGGGAAAGTATTATATGTCTTCCCAATAAGGTGGTTGTTTCTGTTGAAAGCAGTCAGGACAGCGGGCTGGATGGGGTTGCACAGTAATATTTCATGAAGCCGGATATGATAAATGAAAGGCAGTGAGGTTGCAATAATGAAAAACAGAGCAGCTTACTTTGGCGTGTTTACGGCTCTGGCACTGATTTTCAGTTATATAGAGACATTGATTCCGATTCAGTTCGGCACTCCCGGCATTAAGCTTGGGCTTGCCAATCTGGTCGTTGTAATTGTTCTTTTTAAGACAGGCTGGAAAGAAGCTCTTTTACTTTCAGTAACCAGAATCGTTCTTGCAGGGTTTATTTTCGGCAGTCTGTTCAGTATTGTATACAGCCTTGCCGGAGGTGTTTTAAGTCTTGGAATTATGACGCTCCTTGCGCGGACGGGCAGGTTCAGTGTTGCCGGGGTAAGTATGGCAGGCGGTGTCAGTCATAATATCGGTCAGCTTATTGTGGCGATGCTGGCTGTTGAAACTTATCAGGTGGGATATTATCTGCCGGTGCTCTTGATTGCCGGCCTCATTACTGGAGCAGTAATCGGAGCTGTTGCGGGAGAAGTACTCAAACGGATCAGAAACATCGAAAGGATTTGAAATAATGATTTCATATATCAGAGGAGAACTTGCAGCTATAGATGCACAGAAGGCAATTGTTGATGTGGGCGGGGTGGGATACGGCGTATTCATGCCGCAGCAGGCTCTTTCCCTGCTTCCTCAGCCTGGAAATGAAGTGAAACTGTATACATATCTCAATGTGAAAGAAGACGCACTCCAGCTGTTCGGCTTCCTTACCAAAGACGATCTGGAAATATTTAAACTGGTAATCGGAGTAAGCGGCATCGGCCCGAAAGGAGGGCTCAATATTCTTTCCTGTATGTCGCCGGATGATCTGCGTTTTGCCATTATGTCCGGGGATGCAAAAGCTATTTCTGCGGCTCCGGGAATCGGCAAAAAGACAGCAGAAAAACTTATTCTGGAACTGCGGGATAAAGTAGATATCGAAGATGTACTGAACAGTGCTGCACATGGAGAAGAGGCAGGGCAATTTCGCGGGGAAGAGGCGGAGAGTGGTATGCAGGCTGAAGCCGTACAGGCTCTCGTGGCTCTCGGATACGGAAATGCGGAAAGCCTCCGCGCGGTCAGAAAGACTTCTCCGGAGTGCAGGACTGTGGAAGATATACTGAAAGAAGCTCTGAAATATCTGTTCTGACAGACTGGAGATGTTTTGACAGAACTATAACTCCACTGCAGGCTGCAAGTTTATCAGTGTATGGAAAGAGGACTGTTTAAATTATTATGGGAAAACGAATCATTACAACAGAGAATCTGGAAGAAGATATTAAAATAGAGGGGGAACTCCGTCCCCAGCGGCTGGCGGATTACATCGGACAGGAAAAAGCGAAGCAGACACTGTCCGTCTACATTGAAGCTGCAAAAGCGCGGGGGGAAGCCTTGGATCACGTGCTCTTCTATGGCCCACCGGGGCTCGGGAAGACAACTCTTGCCGGAATTATTGCCAATGAAATGGGCGTACATCTCAAGGTCACTTCCGGACCGGCCATAGAAAAGCCCGGTGAAATGGCAGCGATTCTGAACAGTCTTCAGGAACACGATGTCCTTTTTGTCGACGAGATTCACAGGCTGAACCGTCAGGTGGAGGAAGTTCTCTATCCGGCTATGGAAGATTACGCCATCGATATTATGATAGGCAAGGGCGCCGGCGCACGTTCTATCCGTTTAAATCTTCCGAAATTCACACTTGTCGGTGCAACGACAAGAGCCGGAATGCTGACTGCGCCCTTAAGAGACCGGTTCGGCGTCGTTAATCGGCTGGAATTCTACACAGACGAAGAATTGAAGACCATTATTCTCCGTTCGGCATCTGTACTGAATGTTGGGATTGAAGAGGACGGTGCGCTTGAACTTGCAAGGCGCTCAAGAGGTACACCCCGACTTGCCAACAGGCTCCTGAAACGTGTGAGAGATTTTGCACAGGTAAAGTACGACGGAAAGATTACGAAAAAGGTGGCTGATTATGCGCTGGATCTTCTCGATGTGGATAAATACGGACTGGATCATATTGACCGGAGTATCCTGTTGACTATGATTGAAAAATTTCAGGGCGGCCCCGTAGGGCTCGACACACTGGCTGCCTCCATTTCGGAAGATGCAGGCACACTGGAAGATGTATATGAACCATATCTTCTGAAAAACGGTTTTATCCAGCGTACTCCGAGAGGGAGAGTTGTAACCGAACTTGCATACCGTCACCTCGGAATTCCTATGCTCACCAGTGAAAAATAACCAGGCGGACAGCCATTTGGTAAAAAACAGTTGGTTTTTACTGGTAAATAGTTTATAATAAACTGTATGAAACGCGAGGAGGATGCTATGAGTTCAGCAAAACATTTTACGGAAGTATTGATCGGGGGAAAGGTATATACTCTCAGCGGCTTTGAAGGCGAAGAATATCTGCAGAAAGTATCTTCCTATCTGAATCACAAGATAACAGAATGTGCGAACAGTGAAGGATACAGAAAACAGAGCGCTGATACCAGGAATGTACTTCTCGCCCTGAATATTGCAGATGACTATTTTAAGGCAAAGAAACAGGGAGATTCCCTTGAAAATGATATCGAACTGAAAGACAAAGAAATGTATGATCTGAAGCATGAGCTGATTTCCGCCCAGATCAAGCTGGAGAATGCGGAAAAAGAGCTTGCAAAGATCAAAGATGAAAATAACGACCTTCAGATGCAGATTGTAAAACTGGAAACAGAGATGAAGAACCGCAGAAGGTAAATTGATAAAGGCTGTCCTAATCGACAGCCTGTTTCATTAATAAAAGCAGACATAGCAGCAAATCAGACAGACGCAGAAGGAATCCGTTTAATAAAATGACAGACAGAACAATAGAAATACTATCGCCGGCAGGATCTGCCGATGCATTCCGGGCAGCACTGAGAGCCGGAGCCGATGCAGTATATGTAGGCGGCTCCCGGTTCGGTGCAAGGGCTTACGCAGACAACTTTAATGAAAACGAACTGAAAGAAGTGATCCGCGAAGCTCATTTCTATGGGCGCAGGCTCTATCTTACAGTAAATACGCTTCTCAAGGAAACAGAAATCTGCGATTTATATGAATATCTTGCACCTTATTATGAAATTGGCCTCGATGCTGTGATTGTACAGGATATGGGTGTCGTAGAATATATCCGCAGCTGCTTCCCGGATCTGGATATTCATGCGAGCACACAGATGACCATTACAGATGCTCAGGGGGCTAAATTTGCCCAGGCACAGAGGATGACCCGAGTTGTGCCCGCCAGAGAATTGTCGCTGGCGGAAATACGGAAAATCAGAGAACAGACAGACCTTGAAATTGAGTGTTTTGTACACGGAGCGCTCTGTTACTGTTATTCCGGTCAGTGCCTCCTGAGCAGCATGATCGGCGGAAGAAGCGGAAACAGGGGGCAGTGCGCGCAGCCCTGCCGCCTGCCCTATACGTTTAACGGGGAAAAGAAATATTTTTTGAGTCCGAAGGATATCTGTACGCTTGAATTGATACCGGATCTGATCGAAGCCGGAATTGACTCCTTTAAAATCGAAGGACGAATGAAAAAACCGGAATATGTGGCAGGCGTCACATCTCTTTACCGAAAATATACCGATTTGTATCTCCGTACCGGCAGAAGCGGTTTCCGCGTTCTGCCGGAAGACAGAGAAATGCTTATGGATCTCTATAACCGTGGCGGCTCTTCATCCGGATACTTTAAAACGAGGAACGGCAGAAAGATGATGTCCCTTGACCGTCCCAACCATGCCGGTGTTCCCGCTGTAAAAGTACAGTACCAGAAAGGACGTGAAGTACACGGCATTGTTCTCACGGATCTGAATGCAGGAGATGTGCTTGAAATTGCAGGCGGAAAGAGCAATTATACATTCGGAAATGCCGTTGAAAAAGGGAGATCTGTTTCTTTCCTTGTGCAGAAACAGATCCGTCTGTCAAAAGGGACTGTACTGAACCGCATCAGAAATGAGTCCCTGATTCAGCATATAAACAGCAGTATTATTGAGAAAAAGCTGCAGAGGCCGGTCTTCGGGGAACTTATCCTAAAAATCGGTGAATTCGCAGTTCTTCGTGTATTCTCCGATGGTATTTTCTGTCAGGCAGAATCTGCAGAAGCAGTACAGCCGGCCCAGAACCGGCCCATGGATAAAGAACGCATCTGTACCCAGATAAAGAAAACCGGGAATTCGGAATTCTATTTCGAAACTTTATCTGTGAATATGGATGACAATCTTTTTATCCCGGTTCAGCAGCTGAATACACTCAGGCGTACGGCACTGGAAAAACTGAAAGAGAAAATCGAAGGGCAGTATATTCGAAATCCCGGCGTTACTCCCGAATTTATGACACCTGCCATCTCAAAGACTGAACAGGTGAGTGGAAAAAACTGCCACACAGCAGTAAATCAGAGATTTACTGTCTCTGTAGAAACAGAAGAGCAGCTGAAAGCAACGGCGCATCTGATTGAAAACGGCATTCCTGTTTCACGGATTTATCTGGACGGCAGTATCCTCGAAACTGCCATGGCAGAAGCCGGACAGCACAGCTTTCCCGGCCTTGTGAAACGGCTCAGAGAAAGCCGGGTGGAAATCTTCACTGCGCTGCCCCATATATTCCGCAGCACGGAGATTTTTCTGCTCGAGCAGCTTCTGGATATATCGGACGGCCTTTCTCTGGACGGCGCTCTTATTCGGAACTGCGGAGAATTTCAATTTCTTAAAGAGCGCGGATTTGACAAAACAGTAATTCTGGACCATAATCTATATGTGTTTAACAAGTATGCAAAAAAATTCTGGAACAGACTTGGAATCACAGAATATACAGCACCGCTCGAACTGACCGGGGAGGAGCTGGAACAGCTGGGTATAAACGACTGTGAACTGGAAATATACGGAGCGGCCCCTGTCATGGTATCTGCGCAGTGTCTTTTCAAGACTTCCGGACGCTGCAGAAAGGATTACGGTTTTTCCTTGCTGACCGACCGTTACGGGAACCATTTTCCGGTCAAAGCCTTCTGCGGTTCCTGTTATAATGTCATTTATAATGACAGGCCTTTATGTCTTGCAAAATACCGGAAAGACATTCTCCGACTCAATCCCGGGCACCTGAGAATCCGCTTCACTACGGAATCTGAAGAAGAGGTCACAGAGATACTGAAGAACATGACGGAAGTTTTCGAAAATTTTGTCAGCGGCCATCCGGAGGAATCCTCTGTTGCAGGAAAGATGTCGGGCAGATATACGGAAGGACATTTCAAAAAAAGAATTCTGTGACAGAATACCGGTTAGAATAAGTAAATGGTGGTAATATGGTAAACATTATAATACAACTGTCAAAATATGTTATCATTATTCTGATGGCAATTTATACATTTTCCTGTTTTTCTATATTTACAAGAAATTATGAAGATGAAGAGAAGAGGGTGCTGATCCGTCAGGATGTACTCCTCTTTCTGCTGCAGTTTACTGCGTTCGGGACAATGTACCTGGCAACAGAGGATATGCGCATATTGTTTTTGTATGCGGCGCTTGCAATCGTATCGCTGGCGGTTATCCTGCTGTACAGCCTGATTTACCCGAATGTATCCCGCCTGGTAGTCAACAATATGTGTATGCTTATCACTATCGGCATGATTATGATAACACGTCTGTCTTCCGACAATGATTCACCTTACGGAACTGCGATCCGGCAGCTCGTGTTCGTAGTGCTCGGGATCATATTCGGACTGATCGTACCGGTTCTGATACGAAAGCTTACTTTTCTGGATAAGTGGACATATGTATATGCAGCTGTTGGCGGAGCCGCTCTTCTCGCCGTCGCCCTGTTCGCACAGTTGTCAGGCGGGGCAAAACTCGGATTCGAAATCATGGGCATTAATATTCAGCCTTCTGAATTTGTAAAAATACTGTTTGTATTCTATGTGGCTGCAAGTCTGAATAAATCACGTGAATTTAAAAACATAGTAGTAACGACGGCTGTCGCCGCCGCTCACGTACTGATACTCGTAATCTCTACAGATCTTGGAGCCGCGTTGATTTTCTTTGTTGTATACCTTGTTATGCTTTATGTTGCGACAAGACAGCCCCTTTACGCAGTGGCGGGGCTTGGCGCCGGAGTGCTGGCAGCTGTTGCAGGCTACCATCTGTTCAGCCACATCAAAGTCAGGGTTGAAGCCTGGCAGGATCCCATAGGTACTTACGGCGGGAGCGGATATCAGGTGGCTCAGTCACTGTTTGCAATCGGTACCGGAAGCTGGTTCGGGACAGGCCTTTTTCAGGGACAGCCGGATACCATCCCGGTGGCTGAGACAGATTTTATATTCTCTGCAATCACAGAGGAAATGGGCGTAATTTTTGCGCTGTGCATTATTCTTATCTGTGTTAGCTGTTATGTCATGTTTCTTAATATAGCAATGGAACTGCGTAATCGTTTTTACAAATATGTTGCTCTCGGTCTGGGGACGTGCTATATATTCCAGGTATTTCTGCAGATCGGCGGAGTGACCAAATTCATCCCTTCGACCGGCATGACACTGCCTTTTGTCAGCTACGGAGGAAGCTCAATGCTGAGCACCATGATTATGTTCGGCATTATTCAGGGGCTGTATATTCTCCGCGAGGATGAAGAAGAAAAATATGAAAAAGAAAGGAAGGCTTCAGATGGCTTGGGAAGAACAGCGACCCGAAAGACCAGAAAGGCGACATCAGAAAACGGGCCGAAATTCGAAGAGGTCCCCAGACAAAGGACGCGGAAAAAGCAAAGAACGCGCACGAGATAGAGAGTTTGCGTGGATTACCTATTTCTTTGTCATTCTTTTCATTGCACTTATGGGGTACATCGTCTATTTTACCATCGTGCGCGCGGGCACTTTTGTAAACAGCCCGTATAACCAGCGACAGGAAGCTTTTGCGAAAAATGTGGTACGCGGAAGCATTACAGACCGCAATGGCAATGTTCTTGCACAGACACAGGTATCAGATGACGGATCTGAGACAAGGTATTATCCTTACGGATCGCTTTTTTCTCATGTTGTGGGATACAGTGATCCGGATCTTGGCAGAACCGGCCTTGAGTCAATAGAAAATTTTGAACTCCTCACGTCGAATGCATTCTTTGTGGAAAAAATCCAGAATGAATTCGATGGTTCTAAAAATCAGGGAGACACAGTGGTGACAACACTTGATGCAGATCTGCAGCAGGCCGCCAGTGATGCAATGGGCGACTACAAAGGTGCGGTCGTTGTCATGGAAGCGGACACGGGCAAGATTCTTGCCATGGTTTCAAAACCTGAGTTTGATCCGAATGAAATTGCATCCGACTGGGATACACTGAATACAGATACGGAAAACAGTCCTCTTCTGAATCGGGCTACATCCGGAACCTACGCGCCTGGTTCTGTATTTAAAATTGTCACTGCGCTTGCATATATCAGACAGTACAGTAATTACAGCGATTACCAGTATGACTGCACCGGATCAATTACCGTTGACAATACTACCATTCCCTGTGCGGGCAGGGCAGTGCACGGGCATGAAGATCTCAGGAGCTCTTTTGCGAATTCCTGTAATTCTTCCTTTGCCAATATCGGACTGCAGCTGGATATTCCGAAATACAGAGAAACAGCGGAAGACCTTTTGTTTAACAGGCAGCTTCCCAGCGTACTGGATTATACAAAGAGTTCATTCGTACTTGATCAGGATTCGCAGACTTCCGAAATTATGATGACTGCAATGGGACAGGGCCGTACAACTATGAGTCCGTACCATATGGCACTGATCACACAGGCCATAGCAAACGGCGGAATGCTGATGGAACCTTACCTTGTAGATTCAGTTACCAATTATACGGGAACGGAAGTGCGTAGAAATGTTCCGAAGAGTTATGCCCGTCTTATGACATCCGACGAGGCGGCACAGCTGACAGATTATATGACTGCAGTTATCCAGGAAGGAACCGGCTCCGTGCTCTCCGGACGTTCCTATACGGTAGCCGGCAAAACAGGTACGGCGGAATACAGTTCCGAGAGCAGTGACAGAACCCATTCATGGTTTACAGGGTTTACAAATGTAGACAATCCTGAACTGGTTATCACCGTAATTACAGAAGGTTCGGATGGAAGTGCCGGAGGAAGAGCAGTATCGATTGCCGGCAGAATTCTGGATTCATATTACAACTAACAAAGTCTGGAAGTAAATCGCTTATGCAGATGAAATTTTACTGTGATCTGTATGTCAGTGAATGCTGGCAGAAAAAAAAGGCAAAAATAATAAAAAAACTGAAAGCGAACCGGGTGCAGCCGCAGGTTTATGTGGCTGCATTGGCACAGGGCGGCCAAAATGAACTTGAGTTCTTTTCCAGTATCCTTTTAAAACAGCACGTATTTGACAATGCGGAGATATTTGTTGTCGGGATTGCCGATGGTTATGACGAAGCTCTCCTTATGGTCAGGGACATTACAGAGAAAGTCTACAATGCTTCCGGTGATGCCGGTCTGCGTGCGTATATCCTGAAGCGCCAGGAAGAATATGAAAAGACAGGGCGGTAGATCAGATGTTACATATTATTTTGCTCATATTAAAAATAATCGGATTCCTGCTTCTGGGGATTATCGCTCTGCTTCTGATTCTTGCTGCGTCAGTAATTCTGACACCTTTGGTTTATAAGGCAGAACTGTCGGCTGACAACAGCTTAGAGAGTATCAAAGGCAGGATACACTTTCATTGGCTGTTTCATCTCCTTGAAGGGAATTTAACCTACAAAGACGGTGAATTTGAATGGCGGATCCGGGCTGCATGGAAAAAATTCGGAAACGGAGAAAGCAGTAAAACTACTTTTTCTCAGCCGGAAGAACATCCGGAATCCCCGAAGAGTGGGCAGAAACCTGTCTTAATGACAGAAAACAAACCGGGCCCCACGGCAGCACCGTCGGACGGACCAAAACCGGAAATGCACAAGGGAAGCAGCAGTACCGGATATATTCCGGAGAAAAAAGAGATACCTGAGAAAACGGACAAAACAGATCCGGAGGGAAAAAAGCCCGTCCAAAAAGAAAGCCTTTCTTTAAAAACATCCCGAATTTATGAAAGATTCCGGAAGTTTAAGGAAAAGATAAAATATACTTTCAGGAAAATCTGTGATAAGATAAAGGCATTGAAAAAGAAGAAAGAGCGAATTACCGCCTTCCTTCAAAATACGATCCACAAAAATGCTTTTTCACGTCTGATCAGGGAAGTGCAGAGGCTGCTTCGGTTTCTCAGACCGTCAAAAGCAGCTGTGGACCTGGAATTCGGATTTACGGATCCGGCATATACCGGATATACTCTTGCATGGATCAGCATACTCTATCCCATGATCGGAGAGTTCACACAGCTGAAGCCTGATTTTGAGCACAGGGTATTTCGGGGCAGCCTCTATTTAAAAGGAAAATTCCGGATACTGTATGTACTCATATTTGTATGGAATATGCTGTGGGATAAAAACGTAAGAACAACGTACAGACATATACGAAAGTTCAGATTATAGAATTATAAACAGACAGATGTATATTCGACTGATTCACAAATAATGTCATATGAGGAGGATAAAAAAATGGCTGATGAAAAGAATAACTTTAAGACAACGCTGGAATCACTGTTCAGAGGAATGGATGGTGTCGTATCTTCAAAGACTGTCGTAGGAGATGCGATACACATCGGCGGCACGATCATTCTTCCCCTTGTGGATGTGTCTTTCGGAATTGGAGCAGGTGCATTTTCCGGTGATAAGAAGGAAAAAGGTATGGGAGGAATCGGAGGCAGAATGACTCCCAGCGCAGTAATTGTAATCCAGGACGGAAAGACCCGCCTTGTGAATATCAAGAATCAGGACACTATTACAAAAATTCTGGATATGGTTCCAGATGTGATAGATCGCTTTACAGCTGACAAAGAGGATAAGATGACAGAGAAAGATGTTATGGATATTCTTGACTCAGATGAGACAGAAAAATAGAATGCCCGAATATTTTTGCCTGTTCAGGCATAAGATAAGTAGAGAACAGATTCGGAAGTGACAGGATGAAAAAAGTATGCGGTTTCGCTTTGTTCTGGATGGCGATCGGAATGTTTATCATGATGCTGCTCCCGAATCTTGTATGGGGCGTAATACTTACTATTCTTTTTCTTGTGGCCGGATACCGGCTGTTCTGCTGTTAGACGCACAAAAGGTAAGTCGGCTGAGCAGTGCTTGAATTAACTGAAAAACCCCGAAGCTGATGTTTTAGAAGCTTCGGGGTTTATTCCGTGTCACTTAAGTGGATCTTTATCTGATTACGCACGCTCTACACGTCCGGACTTCAGACAGGATGTACAAACATACATTTTCTTGGATCCGCCTTCTGTCTTAACTCTGACAGACTTTACATTTGATTTCCACATTTTCGGTGTTCTTCTATGAGAGTGGCTTACGTTGTTTCCAAAATGAGCACCCTTTTCACAAATAGCACATTTAGCCATGACTGCACCTCCTAACAATCTGAACTGGTCATTTAGACTCATAACAATGATATTCTATCAGAAACATATCGGCATTGCAAGTATTTTTTAAAAAAAACGAATCTATATTGTAAAATCAGATAAGTAATAGTATAATAATCATGTTATTTATGGCAAAAAAACCATTAGAAAACTGGAGGTATACATTGATGAAAGGAAGTATGAGCACTGATCTGGGAATCATCACGGTCAATCCTGAAGTGATAGCCAAATATGCAGGCTCCGTAGCAGTCGAATGCTTCGGGATCGTGGGTATGGCAGCGGTAAATATGAAAGACGGACTGGTCCGCCTTCTGAAAAAAGACAGCCTGACGCACGGAATTCAGGTGGAGATCTCGGACGATAACGCCCTGACACTGAATTTTCATGTCATTGTCGCCTATGGCGTGAATATCCTTTCTGTTATGACGGTAGAAAAGATCAACATCTTCGTAGAAGGTGTGAGAGTGATAGATTAAGGAGGATATTGTCGTGGCTGTTAAAACGATAAATACGGAGATGCTCCGGAAAATGTTTCTTGCGGGAGCAGCAAATCTGGAGGCAAAGAAAGAATTCATCAATGAATTAAACGTGTTCCCCGTGCCGGACGGGGATACCGGTACTAATATGACCCTGACGATCATGTCAGCAGCAAAAGAGGTACAGGCTCTTGAGAATCCCGATATGGTTTCTATGGCAAAAGCAATATCCTCAGGTTCACTGCGCGGTGCCAGAGGAAATTCAGGAGTCATTCTCTCCCAGCTTCTCCGTGGATTCACCAAAGAGATCCGAGAACATAAAGAAATTGACACTGTTATTCTGGCAAGGGCCTGTGACCGTGCTACGGCGACAGCTTATAAAGCTGTTATGAAACCGAAAGAGGGAACCATTCTCACCGTGGCAAAAGGAATCTCCCAGAAAGCGGCAGAACTTGCCGAAACTACGGATGATCTGGAAGTATTTCTGCCCGAAGTTATTAAGTATGCAGAACAGGTTCTTGCAGAGACGCCGGACCTGCTCCCCGTACTGAAAGAAGCCGGAGTTGTAGATTCAGGCGGACAGGGACTTCTGGAAGTGATCCGCGGGGCTTATGACGCGTTCCTCGGCAAAGAGATTGATTATGCGGCAATCGAGTCCGGTTCCGGCACCAAAATGGTGAAACCGGATCAGCAGGCGGAAACAGATATCAAATTCGGATACTGTACAGAATTTATTATTATGACGGACAAGTCTTTTGCAGATAAGGATGAGACAGAACTCAAAGCATATCTCGAATCTATCGGAGATTCAATTGTCTGCGTGGCAGATGATGATATTGTAAAGATTCACGTCCACACAAATGATCCGGGGCTTGCTATCCAGAAAGCTCTGACATACGGTCAGCTATCACGTATCAAAATTGACAATATGCGTGAAGAACATCAGGAAAAACTGATCCGTGATGCAGAGAAGATCGCGGCACAGCAGATACAGGCAGCTGAAATTAAAAAGAAAAAAGAACCCAGAAAATCCGTAGGGTTCATTGCCGTATCCATCGGAGAAGGAATGAACGAAATTTTCCGTGAACTCGGTATTGATTATATCATTGAAGGCGGCCAGACAATGAATCCGAGCACAGACGATATGCTCACAGCCATTGATGAGGTCAATGCAGATCACATTTTTATTCTGCCGAATAATAAGAACATTATTCTGGCGGCAAATCAGGCCCAGTCTCTGACCAAGGATAAAGATATTATCGTAATTCCAACCAGAACGGTTCCCCAGGGAATTACTGCAGTCATCAGTTATATGCCGGAAGCTGATGTAGATGCAAATCTTGAAGCAATGCAGGAAGCAGTGAAAAACGTAAAGACCGGACAGGTGACTTACGCAGTCCGGGATACAAAAATCGACGATAAGGTGATTCATGAAGGCGACATCATGGGGATTGGCGATCAGGGCATCTTGTCCGTCGGTCAGTCTGTAGAAGAGACTGCCAAAGATATGCTCTCACAGCTTGTGGATGAGGATTCCGAACTTATCAGCCTTTATTACGGACAGGACATTAAAGAGGAGGACGCTGCAAATTTTGCGCAGACAGTAGAAGAACTTTATCCGGATATCGATGTGGATGTCCATATGGGCGGTCAGCCGATTTACTACTATATCCTTTCGGTAGAGTAAAAAATTCAGGAATATTGTGTGAAAACCGGGGCGTTCTTCCGTCAGGGAGAACGCCCTGTTTATTGAATAAAATGGAGTGCAGCTATGAAGAGCAGATCAGACATAGGCAATTTGAAAGGCATCGGAGAAAAAACAAAGAGTCTGTTTCACCGTATCGGCATCTACACGGTCGAAGATCTGATAAGGTATTATCCCCGCAGTTTCGAAATCTATGAAGATCCGGTGCCTGTCAGTGAAGCAGAGGAAGGAAAGATAAATACAATTGCGGGCAGTATTTTCGGGCGGATAGCCGTATCCGGAAACCGTTCTCTGCAGATCACCACACTGAACCTCAAAGATATGACCGGCACAATAAAAGTGATCTGGTTTCGTATGCCTTTCCTGAGAAATACACTGGGGAAGGGAGGAATGCTTATATTGCGCGGACGGGTGGTAAGAAGGCGGGAAGGACTTATAATGGAACACCCCGAAATCTTTTACCCGGCCTCCAAATACGAAGAAAAGCGCTTCTCCATGCAGCCAGTATATCCGCTCACGGCAGGGCTTACAAATAACACGGTAGTAAAAGCAGTGCGTCAGGCACTTGAATATGCCGATGCATCTATGGATATCCTGCCGGAGAATCTTGTACTGAAGCATGGATTCATGCCGTATGAGACAGCAGTGCAGAAGATGCATTTTCCCGACAGCAAAGAAGTGTTTATCCGTGCCAGAGAACGTTTCGTTTATGAGGAATTTCTGGTTTTCATACTGTCTCTTCGCCAGATGAAAGAGAATGACGGCAGAGCTGAAAACCAGTTCATTCTTAAGGACAGACCGGAAATTGACCGTTTCCTGAATGAACTCCCATATGATCTTACAAACGCACAGAAGAAGGTCTGGGAAGAGATAAAAAATGATATGAAAAGCACTCACATTATGTCACGGCTTGTCCAGGGAGATGTGGGTTCAGGAAAAACAATAGTAGCATTTCTCGCTCTTATGACAGCAGGCCTCAACGGCTGTCAGGGCGCACTGATGGCACCCACTGAAGTACTTGCAAAACAGCATTTTGAAAATATGTCCGAAATGCTTCAGCGGCATCATATACCGCTGAGACCAGAACTTCTGACAGGCTCTATGACGCCAAAGCAGAAGAGGGAAGCCTGTGAACGGATCGCAACCGGCGAATCCTCTCTTATTATCGGAACGCACGCACTGATACAGGAGAAAGTAGTTTATCACAACCTTGCACTTGTAGTTACAGATGAACAGCACCGCTTCGGAGTAAAACAAAGAGAGGCTCTGGCAGGTAAAGGCTGTAAGCCTCACATTCTTGTTATGAGTGCCACGCCGATTCCCAGAACCCTGGCGATTATTCTCTACGGCGATCTGGATATTTCCGTGATTGATGAGATGCCGAAAAACCGTCTCCCGATCAAGAACTGTGTCGTTGACACAAGCTACCGGGAAACTGCTTACCGGTTCATGAAAAAACAGATTGCAGAGGGCAGACAGTGCTATGTAATCTGTCCCATGGTGGAGGAAAGCGAGAGTCTGGAAGCGGAAAACGTACAGGACTATTCCGCAATGCTCTCAGGAGAAATGGGACCGGATATCCGGATAGGCTGTCTCCACGGGAAAATGAAACAGCAGGAAAAAGACGAGATTATGGAAGCGTTCGGCAAGAATGAGATACAGATTCTTGTATCCACAACGGTGATCGAGGTGGGAATCGATGTTCCGAATGCAACGGTGATTATGATCGAGAATGCTGAGCGTTTCGGCCTTGCCCAGCTGCATCAGCTGAGAGGTCGCGTGGGAAGAGGCAGATACCAGTCCTACTGTATTTTCATGACTGCCTCAAAATCAGATGAGACGAAAGAACGGCTTGATATTCTGAATCACTCCAATGACGGCTTCTTTATTGCCGGGGAGGATCTCCGTCTGAGAGGGCCGGGCGATCTGTTCGGAATCCGGCAGAGCGGTATTCTTGATTTTAAAATCGCTGATGTATTTCAGGATGCACGGATACTTCAGACAGCAGGAGAAGATGCAGGAAGAATCCTTGACGAAGATCCGGGTCTGAAAAGTCCCGTATATGCTGCCCTCAGGCGTTATATAGACCGTAAAATCAGCGAAATTATGCTGGAAACTACTCTATAGCCGGAATATCCATGTGTAAATTCTTTACTCGAAGGGAATGATAAATTTGGAAAATGCATACGTCCTTCAATCAAAAAACCGCAAATTCTCGGAATTTTATCTCTGCTACTGCGGATATGCCAGATGCGAATCACTTCACAGTTTTGGGCCGGCCGTACGCCCGAATTATCTGATCCATCTGATTCTTGACGGAAAAGGTATTTTCCGGATCGGAGAAGTTCAGTATGAACTGTCCGCAGGTCAGGGCTTTCTCATCGAGCCTGAGGTGCAGACATTTTATCAGGCAGATAAGGACAGCCCATGGACATATCTGTGGGTGGGGTTTAGCGGAAGCAGGGCAGGGGAATATTTAAGAGATATCGGTCTTGGGAACGGCAGCGGAATCTTCCGGTGTGAAGAGACAGAGAGGCTGAAACGGATGCTGATCGATATTTTAAAGAAAAACACATATACCATTGAAAATGACTTCTACAGGGAAAGCTTTCTTCTCTCGTTCTTTGCTGTTCTCTCGGGACATATTGACGGTAAAAATTTATCCCGGGAGGAAACAGAAAATGTGTATGTGCGGGAAGCGCTGGAATATATTCAGAATAATTACCATTACGGAATCCGCGTCTCCGATATTTCGGACTATGTAGGGATCAGCCGGGGATATCTCCATACGTTATTTACCAAAAACCTGAACCAGTCTCCTCAGGAATATCTTGTAAACTACCGGATCACAAGGGCCGAGCACCTTCTTTCCATTACGGATCTGTCTGTCGAAGGTGTAGCACAGTCCTGCGGTTACAGTGATCCACTTGTCTTTTCCAAACTCTTCAAAAAGAAAACCGGCAGGACTCCTTCCGCATACCGGAAGGCAGACTGGGAACGAACACGCAGCGAGCTTCGGGAAAAGCAGCAGCATCTTGATTCGCTCTAAACATCGTTTCTTCAAAAGCAGTGTACATAATGACTGTTTTTCCTTACATTTCCCCCTGTTTATTTCCATGCAGATTCCTATAATAGGATTCAGAAAATAAACAGGAGGGATCAGAAATGAATATATCCGTAAACAGCAAAAAAAATACATTTCACCTTTACAACGATGAAATCAGCTATATAATGACCGTCCTCCCAAACGGACAGATGGGGCAGCTTTATTTTGGTGCAAGAATTCATGAACGCGAGGATTATTCTTATCTGCTGGAAATGAAATCCCGCCCTATGACCGCTTGTATATCCGAGGAGGATAAACTTTTCTCTATGGAGCATATCCGTCAGGAATACGGCGTGTTTGGTGCAACCGACTACCGTATGCCTGCAGTGGAAATACAGCAGGAAAACGGGAGCCGTCTCAGCGAATTTCTGTATGACCATTACAGGATTGAAAACGGGAAGCCTTCTCTTTCAGGCCTCCCGGCTACATATACAGAAAATGACCGTGAGGCCCGGACACTTGTGATCATCTTAAAAGATCCTGTTATGCAGATCCGTCTTGAGCTTTTCTATACCATTTTCGAAAAGGGCGGTATTATTACACGAAGCGCCCGTTTTGTAAATGAAGGCGTAAATGAAATACATCTTGCTTCCGCGATGAGCATCTGCATGGATCTGCCGGACAGCGATTATGACTGGATTCAGTTCTCCGGTGCATGGGCAAGAGAACGGTATCCTGTAACAAGACATCTGACACCGGGAATCCAGTCTGTCGGAAGCCTGCGCGGTCATTCTTCCCATAACCATAATCCATTTGTTATCCTGAAGCGCCCTGCGGCAGATGAATTTCAGGGAGAAGCAATCGGCTTCAGCCTGATCTACAGCGGCAATTTTCTTGCCAGAGCGGAGGTAGATTCTTATGGTACGACAAGGTTTACCATGGGGATCCATCCGGAATGGTTCAACTGGAAACTCTCACCGGAAGAGACATTCCAAACACCGGAGGCCGTCATGGTATATACAGATAAAGGCTTGAATCATTTAAGCCAGACTTTCCACCGCCTGTACCGGGAACGGCTTGCCAGAGGATACTGGAGAGACAGGGAGCGTCCCATTCTGATCAACAACTGGGAGGCAACTTATTTTGATTTTAACGAAGAAAAACTTCTCCAGATCGCACAGAAAGCGAAAGACTGCGGAGTAGAGCTTTTTGTACTGGATGACGGCTGGTTCGGACAGAGGAACGGGGAACATGCCGGACTCGGTGACTGGTTCGCAAATAAGGAAAAACTTCCTGAAGGAATTATCGGACTGTCCGAAAAAATTGAAGATATGGGTATGATGTTCGGGCTCTGGTTTGAACCTGAGATGGTCAATATAGATTCTGACCTGTACCGTGAACATCCGGACTGGATTATACAGACTCCCGGACGGAAAACTTCCCACGGGCGCTTCCAGTATGTGCTGGATTTTTCCAGAAAGGAAGTCGTAGACCGGATTTACGGGATGATGTCTAAGCTTCTTTCCGATGCAAAAATATCCTATGTAAAATGGGATATGAACCGCAGCATTACAGAATGCTACTCAGCGTCACTTCCGGCTGACCGTCAGGGCGAGGTATATCATCGATATATACTCGGAGTCTATAATCTGTATGAAAGACTCACAAGCCGGTTCCCGCACGTACTGTTTGAATCCTGTGCCAGCGGAGGAGGACGGTTTGATCCGGGGCTTCTATACTATGCGCCGCAGGGCTGGACAAGTGATGATACGGACGCAGTTGAGCGCCTTAAAATTCAATACGGAACTTCCTACTGTTATCCGGTCAGCTGTATGGGCAGTCATGTATCCGTAACCCCGAATCATCAGCTGAGCAGAGTCACCCCGCTTCATACAAGGGCAAATGTAGCATATTTCGGTACTTTCGGATATGAGCTTGATCTGAATAAACTGACAGAAGAAGAGCAGAATGAAGTCAGAAAGCAGGTACTTTTTATGAAAAAATACCGCCGTCTTATCCAGTTCGGCACGTTTTACCGTCTGCAGAGCCCGTTCGAGAATAATGTTGCCGGGTGGATGGTCGTCAGCGATGATAAAAAAGAAGCTATCGTCGGAAGATACAAACTTTTAAACGGAGCAAACCAGCCGTTTGAAAGGATGTACTTAAAAGGCCTGGATGAGAATACAAAGTATCTTGTAAACGGGAATGAAACACATTACGGCGATGAGCTGATGCACTGCGGCATGGTCACCACAGATGCTTCCGCAGGCGAGGCCGGACCGGATGAGAAGATGAGCTGTGATTTTGATTCGGAACTGTATGTGATCCATGCAGTCTGAGACCGGGAGGCGGTATAAAATGAAAAATTCAGGAAGACACTTTGCAAAACGATGCATAATGATGCTGGCAGGCATTCTCTTCATCAGCATCTGTGTGGGCTGCTACAGGCTTAGCGGATTCGGGGTAGATGCGTTTACCTGTATGAACCTCGGCATCAGCGGCTTCATCGGCATGAGTTTCGGCACATGGCAGCTTATCATAAATCTGGTTATCCTGATCATCGTTTTTTTTACAGTCCGCAGGTGCATTGGCGCCGGCACGATCGTAAACATGGTGTGTGTAGGATACGGGGCGGATTTCATCTGTTGGCTGGTTCAGGATGTGATCACGGCTGACATGACACTGGCGCTTCGGATTTTCGTCCTGATTCTCGGATGCATCTTTGCAGGGCTTGGCGTAGCCTTTTACATGGTGGCTGAGATGGGCATTGCACCTTATGACAGTGTGGCCCTCATTCTCCAGAAATGGACAAAGGGCAGGATCCCGTTCCAGTTTGCCCGTGTCATGACTGATGTTGTCTGTGTGCTGACCGGAATTGTCTTCTGCCTGATCTCCGGGGATGATATATGGATGATCGTGGGGATCGGCACGGTCATCAACGCATTTTTTAACGGTCCCCTGATCCAGTTTTTCAGGACACATATCACAGAACCGCTCCTGCACGGCAGGCCGCAGGAACGGATCACATATAACATCATGCAGAAAAAAAGAAAATATAAAAATGAACTGTTTAGAATTTCCAGTTTAAAAGAAAGAATCCTCCACATACTATGGATGTAACACGAAGGACCGAACAGCGGATGTATGATAACCGGCTGCAGTAAGAGCGGCCGATTACATACAGATGCAGCCGGTTTCAAGTGTTGCATGACAAACGAAGGTAACTTCAAATGAAGTTACGAAAATGCAAAAGGAGGAAATTGATCATGGCAAGTCGTTCATCTAACAGAGCAGCAGTGCCTGAGGCGAAAGGCGCTCTGGACAAATTTAAGTACGAAGTGGCCAACGAGCTGGGGGTACCGTTATCTGACGGTTACAACGGCGACCTTACTTCCAAGCAGAACGGATCAGTAGGCGGATATATGGTCAAGAAAATGATCGAGCAGCAGGAAAAACAGATGGCAGGCAAATAACATCTGAAATTACTGCAAATTAGGAGAAAAGCGTCCGGGATTGACCTGGGCGCTTTTTTCTGCTAAAATTCAGCATATCAGGAAACGGGGTGGCATTATATGAGAGTGATTGCCGGCAGTGCAAGAAGTTTAAAGCTAAAAACGCTGGAAGGCCTTAATACCAGACCGACTACAGACCGGATTAAAGAAACACTGTTTAACATCATCGGGCCGACAGTTTATGACAGTATTTTTCTGGATCTGTTCAGCGGCAGCGGAGGGATCGGAATCGAAGCATTAAGCCGTGGCGCAAAAGAGGCAGTATTCGTCGAGAACAATCCGAAAGCAATGAAATGCATTAAGGACAACTTAAAGTTTACCAGGCTCGAATCGAAGGCGGCAACTATAACTGCGGACGTAATGAATGCACTGTACCGGCTTGAAGGCGAGAAGATATTTGACATTATTTTTATGGATCCGCCGTATGACCGCGGACTGGAAAAAAAAGTGCTTGAATATCTGTCAGGATCCGAACTTGTATACGATGATACAACAATCATTGTAGAAGCGTCCAGAGAAACAGATTTTTCTTATGCAGATGAGCTTGGCTTTTCCATTGTGCGTGAGAAGATATACAAAACAAACAAGCACGTGTTTATTGAGAGAGCGGGGGTTGAAGAAATATGTTAAGGGCAATTTATCCGGGCAGTTTTGATCCGGTTACATACGGACATATAGATATCATTATCCGTTCATGCAAAATTGTGGATGAATTGATTGTCGGAGTCCTGTGTAATAAAGCGAAAATGCCGTTGTTTTCTGTGGAAGAACGTGTTAAAATGTTAGAGGAAGTGACAAAAGATCTCAAAAATGTCCGGATCGTTCCGTTTGACGGACTGCTTGTTGATTTTGCCGCAAAGATGAAAGCGGATCTTATCATAAGAGGTCTGCGGGCGATTACGGATTTCGAGTACGAATTACAGATGTCACAGACCAATCATAAACTGGCGCCGAATGTTGAAACAATGTTTCTGACTACCAGTATAGAATATTCATATCTGAGTTCCACCACAGTAAGGGAGATCGCTGCTTTTGGGGGAGATCTGTCACAGTTTGTGCCGGAAGCAGTAGCTGTGGAACTCGTGAAAAAGATGAGTACAAAAGGAGAGTGTAACAAATGAGCAGCCGTATTGAGCAGATTATTGAAGAGATCGAGGAGTATATCGACAGGGATTGTAAATTTCAGCCGCTGTCTACGACTAAGATCATCGTTAACAAGGAGCATCTTGATGAACTTCTGAGAGAACTCCGCCTGAAGACGCCGGATGAAATCAAGCGTTATCAGAAAATTATTGCAAACCGCGATGCAATCCTTGCAGATGCAAAGGCGAAGGCAGATGCCATGATCGAGGAAGCGCAGGTGCAGACAACAGAACTTGTCAGTGAGCATGAGATTATGCAGCAGGCATATGCACAGGCAAATGAAATTGTGACACAGGCGACTGCTCAGGCGCAGGAGATCGTTGATAACGCTACAAGAGACGCCAACGCAATCAGAATCGGTGCTATCCAGTACACAGACGATCTGCTTGCCAATGCGGAGAGTATTATCGGTCACACTCTGGACAGTTACACTACAAAATATGACGGTCTGATCAATTCTCTTCAGGAGTGTTATGATACAGTTCGTTCCAACCGCGCCGAACTGGATATTCCGGAAGAGGATTCTGACAGCTACGATTCCCAGAATCAGTAAATTTAGCCGAACAGACCGGCGGTCTATTCTGTAGGCATACTCTCAGAATATATGTATAAATATAATGCCCGTTAAACTGGCTGCCGCTGCGGCAGTCAGTTTTTGTATGATATAAGGTATCATGGGAAGACCTGTTCCTTTCAGCATACACTGAGTCTGCGCTGCTGCACATACTCCGCCGAAAGATGTCAGTCCCAGTATAAGAGGGTAGCTTACTGTCAGATCAGATACTGATCTGCCTATCATGAGGACTCCGTTGGTAATTTCCAGTGTCGGAAGGAAAGCACATATCAGAATATTCTCTGACGATATTTCTTTGAAAAGAGACAGCACAACCGAAAAAAATATGATATACAGTCCTACTTTTACGATTCCTTCAAAACTGTCGGACAGACAGGAATCCAGAACAGAAAAGCTGAAATGTTCGGTTCTGTTTTTTTTCTTTTCTGATCTATCCGGGAAGCGTCTGCGGCTCCCCAGATAAAATCTGCGGAATATAAAACTCAAAGAGACCGGAACCAGAATTAGAATTGCAAGCGTGGGGACAAGCAGTTCCTCCCTGCCAAGTGTTTTCCATACAATATAATTCATGATAAAAACAGGGCTTGTATTATTGCAGAAAGATAGCAGGTATGCGCCTTCGTCACGCGAAATTTTTTCTGTGCGCACAAGATCCGCGGAAATCTTTGCTCCCATCGGATAGCCGCACAGGAAACCCGCAATTACTGCAAATGCCCCGTTTGATGATGTGGCGAATACAGACGAAAAGATCCGTCCGAACACACGGGAAATCGTATTTAGTCCACCCCCTGAAAGCATCAGTCCTGAGACGAGCATAAAGGGAAACAATGTAGGAAATACAACCTGAAACCACAACAGCAGCCCGCTTTGTGCACCTTCAAATACGGCTTTCGGAGAAAGAAGCATTGCAAGGAACAGAAAAACGGCCGGAAGTCCGGACAGCACTTGTCTGGATATTAGCTGTTTCATTTCTCACTCCTGGACTATGATCACTTTGTTATATCAGATATATGACAATAGTATGTTCTTTATGAACCGGTCATATAGTAAAAGAAAAAGGAGTTTCTGTTGAGACGAATTATTAAATATGGAGTACTTCTGTTTCTGCCGGTGTTCTTCTGTGCCGTCTGGATACCGAAACTGTCCGATATGAGTAAAAGCAGCAGGCTGTCTGCAGATACAGCCATGAGCGCCCGGTTCAGGTGCCAGCCTGTAAATAAGCGGGTATTTGAGGTAATCCGGGACATGGAGTCTCCCGGGGAATATCTTGCGGTATACTGGCTTGAGTCCGGATTTGGAGAACAGGATTGTAAGATAGATCCGGATGAAATTGTTTCTCTGCGGAAACGCTGGGAGAGGGCAGAAGGATGGGGAGAATACCTCAGCGCCTGCGAGTCTGTCTGGGATGATCTTGTATATTTTCCCACAGCTGCATCACCAAAAATCAATGTATCTTTTGAAGATTCATGGATGTATGACAGAACATATAAAGAAGAAAGAGGGCACGAAGGGACAGATATAATGCCGGACAAAAACGAACGTGGGGTCCTGCCCGTAGTGAGTATGACAGACGGCATAGTGGAGAAGAAAGGCTGGCTGGAACTCGGAGGCTACCGCATCGGGATCCGAGCTCCCCGCGGCGCATATTTCTATTATGCCCATCTGGATTCCTATGCCAATCTGGACACAGGAGATGAGGTAAAGGCCGGCGATCTTCTCGGATTCATGGGCGATACCGGATACGGAACCGATGAAGGTACAATGGGAAAATTTCCAGTGCACCTTCATCTGGGGATCTACATTAACAGTGGTGGCCAGGAAATCAGTGTAAACCCTTATCCTGCACTTAAATATACAGAAGAGAAAAAGATCGACTACGAAGAAAGATAATGATATACTATCAACTATGGAGGAAAAGAAATGAATCTGCCAGAAGCATTTGAAATAAAAATGAAAAAGCTGCTTGGAGACGGATATGAGGATTACCTGAAATGTTTTGATGAACCGCGCCATTTCGGGCTCCGCGTCAACACTTCAAAGATCTCCGCAGAGAATTTTGTGAAGATCTCCCCGTGGCCGCTGAAAAAAGTACCGTGGATACATAATGGTTTTTATTATGACGGCGAGAAATATCAGCCGGCAAAACATCCGTATTATTTTGCCGGCCTGTATTATCTTCAGGAACCGAGCGCTATGACGCCGGCTGACCGCCTTCCTGTTGATCCGGGTGATAAGGTGTTGGATGTGTGCGCCGCTCCCGGCGGAAAAGCCACGGAGCTGGGAGCAAGACTAAACGGTACCGGACTGCTTGCTGCCAACGATCTGAGCAATTCCCGGGCAAAGGGTCTTTTAAAGAACATCGAGCTCATGGGAATCGGTAATGTACTTGTTTTAAGCGAAGAACCGGGAAAGCTGATTCCGTATTTTGCAGAGTATTTTGACAAAATCCTTATCGACGCCCCCTGCTCCGGCGAAGGAATGTTCCGCAAAGACCGGAAAATGATCCGGGCATGGGAGGAGCACGGACCGGAATATTTTTCAAAAATACAGCGCAGTATTATTACACAGGCTGCGCAGATGCTTAAGCCCGGAGGAATGATTCTGTACTCGACCTGTACCTTCTCTCCGGAAGAAAACGAACAGACAATTGAATATCTGCTGGAACAGTATCCCGAATTTGATGTGTGCGAGATGGATGGATACGAAGGATTTTCACAGGGAATACCTGAAGTGACTGTTTCCGCTGATGAAAGGCTTAAACGGACCGTCCGCATTTTCCCGCACCGGATGAATGGGGAAGGCCATTTTCTTGCACTGCTGAAGAAAGGTTCTTCTAAAAACACGGACGATAACAGCCGCAGAAAATCCGAAGATGCCGCGGCAAAGCGAAACAGGAAAAAGCTGCCCGGAGAACTTGAAGAATTCCTTTCGGATATCAAACGGGAATTCGATCCGGAACGAATCGATATCCGGTCGGATAAAGTATATTATATGCCTGAGGGGCTGCCGGCATTAAACGGTGTACGCTTTCTGCGCACGGGACTCCTTCTGGGCGAATTAAAGAAAAAACGGTTCGAGCCCAGCCAGGCATTTGCCATGAACCTGAAAAAAGACGAGTATCCACGCATTCTCGATCTCCCGGTATCTGATGAACGTGTTGTCAAGTATCTCAAAGGGGAAACTCTGGATGTTGAAGATCTTGTATCGGCAAAAGATAAGGGCTGGTATCTGGTCTGCACAGACGGATTTCCTCTGGGATTCGGGAAACTGGCAGGGCAGGTATTAAAAAATAAATATCTTCCCGGATGGCGGTGGCAGTCAGCATGAAAATCAGACTTGACAAATATCTGGCAGATATGAACTGCGGCACAAGGAGCGGACTGAAAAAAGAAATCCGGGGCGGAAATGTCACCGTCAACGGGACACCGGTAAAAAGCCCTGAAATAAAAATCGATACAGAAACGGACAAGGTTGTCTTCCGGGGACAGCCTGTCGTTTACGAGAGGTACGAATACTATATGCTGAATAAACCGGCAGGTGCGGTTTCCGCCACATCTGACCGGCACGAGCAGACCGTCACAGAATTGATCCGGGACAGTAAAAGGGATGATCTGTTTCCTGTGGGGCGGCTGGATAAAGACACAGAAGGCCTGCTTCTTATTACAAATAACGGAGAACTTTCCCACCGTCTGCTTTCCCCGAGAAAACACGTTGATAAAATCTATTTTGCCAGAATAGACGGTCGTGTGACACAGGAAGATGTAGACAGCTTTGCCCGGGGACTGGATATCGGGGATGAGAAAAAAACTCTCCCGGCGGATCTGCACATCTGTACATCAGACGGAATATCTGAAGTCATGCTTACGATCCGTGAGGGAAGATTTCATCAGGTCAAGAGAATGTTTCAGGCTGTCGGAAAAAAGGTCATATATCTGAAACGCCTTCAAATGGGCAGCCTTTGCCTGGATGAATCGCTTAAACCGGGAGAATACCGAAGACTGACAGAAGAAGAGGTAGAGAAATTATGCTCACAGGAAAGAAAGCCATAATCTTTGATATGGACGGATCACTGGTTGATTCTATGTGGATCTGGCCGGAGGTAGACCGCATTTTCATGGATAAATATCATCTGACACAGCCCGAGACATTTCACCGGGATATTGAAGGAATGAGCTATACAGAGACAGCGCAGTATTTTGTCGATACTTTCCGGACACTGAACCGGACAGTAGAACAGGTTATGGAGGAGTGGCGGGAGATGACAATCCGTCTCTATGCCACAGAAGTTTTTCCCAAGCCCGGAGCGCTAGAGTTTTTAAAGGAAATGAAAAGCAGAGGCATCGCTCTCGGAATTGCCACCTGCAATGACCGGACGATAGCAGATGCTGCTTTAAATGCACGCGGTCTTTCAGCTTATTTTGATTCCGTGCGCACATCCTGTGAGGTATCGGCAGGGAAACCGGCTCCTGATGTCTATTTAAAGGTTGCGGGAGATCTGGGCGTTTCCCCTTCCTCCTGCCTTGTCTTTGAGGATATTCCGAACGGAATTCTTGCAGGAAAGAATGCCGGGATGGAAGTATGCGCTGTAGACGATGAATTTTCCCGTCCTCTGGAACAGGAGAAGAAGGAACTGGCTGATTACTTTATCCGTGATTTTAATGATATTTTCAGACATACTTATGAAAGGTGCAGTGACGAAACGTGACACACAGTAAATTTATGCCCGTAAATAAACATGAGATGCTTGAAAGAGGATGGGATTATGTGGATTTCGTCTATATAATCGGAGACGCCTATGTAGATCACCCGTCTTTCGGACACGCTATCATCAGCCGGGTACTGGAATCCCGGGGCTACCGGGTGGGAATTATCTCCCAGCCTGACTGGAAAAAACCGGAGAGTATTCAGATATTCGGAGAACCCCGCCTCGGATTTCTCGTATCTGCAGGCAATATGGATTCTATGGTCAATCACTACAGTGTCTCGAAAAAACACAGAAAAACAGACGCCTATACACCTGGCGGGGAAATGGGCCGGCGTCCGGATTATGCATGTGTCGTATATGGCAATCTGATCCGCCAGACCTATAAAAAAACACCGGTTATTCTCGGCGGAATCGAGGCAAGTCTGCGACGTCTTGCACATTATGATTACTGGTCAGACCGGCTGAAACGTTCTGTACTTCTCGACTCGGGAGCTGATATCATTTCATATGGAATGGGCGAGCGTTCCATTGCAGAGATTGCAGATGCACTGGACGCCGGCATTCCGGTAAGCGAACTGACTTATATAGACGGAACTGTAGTTAAGATGAAAGACCGCGACAGTATCTACGACGCAGAATTTCTTCCGTCTTTTGAAGAACTGAAAGCCGATAAGAGAAATTATGCCCGGAGTTTTTACATCCAGTATCTCAATACCGATGCATTTAACGGAAAGCGGCTTGCCGAACAGTATTCCGACCGTCTCTTTGTAGTACAGAATCCCCCGGCAAAGCCCCTGAGCGTCGCCGAAATGGATGATGTCTATGATCTTCCCTATACAAGGACATACCACCCGTCCTATGAAGAGAAAGGCGGTATCCCTGCCATCTCAGAGATCCGTTTCAGCCTTATCAGCAACCGAGGCTGTTTCGGTGGCTGCAGTTTCTGCGCCCTTACGTTCCATCAGGGCAGGATTGTGCAGGTACGCAGCCATGAATCGCTTCTTCGGGAAGCCGAACTGATTACGAAGGAGAAGGACTTTAAAGGATATATACACGATGTAGGCGGCCCAACAGCTAATTTCCGTCATCCTTCGTGCTCCAGGCAGCTTGAACACGGAGTCTGCCCAAACCGTCAGTGTCTGTTCCCGAAGCCGTGCAGGAATCTGGATGCCGATCACAGTGATTATGTGGCACTTCTGAAGAAACTTCGAAAGATACCGGGTGTGAAAAAAGTATTTATCCGCTCCGGAATCCGTTTCGACTACCTGCTGGCCGATAAAAACAGAGAGTTTTTAAAAGAACTCTGTCAGTATCATATAAGCGGGCAGCTGAAAGTTGCACCGGAACACGTAGCAGGTCCTGTTCTGTCACTGATGGGGAAACCGGAACACTGTGTATATGAAAAATTTACCGAAGAGTTCCTCAAAATGAATAAAAAACTCGGTAAGAAACAGTATCTTGTTCCCTATTTGATGTCATCCCATCCCGGTTCCTCGCTGAAAGAGGCGGTGGAGCTTGCCGAGTACTGCAGGGATCTGGGATATATGCCGGAACAGGTACAGGACTTCTATCCTACGCCTTCGACGCTCTCTACCTGTATGTATTATACAGGAGTCGATCCCCGGACACTGAAACCGGTATATGTACCCAAGAATCCCCATGAGAAAGCCATGCAGAGAGCTCTGATCCAGTACAGAAATCCGGCACTCTACAATCTGGTTCTGGAAGCTTTGAAACGGGCAGGACGGACGGATCTTATCGGATACAGTCCCAAATGTCTGATACGCCCAAAACGCGGAAAAGAAGAGCATAAAGAATATACCCGCCCCCGAAAGAAAAAAACAATACGCAATATTCATAAAAAGAAATGAGGCAGTCTTATGAGAATCGCAGTTGTAACAGGCGCATCCTCCGGGATGGGAAGAGAATTTGTCCGCCAGATCGGATATTTTTACCGCGATCTGGATGAAATCTGGGTGATATCCAGAAGAAAGCAACGGCTGGAACGTCTTAGAGAAAAAAGCCGGACACCGCTGCGCATTTTTGACGGTGATCTGCAAAAAAAGCATATATACCAACATTACCACAGCGAACTGAAAGAATGGCACCCTGAAGTACGTATGCTTGTAAATGCGGCAGGCTTCGGAAAATCCGGATCCTTTGTACAGATCGCGGCAGAGGGTAAAAAACTCCAGACGGATATGATAAATTTAAACTGTACGGCACTTACCCGGATGATACAGCTCACCCTTCCGTTTATGAAAAAAGGAGGAAGAATCATTAATCTTGCATCTGCGGCAGCATTTTGTCCGCAGAATGGTTTTGCCGTATATGCCGCGACAAAAGCCTACGTCTTAAGTCTGTCGAGAGCCCTTTCCTCTGAGCTTCGATCCAAGGGGATTATCGTAACAGCAGTATGCCCGGGACCGGTGAATACGGAGTTTTTTAAAGTAAGCGGTGAACTGACCTCACCCCTGAAGAAACTGACTGTAGTGAAGGCTTCCGCCGTTGTCCGCAAGGCACTAAAAGACAGCAGAAAGCGCAGGGAAGTTTCAGTCTTCGGGGTTCCCATGAAAGCTGTGCGTATCGGCGCCAGGATTCTGCCTCACCGGCTTATATTAAGGACAGAGGAACTGTTATGAGAGAATTAACCATCAAACCGAACGAAGCCGGACAGCGGCTGGATAAATTTCTGACCAAATATATGCCTCTTGCCCCCAGAAGCTTCTTCTATAAAATGATGCGTAAAAAAAATATTACGCTCAACGGAAAAAAAGCTGCCGGACAGGAACGTCTGTCCGAGGGAGATAAAGTAAAACTGTTTCTCTCTGATGAAACAGTTGAAAAATTTACCGAAAAAGACTCTGCTATGCACCGGCGTATTGTTCCGGGAGCAGAGCTTGACATATTATACGAAGACAAACATACCATATTTATAAATAAACCTGCCGGTATGCTTTCCCAGAAAGCAGCAAAGGAGGATGTCTCCCTTGTAGAGTATCTTACCGGCTATCTGATGGAACACGGACAGATTTCCGAAGAGGAGCTGCGCACATTCCATCCGTCTGTATGCAACCGGTTGGACCGCAATACAAGCGGCATTGTTGCCGCCGGCAAGACACTGGCTGCCCTTCAGGAATTAAGCGCCATGTTCCGGGAACGCAGCCTGAAGAAGTATTATCTCTGCCTTGTAGCAGGAGCAGTTCCAAAAGGCGGACATATCAGCGGATTTCT
This sequence comes from uncultured Ruminococcus sp., assembly GCA_904377845.1. Taxonomy (GTDB): domain Bacteria; phylum Bacillota; class Clostridia; order Lachnospirales; family Lachnospiraceae; genus Mediterraneibacter. The sequence goes on along the minus strand of CAJFGR010000002.1, from coordinate 89,303 downwards.
GACAAAAGATCCGCGAACCAACCGGGTCTCCTTTTCAGGGAAAAGAACAGAGGGAGCAGCGGGGATTGAAACGGAATATCATCCGCTTTGTGCCGGCGAAGGGGTAACTTTGCTTGAAGTTCATCTGATCACCGGCAAGACCCATCAGATCCGTGCGCATATGGCTTCGCAGGGACATCCCATCATCGGCGACTATAAATATGGCGACAGAAGGATTAACGACAGATACCGTGCGGAATACGGCCTCACCTCACAGCTTCTTCATTCCGTCAGACTCTGCATTCCCGAATGTTCCGGCATCCTTTCAGATCTGTCCGGAAAAGTGATCACAGCGCCCCTGCCCGAGCTTTTCCGGAAAATATGTGAGGATAAGAAGATACAAAGGAGCTGTCTTATATGGCCACATGGAGTTCAAGAGGACTAAGAGGATCTACATTAGAAGAATTCATCAATCATACAAATGAACGTTATACCGAGATGGGACTGGCCCTTATCCAGAAGATCCCGACACCGATTACTCCGGTTAAAATAGATCAGGAGAGCCGCCACATTACCCTTGCTTATTTTGACAAGATCAGTACGGTTGACTACATCGGGGCAGTGCAGGGCATTCCGGTTTGCTTCGACGCGAAAGAATGCCGGGTTGACACTTTCCCGCTCCAGAATGTACATGAGCATCAGATGAATTTTATGGATAAATTCGAGAAACAGGGGGGCATAGCTTTCCTTCTTATATATTACAGTACACGGGATGAACTTTACTATATGAGATACGAAGAGATCAGAAGATTCTGGGATCGCGGGAAAAACGGGGGACGTAAAAGCTTTCGGTACGAGGAACTGGATCCCGGATGGTTTATGAAATTGAAGCAAGGGTATTTCGTTCCTTATCTTGATCTGATTCAAAAAGATCTCGACTGCCGGGAGGATTAGAATATCTTGCTTCAGGGATTGACAGAATCCTGTAAAATCCGTATAATTACATAGGAATTTAACGTATTAGCACATTAAAGTGAAAGAGGAGAGCATATGGAACAGAAACTTCACACTCCGGAAGGTGTCCGGGATATTTACAACAAAGAATGCGAAACCAAACTTGCACTTCAGAAAAAATTAAATACCGTACTTCATCTGTACGGTTATAAAGATATACAGACGCCCACATTTGAATATTATGATGTGTTCCGTGAGGAGATCGGCTCTACATCGACCCAGGAACTTTATAAGTTCTTTGACCGGGAGGGAAATATTCTGGCGCTCAGACCGGATATCACCCCGTCTATTGCGCGGGCGGCTGCCACATTGTTTGAAAATGAGGATTTTCCGATCCGCCTCTGCTATGCTGGAAACACTTTCATTAACCATTCCAGTTATCAGGGACGCTTAAAAGAAAATACTCAGCTGGGGGCTGAGCTTATAGGTCTGGACTCTATCGAGGCCGACGCTGAAATGATTGCCATGGTAGTCGACGGACTGAAAAAGACCGGTCTGAACGAGTTTCAGGTGAGCATCGGCCATGTTGATTTTATCCAGGGGCTTATGAATGCAGCAGATCTTCAGGAAGAAGAAAGCCGCGAAGTTCGCACGCTGATCACAAACCGGAATTTCTTCGGTGTGGAAGAACTTCTGGACAGCAAAAATGTAAAAGAGAACGTGAAAGAGGCATTTGCCGTTCTGCCCGAACTCGTGGGAGGCCCCGACGTACTTGAAGAAGCACTCAAAGCAGCACCTGACCTGAATGCCCGTCTGGGTGTAACAAGGCTCCAGCAGATTTACCGTCTGTTACAGCTGTATGGGGCAGAAGATCATGTCACTTTTGATCTGAGTATGAGCGGAAGCTATGGATACTATACCGGTATCATTTTCCGCGCCTATACATATGGCACAGGTGATGCTGTCGTCAGGGGCGGCCGCTATAACCATCTGCTAGCCAAATTCGGAAAAGATACACCGTCAATCGGATTTGCTATAATCCTGGACGAACTGATGAACGCGCTGAACAGACAGAAAATTACCGTGGATACAGTCCACCAGAACCTGATTGTATATACAGCGGCGACAGAAAAACGCGCGATCTCACTTGCCTGCAATTTCCGGGGAAAAGGAAGAAATATCGAACTGATCAAACGGGAGACAGTGGAGGAAAGAGATATCTTTGAATCATATGCACGCCGGACAGGCGCATCCGCTCTCCTGTATCTCCGGGATGATGAGAAAATTGAGATGGTTAATCTTAAGACAGGTGAAGAAAAGATCGCAGATCTTTAGAATCAGGATTAAAGGAGCATGACTTATGAGATATCTGACATTTGCCCTGACAAAAGGGCGCCTGGCGAGCAAGACACTGGAAATGCTGGAGAGACTCGGCATTACCTGTGATGAGATGAAAGACAAGGAGTCCAGGAAACTGATTTTTACAAACGAAGAACTGAAATTGAAATTCTTCCTTGCGAAAGGACCGGATGTGCCGACCTATGTAGAATACGGAGCTGCCGATATAGGAGTTGTCGGAAAAGATACGATCGTGGAAGAGGGAAGGAAAGTGCATGAAGTGCTTGATCTCGGATTCGGGAAATGCCGGATGTGTGTATGCGGATACGAAAGCGCAGGAGAACTGCTGAAGCATCATGAACTGATCCGTGTTGCGACAAAATATCCCAAAATCGCCAAAGACTATTTTTATAATAAAAAGCATCAGACCGTAGAGATCATTAAGATGAACGGTTCTATCGAGCTGGCGCCGATCGTCGGGCTCTCCGAAGTAATCGTAGACATTGTGGAGACAGGCTCCACTCTGAAGGAAAACGGGCTTGTCGTACTTGAGGAAGTCTGCCCTCTGTCGGCACGCATGATCGTAAATCCGGTCAGCATGCGGATGGAAAATGACAGAATCAAGAAACTGATCACAGATCTCAGGGCACTGCTCCGTGAAGATCAGTAATATTTATCCCGGGCATGGCCCGGTACGCAGGAGGTTAATATGCGAATCGAAAAACTGGATGAAAATACGAAAAAAGATCTGCTCGAGACCCTTATAAAGCGCAGCCCGAACAGTTATGGAAAATATGAGGACAGCGTGCGTGAGATCCTCGATACAGTAAAAGAGAAGAGAGATCAGGCTCTCTTTGAATATACAGAAAAATTCGACGGCGCACAGATCAATGCCGATAATATTCTTGTAACAGAAGCAGAAATCAAAGAAGCGTACGACAATGTAGACCCGGAGCTGGTCGGAATCATACGGAAAGCACTCAAAAATATCGAATCCTACCATGCAAAGCAGATGCAGTACAGCTGGTTTGACAGCAAGCCGGACGGCACGATTCTCGGGCAGAAAGTCACGGCTCTGGCAAGAGTCGGCGTCTATGTGCCCGGCGGAAAAGCGGCCTATCCGTCATCTGTACTCATGAATATCATGCCGGCCAAAGTCGCAGGTGTGGAAGAGATTATCATGGTAACCCCGCCGGGAAAAGACGGAAAAGTGACTCCTACAACGCTTGTCGCTGCAAACGAGGCCGGAGCTGACCACATTTACAAAGTAGGCGGCGCCCAGGCGATCGCCGCACTGGCCTACGGAACAGAAAGCATTCCGAAAGTTGACAAGATCGTAGGGCCGGGAAATATCTATGTAGCCCTTGCTAAGAAGGCGGTATACGGCCATGTAAGCATCGACTCCATTGCCGGTCCCAGCGAGATCCTCGTACTTGCAGACGAGACAGCCAACCCGAGATATGTTGCAGCTGACCTGCTCTCACAGGCTGAACATGATGAGCTGGCAAGCGCGATCCTTGTGACAACGAGCGAGAAGCTGGCACATGAGGTGTCCGACTGGACAGACCGCTTTATCCGTGAGCTCTCACGGGGAGAGATCATCCAGAAATCGCTGGACAATTACGGACATATCCTTGTCGCGGATACCCTCGCTGACGCCATTGACGCCGCAAACGAGATTGCATCGGAGCATATGGAGATCGTCACAGCAAATCCTTTTGAAGTGATGACAAAGATCCACAACGCAGGAGCCATCTTTATCGGAGAATACTCCAGCGAACCGCTGGGAGATTATTTTGCCGGACCGAACCACGTACTGCCGACAAACGGAACTGCCAAATTCTTCTCCCCGCTTTCCGTGGATGATTTTATCAAAAAGTCCAGTATCATCTCATATTCAAGAGACGCGCTGGAGAAAATCCACACGGATATTGAGAAGTTTGCCGAAGCAGAACACCTGACCGCCCATGCTAATTCCATCAAAGTGCGGTTTGACGGCAAAGAATAGAGGAGGCTGCCATGGAAAACAGAATCGGAACCTGTACAAGGAAAACGAAAGAGACAGATATCTCCCTGTCCATCAATCTGGACGGACAGGGAAAAAATCAGATCGATACCGGAATTCCTTTCTTCGATCATATGCTGGACGGATTCGCCCGCCATGGTCTGTTCGACCTGAACGTGAAAGTAACGGGAGATCTGGAAGTGGACAGCCATCACACGATTGAAGATACAGGTATCGTACTGGGACAGGCAATCGCCAAAGCCCTCGGAGATAAAGCCGGGATCAAGAGATACGGATATTTCATCCTTCCCATGGATGAGGTGCTTGCCCTCTCTGCTGTGGATCTGTCGGGACGCCCGTATCTGAAATACGATGCTGATTTTACAGTGCCTGTACTTGGCAGCATGGATACAGAGATGGTCCGGGAATTTTTCTACGCTGTCTCTTACAGCGCTGCCATGAACCTTCATCTGAAGATCATGGAACCGGGCAATAACCATCACATGGCGGAAGCTCTGTTCAAGGCCTTCGGAAAAGCCCTTGACATGGCTGTTTCAGAAGAGCCTCGGATCAAAGAAGTCTGGTCTACCAAGGGCTCTCTTTAATCCGAAATTAAGCCCGTTAAATCATATGTTTATATAAATCGACAAGAACTGATAAAAGGAGAATTGATATACATGAGCTATAAAAGACTGACTCCGTGCATCTTTATCGACGGCGGGAAAGCAGTGCAGTGGTTTGACGACAGGACACTGTTATCTGATGACGTTGTCTCTCTTGCCAAACAGTACTGCGACAGAGGTGCTGACGAACTGATCGTCTTCGACCTGTCTACATCGGATGAAGAGCATGACGAGGCTATAGACCTTATAAAGAAAATGAACCGGGTGATCAGTATTCCCATGATCGCCGGAGGAAATATACGGCGCGCCGAGGATGTGAAGAAGATCCTCTACGCCGGGGCAAAACGGGCGATCCTCAATTTTTCCAAATCTCTTTCCATCGACCTGATCGAGGAAGTCTCCAAACGTTTTGGAAAGGAAAGAATCGCAGTTTCTCTCAATGATTTTGACACACTGTTCAAGCAGCAGCATCTGATCGAAGAGTACAGTACAGAGATCGTATTCATGCACCGTCTGGATCTGAACTCTGTGATGAATATCACAAAGCTTCCATGTGTTGTCCTCACAGATACAATGGAGCAGAGCGAGATCCTGCGAATCTTAAAATGCGACGGCATCAAAGGCGTATCCGGTCTGTTCATCAGCAGCCTGAACATGGATTTCAATGAATTTAAAGGTATCTGTGCAGATGCGGGCATTAAGATGACGTCATTTGAGAGCATATTGGATTTCTCTGAGTTTAAGCTGAATTCTGACGGACTGATTCCCGTCATTGTACAGGATTACAAGACAAATGAAGTCCTTATGATGGCATATATGAACGAAGAGGCGTTTGACCACACGGTCAAGACCGGACGCATGACCTATTACAGCCGCAGCAGACAGTGCCAGTGGGTAAAAGGCGAGACATCAGGACATTTCCAGTATGTGAAATCGCTGTCCATCGATTGCGACAAAGATACACTGCTTGCTAAAGTCGAGCAGATCGGCGCTGCCTGCCACACAGGCAACCGTTCCTGCTTCTATACAACGATCGTTGGAGCCGATTACGACGCCAAGAATCCGCTTCAGGTATTCGAGTCCGTATATAATACGATCGTAGACCGCAGAGAACATCCGAAAGAGGGATCTTATACAAATTATCTGTTTGAAAAAGGCATTGATAAGATCTTGAAGAAAGTAGGAGAGGAAGCGACCGAGATCGTGATCGCTGCCAAGAACCCGAATCCGGAAGAAATCAAATATGAAATTTCCGACTTCCTGTACCACGCCATGGTGCTCATGGTTGAACGGGGCGTCACATGGGAAGATATCACAAATGAACTGGCAGACCGGTAAGCCTGTACGGTTCTAATGAAAAATACAGGGGCATAAGATATGTTAACCATATTTTATGCCCCTGAGGTTTTTATATGAATGATTCAGAAATGCGCCGCAGAGAACTGCTGAGACAGACGCGCAGACTATATGACGACAAAAGAGAGATTCCCGCCGTGCATCCCAGATATGGAAGAATCTATCACAATCTGTATGAAGATAATTCGGGAGAGCAGGAAGCATCCGGAGGTACATTTTACATACGTCTGGTAATCGGAATCCTCTGCTTTGTCTGCTTCGTGTATATGGATCAGAGCAAGGCGGAGATTGCACAGGTGAACAGCACTGCTATTGTCAATCAGATTGAAAAGGAATGGGACACCGATGCGATCGTGGAGGCGTGGAAAGCTTTATAAAAAATTCTTTCTGCTGGTACAAGAAAGTGATAGAAAGCAACGGAGAAATCCTGTAAAATAATAACAGAGCATCGGACCGCCGGACTTATGCGAAGCTCGGCGGTCTTTTTATTGATCAATTATTAATGATATTTTCAGTAAAGGAAGGAAAAAGCAATGGATAAAAAATGGTGGAAAGAAAGTGTCGTGTATCAGATCTATCCGAGAAGTTTTAAGGACAGCAACGGGGACGGAATCGGTGACCTGAACGGTATCACGGAAAAGCTGGATTATCTGAAGGAGCTGGGTATCGATGTAATCTGGCTCTCACCGGTCTACCAGTCGCCCAATGATGACAACGGCTATGATATCAGTGACTACCGTGCGATCATGAAAGAATTTGGAACAATGGAGGATTATGACAGGATGCTTGACGAGGCACATAAGAGAGGCATCCGTATCGTCATGGATCTTGTAGTAAATCATACTTCAGACGGGCATAAATGGTTTATAGAGAGCCGCAAATCAGGAGATAATCCGTACAGGGATTACTATATCTGGCGTCCGGCTAAAGACGGAAAGGAACCGAACAACTGGGGATCCTGTTTCTCCGGTTCCGCGTGGGAATATGACAGTACCACCGATATGTATTATCTCCATCTCTTCTCTAAAAAGCAGCCGGACCTGAACTGGGATAATCCGAAAGTGAGAAGAGAAGTATTCGACATGATGAACTGGTGGCTGGACAAGGGCGTGGACGGATTCCGCATGGATGTGATCAGCTTAATCTCAAAGGATCAGACATTTCCGGACGGAGTGCCGGGCATCAACGGCTACGCAAGCTTCAACGAGCCTGCCAACGGTCCACACGTCCACGAATACCTGCAGGAAATGAGAAGAGAAGTGCTGGATGGCAGGGATACCCTTACTGTAGGAGAGTGCTCCGGCGTAACACTGGAAGAGGCAAAAAAATACGCCCGAAGCGACGGGAAAGAACTGAATATGGTATTTCAGTTCGAACACATGGATGTAGACGCTGACGGTACAAACAAATGGTCAGATAAAAAGATGGATCTGCGCGACCTGAAGTTAATCCTGACAAAATGGCAGAAAGGTCTTGATACCATCGCGTGGAACAGTCTGTTCTGGGAAAACCACGATCAGCCCCGCTCTGTCTCAAGGTTCGGAAATGACGGAGAGTACCGAGAACTGTCCGCCAAAATGCTGGCTACCTGTCTCCACATGATGCAGGGAACTCCTTATATCTATCAGGGAGAGGAGCTCGGCATGACAAATGTGCCGTTTAAAAACATCTCCGACTTCCGCGATCTTGACAGTGTCAATGCTTATCACGAACTGATCGGCCAGGGTGTATTCACTGAAGAAGAAATGATGAAATACCTGCGGTATAAAAGCCGCGATAACGCCCGCACACCGTTCCAGTGGGATGATACGGAAAATGCAGGCTTTACAACAGGTACACCATGGATCATGGTAAATCCGAACTACAAAGAGATCAACGCTAAAGATCAGCTGGAAAGAGAAGACTCCGTCTTCCACTATTACCAGAAACTGATTCGTCTCAGAAAAGAGCATGAAATCATTGTATACGGAAGTTATGACCTGCTCCTGCCGGATGACAGAGAGCTCTATGTATACACCCGTACACTCGGAACTGAAAAGCTGCTTGTTGTATGCAACTTCTATGGGAATACGCGGACAATGGAACTTCCGGAAGGGTGGACGCAAGAAGGCACAGAGCTTCTGATTGGAAATTACGGTGATATTTTCTGTGAAAAGAATACGGTAACAGTGCGCCCCTATGAGGCATTTGTTCTCAAAATGAAATAAGACGGCTTATTTATATGATTGACATACAATTTTCCTTTTAGTACAATTTATACTGGCTTTGCGGAATCTCATTCAGATACTGCAAAGCCAGTATGACTAATACCATATTTTTAATATTTAGAAAAAGGATGAAGTTAAGTGAGAAAATTAGCTTTAAGTGATGAAATATTACTAAGTATTGAAAAGCCCGCCCGCTATATCGGAGGCGAGGTCAATTCCGTGATGAAAGACAAGGAAAAGGTGGATATCCGTTTCGCCATGTGTTTCCCGGACGTATATGAGATCGGCATGTCCCATCTGGGCATCCAGATCCTCTATGATATGTTCAACCGCAGAGAAGACACGTGGTGTGAGCGCGTCTATTCGCCCTGGCTGGATCTGAGCAAGGTATTAAAAGAAAAGAAGATCCCGCTTTTTGCGCTGGAATCACAGGACCCGGTGCGGGATTTTGACTTCCTCGGCATTACGATCCAGTTCGAGATGTGCTATACAAATATTCTCCAGATTCTCGATCTCAGCCGGATCCCGCTCCACGCAGCTGACAGGACAGAAGAGGATCCCATTGTGATCGGCGGAGGCCCCTGCGCATACAATCCAGAGCCGCTGGCGGAATTCTTTGATATCTTCTATATCGGCGAGGGAGAAGCTGTCTACGATGAACTTCTCGACACATACAAAGAATGGAAGAAGTCCGGCGCTTCAAGAAAAGATTTCCTGAGGCAGGCCGCCCGGATCGAAGGACTCTATGTACCGCAGTTTTATGATGTAACCTACCATTCGGACAGTACGATCGAATCCTTTGCTCCCAATGATCCGTCAGCTCCTGAAAGAGTGCGAAAACAGGTCGTCATGGATGTAACCGATGCCTCTTACCCGATGAAGCCAGTCGTTCCCTATATCAAAGCCACGCAGGACAGGGTTGTGCTTGAGATCCAGCGGGGCTGTATCCGTGGCTGCCGTTTCTGTCAGGCGGGGATGATCTACCGGCCGACCAGAGAACGCAGTGTGGAGACTCTGAAAGAATATGCACGCACAATGCTCAAAAATACGGGACATGAAGAGATTTCCCTCAGTTCCTTAAGCTCCAGTGATTACTCGAAGCTGAACGAGCTTGTCACTTTCCTGATCGACGAGTTTAAAGACAAGGGAATCAATATCTCCCTGCCTTCTCTCCGTATCGATGCATTCTCTCTGGATGTCATGAGCAAGGTACAGGACGTGCGCAAAAGCAGTCTGACATTCGCTCCCGAGGCAGGTTCCCAGCGTATGCGCAATGTCATCAACAAAGGACTGACAGAAGAAGACATCATTACCGGCGCCGGACAGGCATTTGAAGGCGGTTGGACAAAAGTGAAGCTCTATTTCATGCTGGGGCTTCCGACCGAAACAGAAGAAGACATGAAAGAGATTGCCAGACTCTCTGACCGGGTGGCACGCAGATATTACGAAATCCCGAAAGAGCAGAGACATGGGAAATGTCAGATTACGGCAAGTTCTTCTTTCTTTGTGCCAAAACCATTTACACCGTTCCAGTGGGCATCCATGTATACCGCAGAAGAGTATGACCGCAGGGCGCATATTGTAAATGATGAATTCCGGGAGCAGTTGAACCGCAAGAGTCTGAAATACAACTGGCATGACGCGCAGGTCACCGTTCTCGAAGGTGTCATGGCAAGAGGCGACCGCAGGATTGCCCCTGTAATCGAAGAGGCGTACCGTCTGGGATGTCTCTTTGACTCATGGACAGAAACGTTCCGCAACGACCTCTGGATGAAGGCATTTGAGAATACAAATGTGGATATCTCTTTCTATAACCAGCGTCAGCGTGGAAAAGATGAAATTTTCCCATGGGACTTTATCGATATCGGTGTGAGCCGCTCTTTCCTTTATCGGGAATGGGAGCGTGCAATGAATGAGACTGTAACTCCAAACTGCCGGGAGAAGTGTTCTGGCTGCGGGGCAGCAGGCTTTGGAGGAGGTGTCTGCTATGAAGGCAAGAATTAAATTCAGAAAATACGGCGTCCTGAAGTTTATCGGGCACCTTGACGTGATGCGCTATTTTCAGAAAGTCATGCGCAGGGCAGAAATTCCGATCGCGTTTACCGGCGGATTCAGCCCGCACATGATCATGTCATTCGCCAGTCCTCTCGGGATCGGTCTTGAGAGCGACGGCGAATATCTGGATATCGAGCTCACTGAGCCGATTGCGAGCAATGAAGCCGTGCGCCGTATGAATGAAGTCGACGTGGAAGGGATCGAAGTATTAAGCTTCCTTCAGATTGCAGAAGAAAAGAGGATGACAGGCATGACGATCCTCGCTGCCGCAGATTATCTTGTCACTCCGAAAAAGGAGATCCTGCCGGATGCCGGCTCTGCTGAGGACAAGCTCTCTCCTGACTGGAAAGAACAGTTCAGTGATTTTATAGGACAGAGCGAGATCCGCGTCATGAAACAGACAAAACGCAGTGAGAAAGAAGTGGACCTGCGCCCGCTGATCTATGACTGGGAATTCCGCGACGACTCGATCTTTATCCGCACAGCCGCAGGAAGCACAGAGAACTTAAAGCCCGACCTGGTTATGGATACATTTCTGAAATATACCGGCGCTGTTTCTGAAAAGGCAGACTCAGCAGAGACAGCCTCCGGCACCGCTCAGGCCTTAAGCGCGCAGTCATTTACCTACAGACGGCTTGAAATGTATGCAGATACAGGAAAAGATGGAAAGAAGAATCTTGTCACGCTAGAATCTCTCGGAGGTGAAATTCATTGAAACGAAAGCTTCTGATCGAAAAAAGAGACGGTAAGATAAGAACTTATTTCATCGAGAATGACGATATCGTGGAGATCCACAGTACACCGGCATCCGGCGGAGACGCGGACAGGCACCGGCTGGGTGACATCTACATTGGAAAAGTAAGTAATATTGTCCCCAATATCGGGGCCGCCTTTATTGAAATTGAGAAGGGCGTCAACTGTTACTACGATATGAAAGATGCAGATACTGCCATATTTACCAGCAAATCAGGAAAGAAGCCGTTATGTATCGGTGACGAGCTGGTCGTGCAGATCAGCCGCGAAGCGATCAAGACAAAAGCCCCCACCGTGACAAGTAATCTCAGTTTCACCGGAAGATACGCCGTACTGACTCACGGAAACACGCGGATTGGCGTTTCCTCAAAAATACCGAAATCTCTGAGAGAAACTTATAAAAAAGAACTGAGCGGCCTTCAGAACGACGATTTCGGCATCATCGTCCGCACAAACGCAAAGGATGCAGCGTTTCAGGATGTAACGGACGAGATCAGCGCCCTGAAAGATGAATATTACAGCCTGATCCATGCAGCTCAGACAAGAGTATGTTTTTCCTGCCTGAAATCAGCTCCGCCGTCATACATAGCTGACCTGAAAAATGTATATATGGACGGAATGGAAGCGATCATTGTAGGAGACAAAGATTTGTATACACGTATACGTTTATACTTTCAATCAGAACTTCCGGAAAAACTGGGACTTTTGAAGCTGTATGATGATCCGTCTTTCCCCCTCGATAAACTTTACGGTACGCAGACAATACTTGACAAAGCGCTCGCGGAGCGGGCCTGGTTGAAAACCGGCGGATATCTTATTATACAACCCACAGAGGCGCTGACCGTGATCGACGTCAATTCGGGAAAAAACACATCAAAAAAAGACAGCGAGGAAGGGGCTCTGAAGGTAAATCTTGAGGCGGCCAGAGAAGCTGCACGCCAGATCCGCCTGCGCAATCTGTCCGGCATTATCCTTGTAGATTTTATCAACCAGAAAGCGGAGGAAAACACGCAGAAGCTTCTGCATGAGTTTAAATACTGTCTTGCCCAGGATCCGATCCAGACCACACTTGTGGATATGACGGCGCTCGGGCTGGTAGAAGTCACCCGTAAAAAGATCCGGCGTCCTCTGTATGAAGAAGAACGGCAGTAAGCAAAAGATCTGTATTTCAGCCATACCCTTACGGAATGGCTGAATTTTTCGTATTTTTCCGTTTACAAGCCGGGAAAGCGGCGTTATAATATTGAATCGAGAGTGCCCGCACAAGAAACTTGCAGACATCAGATATATGACTTCTGTATTTGTTGCGGGACGGACTGTTTCGAAAATGACAGATTATTATAATGAAGAGAAACATTTGGAGGAAATGAAAAAAATGAAAAAAGTGGTTAAGTTCGGCGGAAGTTCTCTGGCTAACGCTGATCAGTTTAAAAAGGTCGGCGCCATCATCGGCGAGGACGAGTCCAGAAGATACGTAGTACCGTCAGCTCCGGGAAAGCGTTTTGCCAGTGATATCAAGGTGACAGATATGCTTTATGCCTGTTATGAGGCAGCTGTCAACGGCTCAGATTTCACAGAACAGCTTGAGCAGATCAAAGAGCGCTATCAGGAGATCATCGACGGACTGAATCTTTCCTTTTCACTGGAAAGCGATTTTAAAAAGATCCGCGAAGATTTCAGTAATCAGGCCGGACAGAATTATGCGGCATCACGCGGCGAGTTTCTGAACGGAAAGATCATGGCTGCATATCTGGGCTTTGATTTTGTCGACGCAGCAGAAGTCGTACGTTTTGATAATGACGGTTCATTTAATGCGGACATTACAAATGAGCTTCTCTCTGCGAAGCTGAAGGATATGCATACGGCTGTGATCCCTGGATTCTACGGAGCGAAAGAGAGCGGGGAAGTCGTGACATTCTCCCGCGGAGGATCTGATATCACGGGTTCTCTCGTGGCACTTGCCGTTGGCGCAGATCTCTATGAGAACTGGACAGACGTATCCGGCTTTCTGATCGCAGACCCGAGGATCGTCAAAAACCCGAAGTCCATCGAGACGATCACATACAAAGAGCTGCGCGAGCTGTCTTACATGGGCGCCAGTGTACTCCACGAAGATGCGATCTTCCCGGTACGTAAAGCTGGTATTCCGATCAACATCCGGAATACAAACAAACCGGAAGATAAAGGCACACTTATTGTCGAGAACACCTGCCGTCAGCCGAGATATACGATCACCGGTATTGCAGGTACAGACGGCTTTGCCGCGATCACGGTCGAAAAAGCGATGATGAATTCGGAAGTCGGATTCTGCCGGAAAGTACTTCAGGTATTTGAGGACAATGGAGTTTCGATCGAGCATATGCCGTCCGGTATCGACACAATGTCGATCTTTGTACACAAAGACTCTTTTGAAGAAAAGGAGCAGAAAATCCTTTCCGATATCAGCAAGACTGTAAACCCGGATCACATTGAACTTGAATCTGACCTTGCACTGATTGCGGTTGTGGGCCGCGGCATGAAGTCAACAAGAGGTACTGCCGGTAGGATCTTTTCCGCACTGGCTCACGCGCATATCAATGTTAAGATGATCGATCAGGGTTCCAGTGAGCTGAACATTATCATCGGCGTACGGCACGAAGATTTCAAGGCTGCAATACGCGCACTGTATGAAATTTTTGTTCTTACCCAGATCTAGGAAAGGCGGGAAACTTTTAAAATGAATATCCTGTTCTTTTTAAAACCGAAAAGCGAAGTTGCCTATGTTTATGACTACGGCACTCTGCGTCAGGTGCTCGAGACAATGGAATATCACAAATATGCTTCCATTCCCATGTTGAACAAGGCAGGAGAGTATGTCGGAACGATTACGGAGGGCGACCTTCTCTGGGGAATCAAGCGCTATACAAATTTGAATCTGAAAGAAGCCGAGAATATATTCATCCAGGATTTTCCGAGAAAAGCAGATTATGAGCCGGTTTCCATAGACTCTGATATGGAAGACCTGATCCGTAAATCCATGGATCAGAACTTTGTACCGGTAGTAGACGATCAGAAGAAGTTTATCGGTATCGTGACCCGGCGCAGTATTATTGAATATTGTTACGAAAAACTGAAAAATTTGCCGGAAAAGTATTGACTGGATAAAAATTCATATGCTATACTACACTAGTATGCCGCACAGCGAGGTTTTATAAGTTCTGCAACAGCTGCAGACACCGAAGCTGGCGAGTAATGTTTATAGGAGGTGCCATATGTACGCGATTATAGCAACAGGTGGTAAACAGTACAAAGTAGCTGAAGGCGATATCATTAAAGTAGAGAAACTTGGTGTAGATGCCGGAGAGACTTATACATTTGACCAGGTTCTCGCTGTTAATAATGACAAGCTGGTCGTTGGTAATCCTACTGTTGAAGGTGCAACAGTTACAGCTTCTGTAATCGGCGACGGAAAAGCGAAGAAAGTTGTCGTTTACAAGTACAAGAGAAAAACCGGCTATCATAAGAAAAATGGTCACAGACAGCAGTACACAGCTGTTAAGATCGACAAGATCAACGCTTAATCATTCCTATGATAAAGGCGACCATTTATAAGAACGACAGGCATGAATATGCAGGCTTTGATATTTCAGGACACGCAGAATACTCTGAATCCGGAAGCGATATCGTATGCGCGGCTGTTTCCGCCATCGTGATCAATACGATCAATTCGATCGATAAATTTACGGATGACAAGACAAACTGTGTTTCTGATGAAGAGTCGGGTGCGATCGAGTTCCGTTTCGGACAGATCCCCTCGCATGATGCCTCACTATTGCTGGATTCCATGGTTCTCGGTCTGGAACAGATAGAGGACAGCAACGAATACGAACCATACATTGACATTATTTTCAAGGAGGTGTAAGAACCATGATGAAAATGAATCTTCAGTTTTTTGCTCATAAAAAGGGAGTTGGTTCTACAAAAAACGGACGTGACTCAGAGGCTAAGAGACTGGGTGCGAAGAGAGCTGACGGACAGTTTGTAAAAGCCGGAAACATTCTCTACAGACAGCGCGGAACAAAGATTCACCCGGGTGTGAACGTAGGACGCGGCGGAGATGACACTCTGTTTGCACTGGTAGACGGTGTTGTAAGATACGAGAGAAAAGGAAGAGATAAGAAACAGGTTTCTATCTATCCGGTAGCTGAGTAAAACAGTCAGGCCCCAGACATTTACAGTCTGGGGCTTTTATCACATTATCAGAGAAAAGGAGACGTTATGTTCGCTGACAGAGCTAAAATATATATCAGATCCGGCAAGGGCGGTGACGGGCACTGCAGCTTCCGGAGAGAACTCTACGTGCCCAACGGCGGACCGGACGGCGGTGACGGCGGCCGGGGCGGTGATCTGATCTTTGAAGTAGACGAAGGACTTAATACACTGTCTGACTACCGCCACAGACGCAAATACGCGGCCGGAGACGGTGAGCCCGGCGGGAAGCGCAGATGCCACGGCAAAGATGGAAAGGATCTCGTGCTGTATGTACCGGAAGGCACCGTCATTAAAGAGGCGGTCTCGGGAAAAGTCATTGCGGATATGTCGGGAGAGAACCGTCGTCAGGTTGTATTAAAAGGCGGAAAAGGCGGTCTTGGCAATCAGCACTTTGCAACCGCAACCATGCAGGTGCCGAAATACGCGCAGCCCGGACAGCCGGCACGTGAACTTGAGGTCAACCTTGAACTCAAAGTAATCGCCGACGTCGGACTGATCGGTTTCCCGAATGTGGGGAAATCCACCCTCCTTTCCAGAGTGACAAACGCAGAGCCGAAGATCGCCAACTACCACTTTACTACACTGAGCCCAAACCTCGGTGTCGTGGATCTGGACGGCGCGAAGGGGTTTGTCATGGCAGATATCCCCGGACTTATCGAAGGCGCTTCCGAGGGAGTCGGACTTGGCCATGAGTTTCTGCGCCATATCGAGCGCACAAAACTTATGATCCATGTGGTAGATGCTGCAGGAACAGAAGGCCGTGATCCAATTGATGATATCTATAAGATCAATGCAGAACTTGAGGCTTATAATCCGGATATTGCAAAACGGCCACAGGTGATCGCAGCCAATAAGACAGATCTGATCTATGATCCGGAGGAAGATCCCGTAGAACGCCTGAAACAGGAATTCGAACCGAAAGGAATCCGTGTATTTCCGATCTCCGGTGCAACAGGAAAGGGAGTATCCGAGCTTCTCTATTATGTAAGCTCAGAGCTTGATACCATGGATCGCACCCCTGTTGTATTTGAGCAGGAGTATTTCCCGGAGGACGAGCTGATCTATGAAGAGCTTCCTTATACAGTGGAAGTAGAAGATGGCATATATGTTGTGGAGGGACCGAAGATCGAGAAAATGCTCGGTTATACAAATCTGGATTCAGAGAAAGGCTTTGCATTCTTCCAGAAATTCTTAAAAGAGACCGGCATTCTCGATGAACTGGAGGCGAAAGGCATCCAGGAAGGCGACACAGTCAGGATGTACGGACTTCAGTTTGATTATTATAAATAATCCGGAAGCCCGAATAATAAAACTCATAACAGTTATCACAGATAAAAAAGGAGAGAACGATGACAACAAAACAGAGAGCTTATTTAAAAAGCCTTGCCATGAAAATGGAACCGATCTTCCAGGTCGGAAAATCCAGTATGACACCCGGGCTCACAGAAGCAATCTCAGAGGCACTTGCTGCACGGGAGCTGATCAAGATCAGCGTCCTTAAGAACTGCGCTGACGATCCCCGTGAACTGGCTGAGATCATTGCCGAGCGTACCCGCTCACAGATCGTGCAGGTCATCGGCAAGAAGATCGTGCTTTACCGTGAAGGAAAAGACGATAAGAAGAAGATCGTCCTTCCGCAGTAGGATGCAGGGTGAATCATATGAAAATAGGAATCATGGGCGGTACGTTTGACCCGATCCACATCGGACACCTTCTTCTCGGAGAATTTGCCTACGAAAATTTCCATCTGGATGAAATATGGTTTCTCCCCAACGGGAATCCGCCTCATAAGACGACAGATGAGAGTGGGGTATCTCTGGACGACCGCATTGAGATGGTAAGGCTGGCAACGGACGACGTGCCTTATTTCCGCCTGAACCTCTATGAGGCAACGGCAAAAAAACATTCGTACACTTACAGTACGATGAAAGCACTGCGTGAATTATATCCGGAGCATAAATTCTATTTCATACTCGGTGCGGACTCGCTGTTTTCCATCGAGCAGTGGAAAAACTTCCGCGAGATCTTTCCATCCTGTACCATTCTTGCAGCAATGCGGGACGACAAAGACACGGAGAGTATGCAGGCCCAAATCCGGTATCTGAACGAAAAATACAGAGCGGATATCCGGCTTCTGCAGGCGCCTCTTGTGGAGATTTCTTCAACAACAATACGCAGGAGAGCAGAAAAAGGCCTGAGCATCCGCTATATGGTGCCGGATGCCGTATCAGAATATATCCATAGCAACGCTCTCTATAAGATAAAATCAGAATAAAGGAGAATCTGACAGTTATGACAGAAGAGCTTCTCGAGATCCGTAAAGATCTGGCTGAAAAACTGAAAAAGGAACGCTTTGAGCACACGATTGGTGTCATGTACACAGCAGCTTCACTTGCAATGTGCTATGGAGCAGATATCCAGAAAGCACTGACAGCAGGGCTTCTGCATGACTGCGGCAAATACTGTTCTGCAAAAGAGCAGATTAAACTGTGCAGGAAATATGATATTCAGCTTACAGAATCCGAATTGGAGATGCCTGCACTTGTCCATGCAAAACTGGGTGCATACCTTGCCCGTCATAAATATAAAGTCAAAGACCAGGAGATCCTTGATGCGATCACCTGGCATACAACCGGAAGGCCTGGCATGACACTGCTCGAAAAGATCATTTATATTGCGGATTATATTGAACCAAATCGAAGGATCATCCCCGGACTGGAGGAAATCCGCAGCATTGTATTTCAGGATATTGACCAGGCTGTCTATCTCTCTGCAAAAAATACCGTCCGTTATCTGGACGACGGCGGGAAAGCAGTGGACCCCATGACAGTAAGCACCTGCGATTATTACAAAAAATAGAATAATCATATAATATGAACAATCTATAAATCATAACAGTAAATAAAAGGAGGCATGAAATGAACCAGTCAAAAGAGATGGCACGCATCGCATATGATGCCCTCAGCGACAAAAAAGGCGAAGATATCAAGATTATCGATATCACCGGAGTCTCTGTACTCGCTGATTACTTCATCATCGCAAACGGAAACAGCGACAGTCAGGTAAATGCCCTGGTCGACAATGTGGAGGAAGAGCTGCACAAAGCAGGCTATCATCTCAAGCAGAGGGAGGGGCGTGCAAATTCAAGCTGGATCCTGCTCGATTTCGGGGATATCATCGTCCACGTATTTGACAAAGATAATCGTCTGTTTTACGATCTGGAAAGGATCTGGAAAGACGGAAAGGACATCACAGTTGAAGAACTTTCTGAATAGCCCCTCATATTGAAACACATAAAAAGGCATAAAACAGCAGCCTGTAGTTTAAAAATTCTACAGGCTGCTGTTTTAATATTCGAAATTGCCTATTTGAAAAGTCTGATCACTCCGATTACTTTGCCGAGAATAGAAACTTCCTTCACAATGATCGGATCCATAAAATCATTTTCAGGCTGGAGGCGGTAAACGCCTTCCTCCTTATAGAAAGTCTTTACAGTCGCGCTGTCATCTACAAGCGCAACGACCATATCCCCGTTGGAAGCGGTGCTGTCTTCCTCAACAAGTACCATATCTCCGTCAAGGATTCCGGCATTAATCATGCTTTCGCCTTTTACTTTCAACATGAATGTCTGTTTATTCGGCATATGTTCGATCGGAATGGGGAAGTAGTCCTCGATATTCTCCTGAGCCAGGATCGGCTGACCCGCAGCTACCTGACCTACAATCGGAACATTAACCATCTCACGTCTCGTAAGATTGAAATTGTCATCCAGGATTTCGATTGCTCTTGGTTTCGTGGGATCCCTTCTTATATATCCGTTCTTCTCAAGAGTCTCAAGGTGGGAGTGGACAGAAGAAGTGGATTTAAGATTGACTGCCTCACATATCTCACGGACTGCCGGCGGAAATCCTCTCTGCAGAATCTGCATCTTGATATATTCTAATATTTCCTGCTGTTTTTTGCTTATCTTTCCCTTAGCCATAACTTCCTCCGATAATTTTACTACCTATTATACTACCACAGCAAATCCGAAAAAGCAAACATTTGTTGCGAAAATATGTTCGATTTTACTATTGACAAACAAATGTTCGTACAATATAATATCAAATATAGAACAGCTGTTTGCATGAATAAATGTTCGATTCAAAGTATACTTGTATACATTCTTATCTGTATTGTTAAAAGAGGTAAATGAGTATTATTTTCTAATGATGAAGAAGGGGTTTCAAGATGAGAAAGAGAGTATCACGCAATTCCGTTAAAAAGCGTTTCAGAAGACTTTTTACAGGTATAATTTTAATGATGGTTATCTGCATATCATTCGGTGCATTTCTTGTGTCTGCACACGAAAAAGCATCTGCCGGTGATACTGTATATAAATATTACAAGAGTATCGAAATCCAGTCAGGGGATACACTTTGGTCAATCGCTGAAGACACAATGACAGATGAATATAATTCCGTAGCTGAATATGTACAGGTGCTCAAAGATATGAATAACCTGGATTCAGATGACATACAGGCAGGTCAGAATCTGATTATTGCCTATAATGATTCAGTATTATATTGATGGTATCAATATACATCCCTATGTATTGATATATATTATACACCCACTTAAGGCCGGAGCAGTACGGAAGAGTCTGATCCGGCCTCTTATCCACACACTTTTATCTATACGACAAATACCGATTTTTCCAAAAGATATAGACAAAAAGATTTGTTTCAGCTATAATTAGTCTATAAATGGTTAATTTTATCAGTTTGGGTTTATCAATGATAAGAGGTTAAATAATTATGGGAACTACAGAAAAACCAGAAACATCATCAACAAAAACTTACCATGAACAGAAATATATTGACAATACACTGCGTCTCAGATCAATCCTTAAGACGTTGCCGCCGTTTGCAAAGGATTATTTTCGTGCGATCGAGCCGACCACGTCGGCAAGGACACGTATTTCCTATGCATATGATATCCGTGTTTTCTTTCATTTTTTAATGGAAAATAATCCGGTATATAAAAATTATACGATCGATCAGTTTACGCTGCAGGATCTGGAACGTCTGGAGCCTGTTGATATCGAGGAATATCAGGAATATCTTAAGGTGTATGAAAACGACGAAAAGAAACAGATCACGAACACGGAAAAAGGACTTGCACGCAAGATGTCGGCCCTGAGAAGTTTCTACGGCTATTTCTATAAAAGACAGGCAATCACTAAGAATCCGACTTTACTGGTCGATATGCCGAAGCTTCACGACAAAGCCATCATCCGACTCGATACTGATGAGGTGGCCAAGCTTCTTGATTATGTGGACCACGGCGGTGACAATCTTACCGGTCAGCGCAAAGTATATTACGAAAAGACAAAAAACCGTGATCTGGCGATCCTGACTCTTCTTCTCGGAACAGGTATCCGAGTGTCCGAATGTGTGGGACTTGATATACAGGATGTCGATTTCAAAAATAACGGGATTAAGGTGACTCGGAAAGGCGGAAATGAAATGGTCGTCTATTTCGGTGAGGAGGTCGAAAATGCCCTCAAAACCTATATGTATACGACACGCAAAACTACTATCCCGCTCCCCGGCCACGAGAACGCTCTTTTTCTTTCTACTCAAAGGAAACGTATGGGCGTGCAGGCTGTCGAGAATATGGTCAAGAAATACGCCCGTGAGGTGACTCCGAATAAGAAAATCACCCCCCATAAGCTGCGCAGTACTTATGGTACGGCACTCTATAAGGAGACAGGTGATATTTACCTCGTTGCGGATGTTCTCGGGCACAAAGACGTCAACACGACCAAAAAACACTATGCGGCAATCGATGAGAACCGGCGCAGACAGGCTGCAGGTGCAGTCAGGCTCCGCGAGGTATAATTTACTGCAGTCTGACCGGTTTACATACATACGCCTCTTGTAATTCTGGCCTCTGATCAGTATAATATAAAAATATGTATCAATAAGAGAAAGGATCCAACAGAATTATGCAGTTACAGCGTTTACTAAGCTATACACGAAAAGCCGTTGACGAATATGATATGATACAGGAAGGCGATCATATCGCAGTAGGAATATCCGGCGGAAAAGACAGTCTGACACTTCTTTATGCTCTCCACGGTCTTCGGCGCTTTTATCCAAAGAAATTTGAACTCAGTGCAGTAACAGTAGATCTCGGATTTGAAGACTTTGATCTTTCTCCGATCCAGTCGCTCTGCAATGAGATGCAGGTTCCGTACAAGATCGTTAAGTCTGAAATCTACGATATTCTTTTCAATATACGTAAAGAGAGCAACCCCTGCTCTCTCTGTGCCAAGATGCGGAAAGGAGCCCTCAATCAGGCAATCAAGGAAATGGGCTGCAATAAAGTTGCATATGCACATCACAAAGATGATATTATCGAAACAATGCTTCTCTCACTGATTTTTGAAGGAAGATTTCATTCGTTTTCACCGAGAACTTATCTGGACCGGATGGATCTCACCGTTATCCGGCCGCTCATGTTTGTAGATGAAATGGATGTGATCGGTTTTAAGAACAAATATAATCTTCCGGTAGTCAAGAGCAAATGTCCGGTGGATGGTTATACAAAACGTCAGTATGCAAAAGAGCTGCTGAAGCAGCTCAACACAGAACACCCCGGCGCCAGAGAAAGAATGTTCCACGCAATCCTTTCCGGCAATATCTCCGGATGGCCGGAACGCAAAATACATTTCCGCGCAAAGGAAAACTGAACCTGCAGAAATCTCCCGGCTGATCTATGACCCGCCGGGAGATTTCTCCATTACAGATATTTACTTTTACGCGTATTTTCCGCTACACAAATCTCTTTTCCTTGCTGATGCTTTCTTTCAGCTGAACATAATCGATAATAGCTTTCGCCGTTCCGTCAATTCCGAGTTCCGAACTGGTCAGGCAGAGCTCATAGCTTTCTGCATCCGACCATTTCTTGTTTGTATAGTAATTATAATAGCTGGAACGCTTCTTATCTGTTTTCAGAATCATATCTTTGGCCTTTGCATCTGTCAGATTGTAAATACGGGCAATTCTTCTGATGCGGGCATTCAGGTCTGCATGAATGAATACACTTACTACATTTTTATATGACTCAAGCGCATAGTCAGCACAGCGACCCACAAGAATACACGGTCCTTCATCTGCTATCTTCTTAATGGCATCAAACTGTGCAAGGAATACTTTATGGTTAATGGGCATATCAGTATATGTATTTCCTGAATATCCCATAGAATATGTATCCATTACAAGTGAATACAGAAAACTGTTTGTCGGTTTCTCATCATGAGTCTCAAAAATTTCCTCACAGATACCGCTCTCTTTTGCCGCCCGTGCCAGCATCTCTTTATCATACAGCTTAATGTCAAATGCCTCGGCAACCTTGTATCCGATCTCTCTTCCCGCACTTCCGAATTCTCGTCCTATTGTTATAATCGTATTTGTTTTCATTGTAAGCCACTCTCCTTTACGCCAATTATATTTGTGATTTTGCATAAAAAAATATACAAATCACGCACTTCATATGAGTATTATAACTATAAATTGAACGTATTACAATGAAAAGTTATGATTTTCTTCTCAGTCTTTCCAGAAGATCTGAAAAATACTCCGGCAGCGGAGCATCGAATTCCATATATTCTCCGGTTGAAGGATGCGTAATTCCGAGTATTTTTGCATGAAGCGTCTGACCCTGAAGCCCGTATGGACATTTTGCCGGACCATATACCGCATCTCCCAGTATCGGATGACCAATACTTGCCATATGCACACGGATCTGGTGTGTTCTTCCGGTTTCCAGTTCACACTCGATATATGTGTAATTTCCGAAACGTTCAAGCACTTTATAATGCGTAACTGCACGCCTTCCATTGGGGGCTTTTGTACTCATTTTCTTGCGATCCACAGGATGCCTTCCGATCGGAGCGTCCACTGTACCTTTATCCGTTTTTATATTTCCACACACAATTGCGTGATATCTCCGCGTAATAGAATGTTCCTTGAGTTCCTCTGCAAGAATCTGATGTGCGCGGTCGTTTTTGCATACAAGCAGAGAGCCTGTCGTATCCATATCGATTCTGTGCACGATTCCCGGTCTCAGAACACCATTAATTCCCGACAGCTGATCCCCGCAGTGATACATCACCGCATTTACGAGCGTATGGCTGTAATGTCCCGGGGCGGGATGCACGACCATACCTTTTGGCTTATTTACCACAAGAATATCATCGTCTTCATAGATGATATCGAGCGGAATGTCTTCCGGGAGGATATCAGGGCTCTCCGGTTCCGGAATACAGACCTGTATCTCGTCTCCCTCAGACACCTTATAATTGGCTTTCACTGATTTTCCGTTTACACTGATATCCCCGTCTTTCAAAAGCTTCTGCAAATAAGAACGGGAAAGGCTCTCAAGATCTTTGCATAAAAATCTGTCGATCCTTTCCCCTGAATTTCGGGCTGTAAGATTAATCACATCCATCCTGTCATATCACCCTTTCTTTCTGCTGAGGAAATTAAAATCATTCTCATCTCTGTAATAGAAAAGGATAAGAAATGCAAAAACTACACACGCTATTACAACGTAACAGTCCGCGACATTGAAAATCGGGAAATCAATCAGCCTGAAATAAAAGAAATCAATTACATAATTCAGTCTGATACGATCGATCATATTTCCAACCGCTCCAGCAAATAAGAGGACAGCACATATTCGTAATGGAAGGTATCTGAATGTGTGAGGCATCTTGATATATAGGAAAAGAATAATGATGCATACTGCAACGGCCCCCGCAATAAAAGCGTACTGCATATTCTGCATCATGCCGAATGCGGCCCCCCTGTTTTCCAGATATCTAAGCTCAAACACACCGTCTATGAGTACCTTTGCCGGTCTGTCTTTCAGATACAGGTCAGCCAGACACTTGGTCAGCTGATCCAGTATCAGCGCCAGAGCAAAGCCTGCCGCTGCGAAAAAATATCCTTTTATGCCTGTTTTATGTCGATTCATTATCTGTTTTCCATCCTTATATATATCTGTTTATTACCACACTTATTCTGTTCTTGCGGGTTCTGCCGCCTGCATATTCGTAACGGAACTTGCCCATGCCGCGAACCGAAATAATATCGCCTTCCTCCGGCTGATATCCGTTACTTGTAATAAGCCGCCCGTTGACATATACCTTTGCCCCTTCTATAAGTCCCGTAAGTCTGCTCCTTGACTGATTAAAGGCAAGTGAAAGCAGACTGTCCAGCCGTACAGACGCCACAGTTCCGCGAACCTCTTCAAATTCAGGCGTATAATCAATCTCAGTCAGCGGAACCTGCTCTGCACTGACTGACGTATGTCTTACTCTTGTAAGCTCGCTGCACAGAAAATCCGCAATATCATTGTGAACAAAGAGGAGCGCACCTGTATCTTCCGGTATAATATCTCCGGTTCTGGAACGGTCTATACCGAGATTTAATACAGCGCCCAGATAATCGCGGTGAGTCAGTTTTTCGGCAAACTTCAGATTCACAGGTGTTATTTTCAAGGCGCAGAAAGGATATCCCGTCTCTGCCGGCGTTATCTCATTTTTCCCGTAACGCAAATAAAGAGCATCAGGGATAAATGCCGCCATCTGACGCTCTGCCATTTCATAGCCGCCGAAATATACGACTCTCGTATAGAGCCGGTCTTTCGGCAGCATATGCAAAATGTTCTGTTCATTAAGATTCAGGAAATCCGTATATGTAATAATATCCCTCTGATAAGCTGTGCGGGATAGTTCAGCGAAACGCTTCTCAAGATTCAGAAGCTCTTTATCCTGATTCATAGTACGCCTCTTAATATCTTCCTCTTACACTGGCAGACTCCATGGAACCTCCCAGCAGATCCTGAAGATCTCCGGAAATGTCAACGTTTGTAGGCGTTACAAGGAAAATATAATTTGAAATCTTCTGCAGATTTCCGCTGATTGCAAATGTTGCACCGGAAATAAAATCAATGATTCTCTGCGCAATTTCCAGATCCATTCCCTCAAGATTCAGGATCACTGTACGTCCTGACAGAAGCGTCTCCGTAATTTCTCTTGAATCATCAACTGATGTAGGTTTCACTACACAGACTTCCATATGTCCGCCGCTCTTAACAGCCGGATGTCTCATCGGTGTTACTTTGTTATTAGCAGAAGGCTGATACTTCTTGTCCTCTTCCATATCGAAATCGTCGTAATTATCTTCCTTCGTATTTTTCTTTCCGAACAGCGAACGGCGATGAGGTTTTTCCTCGTAATTGTCGTCATCATAGAACTCATCATCATCATAAAATTCATCGTCATCATAATCATCGTCGTTTAATTTCATGATGTCCAGAAATTTATCAAATACACCCATTTTTACACTCCTATCCCGTCCTGCCATTCGGGCAGGCACATCTTTTTTCTTTCATACTTTCTTTCCAGTTTATGCAGTCTACACACTGTAGTCCCTGGCACCAAAGATTCCGGTTCCGATTCTCACCATGGTAGCTCCCTCTTCGATCGCGACTTCGTAATCATTGGTCATCCCCATCGAAAGTATGCTCACAGTATCATTATCAATGTTTTTTTCCTTAATGTCAACATATAATTTACGTAAATCGGCAAAAATTGTACGATTTTTTTCAGGATTATCAACAAAAGGAGCAATTGTCATAAGTCCGCGGACATTAATGTGAGAATACTGTCTTATCTCATCATAAAGAGGCAGTACCTCTTCTGACTTCAATCCGAATTTGCTTTCTTCCTCCGCCACATTTACCTCAAGGAGAATATCCGCCGTGCAATTGTGCTTCTCAGCTTCCTTTTCAATTGTCTCAGCCAGCTTCAGCGAATCAACGGAATGGATCAGTTTTACTTTGTCCACTATATATTTTACTTTATTTGTCTGAAGGTGCCCGATCATATGCCACTCGATATCTTTGGGGAGCGCCTCGTATTTATCGCGTATTTCCTGTACTTTATTTTCACCGAATATACGCACTCCCAGATCATAGGCTTCCTGCAGCATACTTACAGGTTTTGTCTTGCTTACTGCAATAAGTGTAACCTCGTCTCGTTTTCTCCCGGCTCTGTCACAGGCCGCCTGAATTCTCGCCTCTACGGATTCCAGATTTTCTTTCAGCATATCTGCCGCTCCTTTCTATCAATTCACATTACTGAAAAACAACTTCATCCGGACTGACGCTCGATCCATTCTGAACAATGTGATCATAATTATACAGTCCGTAACTTTCTCCCTCACGCACGATGTAATATTCATCGTTCTCGCAGAGAATACTCACCTTTTTAAATACGGCATAACCCTTATTTATGTTATAAACACCCTGAAGATCCTTCGTTTTCCCAACAGTATACGTCTCGCTTGATTCCGGCATAACAAGTACATCCCCGTACCTGAGATCCTCCCGGCTTATACATACTTCACCTTCATCTGATTCATCATAGATTTCTACAGGTGTAAATTCAACTCCGCCGCTTTCACTCTGTATCATAACGCCCTCAGAAGAACTGTTGCCGCCTGTTGTAATATAATCTTCAGGAACTACATAGAATTTTTCTTCAACCACTGAAGATTTAGGTATTTTAAGTCCGCTCTCGTCTTCAAGAATCAGTTCTACATTTAAAAATCTGTCTTCAGCATAACGTATCATTGAATTATCGAAATCCAGACAGCCATAGTAAACTCCATCCTTCTCTTCTATGGAGAGAGCTGCCCTCATTGTTTCGCTGTCTTTGTCTATCCTGACTTTCACACTCGCTATTTCATCATCTATAAGCTGCTCTGCAGTCTCTTTATCAAGCGGGACGATCACCGACCAGTCCTCACTTGTAATCAGCCGGTAAACAGGATCGCCTGCACTTATCTTCATCTGATCCGAAAGAACCGTGCTTTCATACTCTGTATTATCAAAATTCTCTGCACTTATATCTTCCTTTGTCAGCGATTCATATCCATCCACCGTAAACGCAACAATTCCGTCCCGCGGTGTAGTATAGGATGCCACTTCCTGCCCGCTGGCCTCAATCACTGCACCCAGATGTGCCATCCTGGTCTCACTGTAGGAATCCTGAAGAGAAGTATTAATCTCGTTTTTCAGAGAATAAACAGACGAAAAATCTGCAGGACGGTAATTTTCATTAAAACTTTGCATTTGAAAAATGATACCGGACAATGTTTCCTGTGAGACACCTGAATTCTGATTATCCGCCGATACATTTTCTTCCGTATCCAGCGGCTGCTGTGAAAGCGCATAAATATTTGTACCTGCCTTCACCTTGCTGTTCTCATTCTGATAGTAACTGATATATCCGTCTGCATCGGCAGTTACCGCTGTTTCTTCCCGCAGAATAAGACCGGTATAGGAATCATCTCTTACAATGCTTCCTTCCCTGACCTCATAGGCAGAAATATTGTCCCCGGTAAAGTATAGAAGCACGGTCACTATCAGATAAATAAATACAATAGAGAATAAAATAATGCCCAGATTAATCTCTCGTTTCTTTCTGTATTTCTTAATGCTGACTGATTTGTTTTTTTGGGATGTCAAATCAGATAAACACCTCCATAATACTTTTCTGTTCATTTTCTAACTTAAATAGTATAACATTTTCTGATGTATATTTCCAGTTCTTAAGGGAATAATAAAAATATTGAGATGGTAAAGGAGGAAATAAAATGAAATGGTTTGATTACACAGCACTGACGATCGTGATCATTGGTGCGGTCAACTGGCTGCTTGTGGGGATCTTTCGCTTTGACCTTGTCGCATTTCTTTTTGGCAATTTAAGCTGGCTTTCAAGGATTGTCTATACCCTTGTGGGACTCTGCGGATTATATCTGCTCAGCTTTTTCGGCAGGGTCAGAGGAATGTCAGAATAATATAAAACCACCGGGCAGAGAAAAGCCTTCGGATCTCCGTGTCTTTCGGAAATCCGAAGGCTTATTTGCTTGCTGTCCTTCTGTCTGTAAAAGCATTCTATTCGGCTGTCTGTTCGTCTGCGGAAGACTGTGAATCCTGAGACGTTGTACCCGCAATTCCAGACTGCATAAGCGTATTCATCTGGTCATACAGCCGTGTCGTTCCGTCTGCCCCCATAATCACAGAAATATACGGATGTCCGCTGGAGTCCTCATCATAGAGAATCACGCAGTTTCCCGCCTGCTGTGTCGTCCCTGTCTTTCCACCCAGCACACGGACGCCCTCCGGCTCCACTGCTGATCCCGCTCCGTATGCCTGGGTCGGCGTCCATACCTGATTACGGACAGTTCCGTCAGATCCTGTCAGCGTTCCTGTATAGGAATCCATTGATATGATGTCTACAAAACGTTCATCTTTAATGCACTCGTTAAATATAAGATAAAGGTCATACGCTGTAGTATAATGATTCTCATCGTGCAGACCATGAGGATTTGCAAAATGTGTGCCGGTTGCCCCCAGTGAAGCAGCCTCCTCATTCATCATATCTGCAAATGTGTTCTCGCTTCCCGCAATATGCTCGGCAATAGCGGTTCCGCAGTCGTTTCCTGAATGGAGCAGCAGCCCGCATACAAGATCATACATCGACACTTTGTCCCCTGTCCGCAGTCCGCTCGTCACTTCATCCCAATTAAAATCCGTAGCATTGGAGCTGATCGTCACCTCGTCATCCATATTACCGTATTTCAACGCTAAAAGCGCTGTCATAATCTTGGTTGTACTGGCCGGATAAAGGCGGTCATACAGCTTATAGCCGCACACAACACTGTCTTCATCCAGGTTAAATAAACCTGCGGCATGAAGATCTGTATCAGGCACGAACCCTTCCAGATCAACCTCCTCCGATGCCACACACAGATCGCTGGCGAACAATGTTCCCTGATATAAATTCTTATTATAATTATCCGCTTCATAAGATGCCGTATAGTTTCCCGTCAGTTCCCGGATAATAAGGACTCCTGCAGAAACTGCTCCAATCAGAATGACAAGACAAATGAGAAGAACAGCGGCACGCCTCTGTTGACGGCGGCGGCGCCTTCTCCTTCTGCCGGAATTTCTTCTTATTCTCTGATTCATTACTGTCTGTTTCCTTCTAATATGTTTTTATTTGTACATTTCACGCCAGTCAAGATCCCCTCTGTCAAGTGCGAGGATCAGCGCCTCTGCCGTTGCAATATTCGTGGCGATCGGAATATTGTACATATCACAAAGTTTAACGATATCGTTGACATCCGGTTCATGCGGCCGGGGTGCAAGCGGATCTCTGAAAAAAATGAGCAGATCGATATTGTTATGTTCGATCTGGGATCCCAGCTGCTGCATTCCTCCCAGATGACCTGCCAGAAACTTGTGAATACTTAAATTTGTTACACTTTCCACCAGAATTCCTGTCGTTTCCGTAGCGTACAGCTCATGCTTGCTGAGTATTCCGCGGTAGGCGATACAGAAATTCTGCATCAGCTTCTTTTTCGCATCGTGTGCAATCAGACCGATATTCATAACTGTCACTCTCTCCTTACTGGTATTTGTTGGGCTGTAAACCGACATTCAATACGAAACCGATCCCCATAAAAAAGCACACAACGGAAGTCAGTCCATAACTTACAAAGGGCAGCGACAATCCTGTATTCGGAAGGATCATAGTAGCCACACCGATATTGATAAAGCTCTGTATCCCTATCAGTGCGGCAACGCCGCCGCAGATGATGCGTCCCCCTGTATCTTTCGCTTTCAAGCCAACCATAATACATTGTACCACAATTAATAATATCAAAAATATAACGACACAACAACCCACAAATCCTAATTCTTCACCAATTATCGCAAAAATAAAGTCTGTCTGCGGCTCAGAGACAAAATTACCGTTCTTTACTGATGTGGTATCGTCATTGTCATATCCTTTGCCTGAAAGCTGTCCCGATCCGATTGCCATTACTGAGTTGAGCTGCTGGTATGACTCGTCATCCGCGTATTTCTCCGGCTCCAGCCATGCAAGGATACGATCCTGCTGGTAATCATGTAAAAACGGCTGGTTCGGCTGGACCGCAATAGCAAGAAAAATCACAACCGTTGGCACAGTAATCGCCAATACAGTTCCCACAAATTTATAGCTCAGACCTGCAAGAAAAAGCAGCGCACAGAACAAAGCAGCCACACAGAGTGTCGTAGACAGGTTCGGCTGAATTACAATCATTGCCAGTGACGGGATAATCAGTGCAATTGCCTGAAGAATAACCTTTGGATTGTTAATCACTCTCTCCCTGTCTGACAAAAATCTGGCAAAGAAAAGGATCATAAGGATCTTGGTAAGGTCAGACGGCTGAAGCTGAGTAAATCCGAGATTCAGCCACCGGCGTGCTCCATTCGTAACAACACCGAGCCCCGGAATCCAGATAGCCGCAAGCAGCACAAGATTCAGAAAATACATGGGCCAGTAAAAGTTAAGCACCCAATTGTAATCAATCAGCGAAATTACAACCATTGCACATATACCGAGCAGGACGCCCAGAAGCTGCCTGTCCATAAAGTCGGGTCTTGCGCTTCTGACCATAAGGACGCCGATTATCGATAAGGCAACCACTGATATTACAAGACCTATTTTGTAATCTTTGATATTATAGTGTATATATTTTTTTAAAAAGTTTTTCACTTGTTTTCTCCCGTGTATTTAATATGTATATCACTCCTTGTGATCTTGATATCAAAATGTTCCGGGGTGATCTCCATATACTTTGAAACCGTAAGGTACAGATCTTTTTCCAGTCTGTCCGCCGCATCCGGTGTACACTGCATTCTGTCTGAAATCAACAGATTCTTAAGTCTCTCTTTCGCAACAAAAACAGATGGTACACTCATCTTCATGCCCTCCTAGTTCCGGTGAAAAAGACTGGAGAGCTTTTCGAGTAATCCCTCCGGTTTCATATAATCTTCCATAGGTACATCCTCTCCCAAAAGCCGACGGCAGATGTTCATATAAGACCTGCCTGCAAGTCCTTCTTCTCCCACTACCGGCTCGCCCTGGTTTGTTGCGACAACAACCTGCTCATCGTCCGGTATGACTCCCAGAAGATCCACAGCGAGGATCTCTGTTACATCATCCACGGACATCATATCTCCTCTCTTTACCATATCGATCCTGAGACGGTTAATCAGCAGTTCGTTTTTTCTGATTCCGGAAGCCTCCAGAAGTCCGAGAATTCTGTCCGCATCTCTTATGGCGGAGACTTCGGGAGTCGTCACGACAATGGAACGGTCTGCCCCTGCAATCGCATTCTGAAAGCCCTGTTCGATTCCCGC
Source organism: uncultured Ruminococcus sp. (assembly GCA_904377845.1). Classification (GTDB taxonomy): domain Bacteria; phylum Bacillota; class Clostridia; order Lachnospirales; family Lachnospiraceae; genus Mediterraneibacter. The sequence goes on along the minus strand of CAJFGR010000002.1, from coordinate 57,471 downwards.
CGGACAGTCAAGCAGAATAAAATCGAAATCATCACGTATATCCTCAATCAGTTTCTTCATCTGCTCCGGAGAGATGCTTGTCTTATCTTTTGTCTGGGCTGAAGGCAGCAGGTAAAGTTCCGGGAAACGCTTGTCTTTAATCAGCGCCTGCTTCAGCCTGCAGCTTCCTTCAATTACATCTACAATATTATATACAATCCGGTTTTCCAGTCCCATAACCACATCGAGATTCCTTAGTCCGAGATCTGTATCGATAACCAGAACCTTTTTCCCCAGTCCCGACAACCCGATCCCGATGTTTGCAGTAGTCGTTGTCTTACCGACTCCGCCTTTTCCCGATGTTATGACTATAACCTCTCCCATTTTGCTTCTCCTCCTGCATAAGTTCTGACGTTATTAATTAATCGCCGGCCATTCCATTTCCCAGATCTGCTGCTTTTCCTGTAATCAGCTCATCCTTCATATCCGGGTTAAAGTAGATCTGCGACACATCTCGCCCTATCTCGGAGGCGTATCCTGAATTGTATCCGTTTACAATACGAACTGCGATCGATATTTCCGGTGAATCGGCCGGGGCGTATCCGACAAAGAGCGCATGATCCGGATGAAGCTCATTCTGCTGAGCCGTACCGGTCTTTCCTGCCATCGTAAAATCCAGCCCCGAGAAAGTTGCGTGGCTGCTTACCATCAGCTCCATACCTTCATGAAGCTGATTCCATGTACTCTGGCTGACATCATCCATTGTCCTTACAACCTCTGCTTCATTGTCACGAAGCAGATTTCCGCTGGAATCCGTAATCTTGTCAATCAGTGTCAGATCATACACCGTTCCACTGTTGGCAACCGCCGTGACATATCTGTTCAGCTGGCTGACAGTAAAATTGTTATTTCCCTGTCCGATTGCGGACTGAATTGAATACTCGTCCGAAATATGCGGGGAAGCCTCGTCAATCTCAAGGCCGGATTTTTCACCGAGCCCGAACATTTCAGCATATTTAGCAAGCCTGTCCGTACCGAGATCGCTGTCATAATTACCGTCTGAATCCATTCCGAGTTCATAACCTACATTGTAGAAATATACGTTACACGAATTTTCGATCGCGTGAACAGCGTTAAGCGAGCCGTGTCCGTTCGGATATACCCAGCAGTGGGGACTCGGCTGTACTTCTGAAAATACGCCGTCACAGTAAAAAGTCGTATCCGCATTGACAATTCCCTCTTCAAGCCCTGCCGTAGCCGAAACCATCTTAAAGGTAGAACCAGGTGCCGTTTCCTCCTGTGTGGCCCTGTTATAAAACGGCCGTGAAGTTCCGCTGTTGAGCTGGTTGTAGTAAGCCGAATCCATTGTATTTGCAAGGCGGTTGTTGTCGTATCCCGGGTAGGATACGCACGCCAGCACATCTCCTGTATTCGGATCAGTCACAACAAGCCCTCCTGACCCCGGTTCAAGTCCGAGCTGTCCGGGCGTAATCTCCAGCGCTTCAATTTTGTCGTGCAGCCACTGGAATGAATTAACAGACCCGCTTAGCAGTCCGTTGTAGCTGTTCTCATCCATCGGAAGCACGCCCTGCTCATACACAATCGCACAGATCTGTGTACCGGTGACACTTCCTGATTTTATAAGATATTCATAGAGAAGTTTGTCGAAATCACTGTCATTGGCCAAATATTCTTCAATATATGTCAGGAGAGCCTGGTAAATCTCTTCAGAGCTTGAATATGCACTGTTACCTAGCTTGGATGTATCAATCCAGCTCTGTGAAATAGCATAATTCAGGTATGCATTGAGGCTGATCGTCTCATCTGTTCTCCATGCAATATATGTTTCATCCGAAGTATCGATCTCATCTGTCAGGAGAATCCCGGTCTTTTCTGCCAGAACCGTATTACAGATATAGGACATATATGCCTGCATTTCATCCGACAGATCTCTGTATGCATCTGCCTGTGCATTTTCAAGCTGAGACATTATCTCTGACAGCTCAGATTCTTTTTTATTCTGGAATGTGGCATATACTGCTTTTTCAGCCGGTCCTGCTTTCTCGTTTGCAAAATGATCCATATCAATCACTTCGTTTGCAATAAATGCATGATATGCATCGCTTACGGGAATAATAATCTCACTTGCATCCTTTGTCTCGGAAGGATCATAATCCAGAATATTTGTCAGCTTACTCAGCACGATACCTGCAATTTTCTCTTCCAGAAGCTTATATGCATTTATCTGCAGATCTTTATCTATTGTAAGATATATATCATTTCCGGCCTTGGGATCTGTCTTGCTCACTGTCTCGATCACTTTTCCGAGGTTGTCCACATAAAAAGTAGACTTACCCTTTTCGCCCTGTAAAGTACTGTCAAAAGCCTGTTCAATGCCGGATTTTCCTACAATATCGGACAGAGAATATTTGTCTTTTTCGTCTTTATCCAGAGCATCATATTCATCCTGAGACATAGGACCGATATATCCGATCAGCGATGCGAAGTACTCTCCGTCCGGATAACGCCGAAGGGATTCTTCCTCGATATCAACTCCGGTAAGGGTGCTCTGGTTCTCCATGATCGCCGCCGCTGTCTCATCGCTCACATCAGAGGCGAGAACTGTGGAAAGATACTGCTGATAACTGTTCAGCCCCATTGCGTAGCGCATATTTACCATCTTAAGTATATATGCCGGATCATTGTTGGTATCGTCAAGGCCATATCTTTTCGTGCAGAGATAATGCATAATTCCGGATGCCGACTGATTTCTCTGATCCTGTGAGAGATCATCCGTATATGCTTTTCCGTATACGTCAGCTATAAAACGGAGTTTCAGCGTTTCATTTGTCTCCGCAAACTGGTATTCTCCCGCAGAGTCAAGGATGATGCCAAAACTGTCAATAACCGAATCCCCGTTTGACTCGACGATTTCAAGTACTTTATTGAGAATGCCATTCAAGGTTTCATTTCTCTCGTCCGACCCCATATTCGTGGGCAGTGTGTCCTGTATGGTGACGGAATATGCCAGCTCATTATATGCGAGAAGATTTCCGTTCCTGTCGTAAATATTTCCTCTTGTCGCGGCAATCTCGCTTGTCCTTCTGATCTGAAGTTCATAGTTGTCCAGATAGTCCTCGCCTCTTACAATCTGAAGATAGAAAAGGCGTCCGATCAGGACGGATGAAGTCAGGCAGAATACTATGATAAGCACCATAAGCCTTGATTTCATGATATAATCTATGCCTTCTTTTATTCTGTCGATGATTTCTCTAAACAAATTTACTTGCACTCCTTTTTTCTTCAGCTTCCAGCTTATGATTGATAAACAGGAGCAGTGGATACACAATAAGAGTAACAGCGATCGTGTAAATTGCCTCCGGAATAATAATCCGGTTCAGATAGTGCAGGAAATTAAAGTCGCTCCTGAGCAGGAAAGTCAGGAAATAAACGGCAATCCCATATACAAAATCGCTGCCCGCAATCAGAAAAAGCGGGAGCTTAATGTCTTCATCAAAATAGATCTGCTCAGACAGTCCGTTTATATATCCTGCGACCAGATAAATCAGGGCGTAAAAACCGATCATATCACCGTATTGGATATCAATGAGAAGCCCCGAGGCAAACCCCACAAACATTCCTTCCCTCGGGCCTCTCATAAATCCGAAAGAAGCCGTAACAATCAGCATAAGATTCGGTTTGATTCCCGCAATCTCCAGCGCCGGAAATACGGTACACTGAAGAAGGTAGGCAAGCAGCACTACAAGCGCTGTCACCACAATACGTCTTATCTTTACTGCTTTCATGGAATACTTCTCCTCTATTCGCCCGTTTCGTTTTCACCGGTAAGCTCTGCTTTGGTAGTTGTAATGACGAGCACTTCCTGAATATTTTTAAAATCTACTGCCGGGATAATATAACCTGAACGTGTCAGGTTATTTGAATCCACATTAATCTCACTGATCGAGCCGATCAGAATTCCCTGCAGATATTTGTCACTGATATAGGACGTGACAATCTGATCTCCCACAGCCACTACATTGTCATTATTCTCCATCTGATCGAACGCAATCTGTCCGCTGCTCATAAGGGACAGATCACCGCTGACTATACAAGTATCCGATGTCGAGAGAACCATTCCGCTTACATTGTTAGAATCGTCGATAATTGAGCGTACTTTTGCCCATGTGGGACCGACTTCAGTGATAATCCCCACCAGTCCGCTTCCCGCCAGTACGTTCATATCCACTTCAATTCCGTCCTGACTTCCTTTATCGATGGTAAATGTATTAAACCAGTTTCCTGTATCTTTACCGATAACATGGGCAGCAGTCTTTTCGTACTCCGCATAATTCTGGTCAAGCTGATACAGTTCCTGAAGACGTTCGTACTCGTAACGTTCCTCCTGAAGATAATTATTCTCCGTTGTAAGCGCATCAATCTGAGCCTGAAGATCTTCATTTTCGGCGCGAAGCTGCTGCATGGTTGAAAAATTGTCCTTCATATCGCCAAGCCATCCACCCACATGGTTAATTCCCTGCTGAAGTGGGATGACCGTTATATTAGCCAGAACCTTAAATGGCCCTGCCGCCTTATCTGAAAATGATGAAAGGACCATCATAAGTGCACAGAACACGGAAAGTCCGATCAGAATATATCTGTTTAAATGGGATGTCTGATTCTTTTTCTTCATTATCTTAACCACCTGTAATCTTCATCTAACATGGAGTACGTGAGACGTTTATAGTAACTGCGGTCCGAGATGATCTTCCTCAGCCCTTTCACGACACAAAGTTCCGGTTCCTCAGTTGTAAGAACCGGGAGCCCGATACTCTCTTCGAGATATGTAGAGAGTCCTTTCAGATTAGCCAGTCCTCCGGTAAGACATATTCCTGTCTTTACAATCGCTCTGCGTACATCCGGCGGAGTTCTCTCAATCATAGCCCGGATTGCTTTTACACATTCCTCCAGCGGCTCTTTCATAGCCGCCCTGACAAGGCTGATAGGAATATCTGCCTGTGAGGGCACACTGGCGACAAGATCCCGGCCTGATACAGTAATTGCACTGTTGGTGCTCTGGTCAAAAATGCCGAATTCACGGCGGAGCTTTTCTGCAGTAGATGTGCCGATCAGGAATTCTCTGTTATGTCTGACCAGATCTGCAATCGAGGTATCAAAATTTCCTCCCCCGATCTTCAACAGACGATTCATGACCATACCTCCCAGCGACAAAACAGACAGCTCCGTTGTCCCCCCTCCGAAATTAGCCACAAAAATCCCCTTTTCACCGATCACATCCATCCCGAAACCGATGGCATCGGCAAGACCTTTCTCCACAATCCGCACAGACTTTGCTTTTGCCTCGGAATGATAGACAAGATCATAAAAGGCCTTTTTTTCCACTTCGGTCACATCTGTGGGAACAGCTACAACATACTCTGCCCCGAAGACAGATCTGCGGTCTGACTCCAACAGACTGCCCAGCAGATACTGCATATCATCGAAATGCGCTATTACCCCGTTTTTCATCGGGAATACAACTCTGATATCCACAGGCGCCTTTTCAAATATATCATATGCCTCATTGCCCACGGCAAAAATGTATTTTTTATTTTTCATTGCAATGGCATTTTTCTGATGCCATATCCTGTCGTTCTTTTTATCAAAAACCTTGATCTCATATGTCCCGAGGTCAAGCCCATAAACCTTTCCCGCCATAGCAGTACAACCACCCCTTATCAATTTCCGTCGACGGTCAGCTCCCACACTGCTGAAAGAACCCCTTTTCCTTCAGGCTGATAAAACAGTTATTACCTATAATGATATGATCCAGAAGTTCGATCCCGATCAGCTGTCCTGCTTCACATACTCTCCTTGTAATCCGCACGTCCTCCCTGCTGGGAGCAGGATCTCCGCTCGGATGATTGTGCAGAAGAATAATCGACGATGCGTCCTTCCGGACAGCTTCTACAAACAGCTCTCGCGGCGATACAAGCGCCATATCCACTGTGCCGACCGATATGTTCATCTCCCCGATCAGTCTGGAGCGTGTATTCAGAAGCAGGAGCTTTAACACCTCCCTGTTTCTGTGGCGCATATCTTCCATATAGTAACGCGCAATCGTAGACGGAGAAGAAAAGTCCAGTCCCTCAACTGCCGCTTCCCTCGCCATACGTTTGGACAATTCCGACAGACAAAGTATCTGAACTGCTTTGACTCTTCCGATCCCCCGGATATTTATCAGGCGCTCAAACGTCCACTGATGAATATTGTGAATTCCGGGATTGCCGAAATCCGGATGAAGAAGGCATCTTGCAAGGTCAAGGGAATTTTCTCCCCTGGTACCCGTCCTAAGGATAACTGCAAGGAGCTCCGCATCTGTCAGATTTTCCGCCCCGAAGCGTTCACACTTCTCATAGGGCCGTTCTTCCTGGTACATTTCTTTAATTGTATTGTTTTTCTTCATAAATTGATCCTTTGATCAGCGCAATGATACAATACAACGATTTATTTTAGCACAATTTAAAAAATGTGTATAGGGATTACACATTAAAATTCTGTGAACAGACACCGGCTTCATACTTTCTGATAATCGCCTCTGCCACCTTAAGCCCGTCCATTGCCGCCGATGTAATGCCTCCGGCGTATCCTGCTCCCTCTCCGCACGGGTAGATCCACGGAATACTGCTTCTGAACTCCTCATCTCTCGGGATTCTGACAGGGGAGGAGGTTCTGCTTTCCACACCTGACAGAAGCACATCAGGATCTGCAAATCCCTGAATTTTACGGTTCATCTGCCCAATCCCCTTCTGAAGCGATCCGGCCAGCTCATCCGGAAAGATATCGCGCACATTGGCAAGGCTATAGTTTCCTTTCACATTTGGTTTTATTCTTCCCAGTTCAACTGTTTTTCTGTTTTTGCAAAAATCTTCAAAGCGCTGTACCGGAATATTTCCTTTTCCCGCTTCCCACGCTTTTCTCTCGAGCTCTCTCTGGAACTGTACGCCTGAAAGAGGATCATCCTGCCCGTAATCTTCCGGTGTAACCGTTACGATAACCGCACTGTTGGCATTTTCCCCTGCGCGCCCATGATAGCTCATACCGTTTACGGCCAGATGTCCTGGCTCGGATGATGCATTTACCACATAACCGCCCGGGCACATACAAAATGTATACACCCCTCTCCCGTTATCCAGCTTTTCCGTCAGTTTGTAAGACGCAGCCGGAAGCTTTCCGCGCTCTTCTCTTCCATACATATTCACATCAATCAGGCTCTGGGAATGCTCCACACGGACCCCCACTGCAAATGATTTTGCTTCCATATGAAAGCCGCGGTCACAGAGCATTTGAAATGTATCCCTTGCACTGTGGCCTATGGCAAGGACAGCCGCATCCGTACGGATTTTCTCGTTTCCATTTATGACCAGAGTCTTCTCCTCTGGAATGATATCGGTTACCTGACTGTGGAACAGAAATTCACCGCCTGATTTTTTTATCTCTTCTCTCATTGCTTCCACCACATCAATGAGGATATCAGTACCGATATGTGGCTTTTGCTCCCAGAGTATGTCTTCCGGCGCCCCGAAACGCACAAATGTTTCGAGTACAAAACGATTCCGCCCTTCCGGGTCTTTTACAAGAGTATTGAGCTTACCGTCCGAAAACGTACCTGCTCCTCCCTCTCCGAACTGCACGTTGGAATCCGGATCAAGAATCCCGTTCTTCCAGAACAGTTCTACATCTTCTTTTCTTTCTCTGACCGTAGCCCCCCGCTCAATAACAAGGGGGCGATATCCCTCGCGGGACAAAAGATACGCACAGAAAAGTCCGGCGGGCCCGCTTCCGATAATCACCGGTCTGCCGGACAGATGTTCCGTACCGTGTGCCGGAGCGCTGTATGGACGTTCGGATATTTTCTGTATTTTTCCTTTCAGCTGTTTGAGAATGCGCTCTTCATGTTCCACTTCGAAATCGATCGAATATACATAATAAAGTTCCGGCTTCCTTCGGGCATCCAGAGAACGTTTTCTGATATAATATTGCTTCAGTTCTCCCTTTCCGGCCTTCAGCGTTTTCAGAAGTTTCTTTTCAAGTTGTTCCTGTGTATGGGCCACAGGAAGTTTTAACTGATTGATTCTCAGCATAACTGTTTTCCTGCCTTCTCTTCCATTCTCACGGATCTTTTTCCTGTCCTCTGTCCCGCTGACGTTACAGATAGCGGACAGGGCTGCTCAGGTTACGGTCTTTTTTCATACCGGCCTCTGCTTCTTCCGGTGTAGCATAGACTTCATTTTCCGGAACTGCCAGCGCGCCGCAGGAGCCGACAAACTGTACAAAATACTGGCCGTCTTTCTTGGCGCTGACTCTTGCCCGCTTTACCGTATCATTTTCGATTATATAGCATATATCTCCTATTCCGTATTTCATCTTTACCATTCTCCTGTCTGTAAAATTGTGAAACAATTATTCATATGGCCTGTTCATTGCAGCAGCCCTGCCTGCCGCATACCCGCTTGCCCATGCAAATGTCAGGTTATATCCTCCGCACATACCGTCCACATCCAGAATTTCTCCCGCAAAATACAGTCCCGGCACGTAGACAGATTCCATTGTCCCGGGGGAAACTTCGGACGTATCCACTCCGCCGCAGCATACCTGCGCCTTATCGTATGAATTTGTCCCTGCGATCCGGACACGGAATTCCATAATCAGGGAGGTAAGCCGGACAAGCTCCTCATCTGTAAGTTCTCCTGCCGGCTTACCTCCCGGAATCTTCGACATCCTGCACCACAGATCGCACAGCTTCTTATGGAAAAGACCGATCAGGAACATATCCGTCCTTTTCTCCGGTCTTGTTTCCGCCCGGCTTCTGAGAAACGCCTTCATCTGCTCTTTTGTAAAATCAGGCATGAAATTAAGAACCGCTTCCGCTTCTTTCCCCTCATACAGCAGCTTTGACGCATACCGGCTTACCTGAAAGACCGGAATGCCGGATATGCCATAGTCGGTAATCTGAATTTCCCCTGTGTCTTTTGCAATACATTCACCTTCTGACCAGACAGCCGCCGTTCCGTAGACCCGCACTCCCGCAATACTTTTAAAAAATTTTCCTTCACATCGAAGAGCTGTAAGCGCCGGCAGCACCGGAAGTATACTGTGCCCCAGTTTCTTTGCCAGATCATAGCCGGAGCCGTCAGATCCTGTCACAGGTGCCGCCTTGGATCCGGCACAGAGAATCACCCGGTCAGCCCGGAATGTATTCCGGTTCGTCGCCACGGAGAATCCCTTTCTTCCCGGCCGGATTTCCCGGCATTCTGTATCAGTACAAATATTTACTTTCAGCCTCTCCAGTTCCATTCGAAATGCATCCAGTACTGCAGATGCCTGATCAGAATTCGGATAGATGTATCCGTTCCGGTTTTTGGAATATATTCCCAGCTTCAGGAAGAAAGCAATAACGTCCTGCGCGTCAAACTTCTCCACAACACTCCACGGGAACAGCGGGTTGTCTGAATGATAACACACCGGTTCCTGATGAATATTCGTAAAATTGCATCTGCCGTTTCCTGTAGACAGGATTTTCTTTCCGATCCTGTCCTTGTGTTCCAGTATGGTAACTTGCGCCCCGGATGAGGCCGCAGCCACAGCAGCCATCATGCCTGAAGCTCCGCCTCCGATCACCACTACGGTTCTCATAACGGTCTCCTTTCTCGTTTATCCTCAGACTGTCTTTCTGCTCAGTTTCAGATCAGCCGGCGTACTTTTTCGATATCCACAACTCCTCCGTCAATCAGGCTCTGTAATGATTTCAGGATTCCCAGCTTCGCATGGTTCCATGTAAGTCCCCCCTGAAAATACACTGCATAGGGCGGTTTAATCGGTCCGTCCGCCGACAGCTCGATTGAAGATCCCTGCACAAAAGCACCCGCCGCCATGATCACATCACTGTCATATCCGGGCATTGCCCACGGTTCCGGCGTCACATAACTGTCCACAGGCGCTGCCGCCTGAATTCCTTTACAAAATGCGATCACACCGTCCGCACTTCCCAGCGTCACCGCCTGTATGATATCATGACGGGACTCTGTGCCGTCCGGAATAACCGGATATCCCAGTTTTTCATAGATGTTTGCCGCAAATACAGCGCCTTTTAGCGCGCCGCATACTACAGTCGGCGCGAGGAAGAAGCCCTGATAGAATGACTGCATTACTCCGAGGGATGCGCCCACCTCTTTACCAAGCCCCGGTGAAGTCAGCCGGTAAGCGCAATTCTCGATCAGATCCTCCCTTCCCGCAATGTACCCTCCAATCGGTGCAAGGCCTCCTCCCGGATTTTTAATCAGAGAACCGACGATCATGTCTGCCCCCACGTCACTGGGCTCAATCCGCTCCACGAATTCACCGTAACAGTTATCGACCATACAGATCACGTCCGGTCTTCTCGCCTTGATAAACGCGATCAGTTCACCAATTTTATCCACAGAATAGCTCGGCCGTGTCTGGTACCCTTTGGAGCGCTGAATTGTCACAAGTTTTGTACGCTCATTCAGTGCCGCTTCAATTGCCGGATAATCAAAATACCCGTCCTCCAGCAGCTCCACCTGCCGGTATGTCACCCCGTACTCTGCCAGAGACCCGTTTGAGGGACGGATGCCGATCACTTCTTCCAGTGTATCATAGGGCTTTCCCACAGGAGAGAGAAGTTCGTCTCCCGGCCGCAGGTTTGCCGCCAGGGCCAGGGCCAGAGCGTGGGTTCCGCAGGTGATCTGCGGGCGAACCAGCGCTGACTCTGTATGAAATACAGACGCATACACAGCCTCCAGTGTATCTCTTCCCATATCATTGTATCCGTATCCGCTGACATAATTAAAGCACCCCTCGCTGACCCGGTTGTCCTGCATTGCCTTGATTACTTTCAGCTGATTATATTCCGCCGTCTCATCGAACTGGCGGAAACGTTCTCTTAAACTGTTTTCGATTTTCTGTCCATATGCCCACACTTCGGCTGAAATGCCGAGCTGCTCATACATATATCGTGATTCTGTATTTTCCATAGTCATCTCTTTCCTTTTTACTGCTAATTTAAAATCGGTGTGAAAGTAACATTATACAATCCCTTTCTCACGGAGGCATCCGAGCATATAAGCTTCCAGTTTATCCTCATCCTGTCCGATCACGGAACGGTCTGCCCATATTACATCTTTTTCCCGCTTAAACCAGGTAATCTGGCGCTTTGCAAAGTGCCTGGTATCTCTCTTTATAATGCGTATTGCTTCATCGAACGGGTATTCTCCGTCGAGATATGCATAAAGTTCCTTGTAACCAAGTCCCTGCATGGATGTGGAATCTCTGCGCACGCCGCGCTCTTTCAGGCGCCGTACCTCATCAAGGAGCCCGCGTTCCATCATCAGATCCACTCTCCGGTCGATCCGCTCGTACAGACGGCTTCGTTCATCCGTCAGCACAAAATAAGCATAGTTATAAGGGGACTCTTTCTGCCGTTGTTTCTCATTATGTTCAGACATCTTCTCCCCGGTCTGATGATAAAATTCCAGTGCACGGATTATGCGCTTGATATTATGCGGATGAATCTCCCTGGCAGACCCGGGGTCTGCTGTTTTCAGCATTTCATAAAGCTCGGAAGCTCCCTGTTCACTGACCGCCCTCTGTTCAAGTTCTCTTCTGTATGATTCGTCACCGTCATTTTCCGTAAAATCAATGTCATAGAGGAGCGCCTGAATATAAAAGCCTGTTCCGCCGACCACAAGCGGGATTTTTCCTCTTTCCCAAATTTCATGTGCTGCGACTTTCGCCATCTGCTGGAAACGCACTACATTAAACTCCTCTTCCGGTTCCAATACATCCACCAGATAATGTGGCACGCCCGCCATCTCCTCTTTCGTAATCTTGGCAGATCCGATATCCATATGCCGGTATACCTGCATGGAATCCGCGGATATAATCTCCGCCCCGGCTGCTTTGGCCAGACGGATCGAGAGTGCAGTCTTTCCCACCGCCGTAGGTCCTGCAAGTATGATAAGCGGTTTTCCTGTCATAATACAAGCTCCTCTCATTCAAGGCACGCTACACGATCCTCTTGAATTTCTTTTCCAGTTCCTTCTTTGTCATTGCAATAATTGTCGGTCTGCCGTGAGGACAATGATATGGATTGTCAAGTGTGAGCAGTTCCCCGATCAGAGCATCCACTTCCTGCGCTGAAAGGCGGTTATTTCCCTTGACTGCAGCTTTGCAGGACATGGACGCCACTTTCTCATCGATCAGCTCGGGCGTCATAGAAGTCGTAATCCCATCGGCGAGATCATCGATCATCTCCATCAGCAGTTCTTTCTTCGCAATCCCGAACAGATTGTCCGGCACTGCCCTGACCGCATACTCTTCGCCGCCAAACGGTTCAATCTCAAAACCTATCCGTTCAAAACGATCCATATTCTCTTTGAGCAGCTCTGCCTCCTGCATAGACAAAGACAGAATAATCGGCGGACTTAAATACTGGGAAGTAAATTCTCTTGTCTTCATTCCTTTTAAAGTCCGCTCATAAAGCACTCTCTCGTGTGCTGCGTGCTGGTCTATAATATAAAGGCTGTCCTGATACTGGACAAGCCAGTATGTGTCAAAAACCTGGCCGATCAGCTTATATTCAGCCCTTACATCCCGTTTCAGAAAATTTTCTTCAAACAGATCCATCTGCCTGTTTTCTGCCGGCCGCGCATTATGCACTGCTGCTTCCCTGATACGGTCCGCCTGCTCTTCCTGGCGGTAGATACCGCTTTTATCAGATACTTCTGCTGAAGAAGCCCGGTTGTGGTATGCCATGACACGCTCGCGCATCTTCCGAATGAAGTAATCCTCATCATGGACTTCTTCCTTGCTTTTGCCCGGATCTGTATCTTTTTCTTCTGACCGGGACAATAAAGCCGAAGGATTCTGATTTTCCTGTACTCGTGAAGGAATGGAATGCAATGCATCAGACCGGACGGACGGACGGGCACCTTCCGAGACGGTTCCGGACATCCTCGGTTTCAGAAGGAACGGACTATCTTTTACTGTGCGCTCCTCTGCCGCTTTTTTCTTATCAGGTTCCAACGGTTCCGGCACTTCCGCCTTCTGGATCAGTTCAGGCTCCAGAAGTCTTCTGTGAACCCCCTCGAAAACTGTATTATAGACTTCCTGCTGTCGCTGAAACCGCAGTTCCATCTTTGTCGGATGGACATTGACATCAATCTGCTCGCCATCCACATGAAAATGAAGCACTGCGAACGGAAATTTATGCTGCATCGTAAAATCCCGGTAGGCATCTTCCAGAGATTTTGATATCATAGGGCTTTTCACATACCGTCCATTGACAAAAAAATTCTCAAAATTGCGGTTTCCCCTGGTAATCACTGGTTTTCCCAGATATCCTGTAATTCTTAATCCGCCTTTTTCATAGTCAATATCAAGCAGATTTGCCGCCACATCACGGCCGTATACACTGTAGATTACGTCTTTTAGCCTGCCGCTCCCCGAAGTGCGCAGTTTTTCCTGTCCGTTATTCAGAAACACAAGCGCCACCTCCGGATGAGACAGAGCAAGATGGATCAGCAGATCCTGCACGTGCCCGGCCTCTGTCACTGGAGTCTTTAAAAACTTTCTTCTTGCCGGGACATTATAAAAAAGCTGACGTACAAGAAATGTTGTACCATTGGGAGCTCCTGTTTCTTCAATAGAAATTTCTTTGCCCCCCTCAATGACATACCGGGTTCCCAGCTCTTCCTCTGCTGTCTTTGTGATCAGCTCAGTCTGTGTCACAGCGGCGATGCTTGAAAGAGCTTCTCCTCTGAATCCAAGGGAACTGATATGGGCAAGATCTTCTACGCTGCGGATCTTGCTTGTGGAATGCCGCAGAAATGCGCTGCGGACTTCATCATGTTCAATACCGCAGCCGTTATCCATGATACGGATCAGCGAAATACCGCCGTCTTTGATCTCCACCGTCACGGATGTCGCACCGGCATCAATTGCATTCTCAACCAGCTCTTTTACAATCGAGGCCGGACGCTCAATTACTTCACCGGCGGCAATCTTATCAATTGTCACCTGATCCAGTACCTGTATGTGAGGCATATCGTTCTCCTTTCATCTCATTTGTTTCACTGCACCATATCTACCATCTGTTCTTCAGCTTATTCTGCAGTCGGTAAATTGTATTCAGCGCATCAATCGGTGTCATATTGCCGACGTCCAGATTCTTAAGTTCCTCCAGTACATCGTCATCTTTAACAGTATCGAACAAAGACATCTGGGCAATATCAACTTCATCGTATTTCTTCGCTTTCGGTTTTTTCTTTGATATTTTATCCTTTACTGCAATTTCGCTTACCCGGTTGGTTATATCCTCCTCGCTCAGTTCCTCCATAATTTCTTTTGCCCGGTTAATCACCAGATCCGGAACTCCTGCAAGCTTGGCCACCTGAATACCGTAGCTCTTATCTGCGCCGCCTTTCACAATCTTTCTCAGAAAGACAATATCGTCCCCCTTCTCCTTGACAGCGATACAGTAATTGTTTACATTATCAATCTTGCCTTCCAGCTCGGTCAGTTCATGATAATGTGTTGCAAAAAGAGTTTTGGCACCGAGCAGACGGCTGTCGCTGATATATTCCACTACGGCCCACGCGATGGAAAGTCCGTCGAATGTACTTGTACCGCGTCCTATCTCGTCCAGTATCAGCAGACTCTTTGAAGTAGCGTTCCTTAAAATATTTGCTACTTCTGTCATTTCAACCATGAAAGTACTCTGTCCGGAAGCGAGATCATCCGAAGCTCCTACTCTTGTAAAAATCCGGTCTGAAATACAGATATTTGCACTCTTCGCAGGGACAAAGGAGCCCACCTGCGCCATGAGGGCGATCAGAGCAGTCTGCCGCATATAGGTTGACTTTCCCGCCATATTCGGGCCTGTAATAATAGAAATCCGATGCTTTTTATCATCCAGGTATGTATCATTCGCAATGAACATATCATTCGGGATCATCCGTTCCACTACAGGATGTCTCCCTTCTTTTACGTCTATAACTCCCTTTTCATTTATCTTTGGCCGCACATAATTGTTCCGTTCTGCCACAAGAGCAAGGGAAGCAAATACGTCCAGAGCCGCCACTGCTTTTGCCGTCTGCTGAATCCGTTCTACCTCCGCCGCAATCGTGTCCCTGACATCCGTATAAATCTCATACTCCAGGGCGTAAAGCTTATCCTCCGCGCCCAGGATCATATCTTCGAGTTCTTTTAATTCGGGCGTAATATAACGTTCTGCATTAGCCAGTGTCTGCTTGCGCGTGTAATATTCCGGCACAAGATCTTTGTAGGAGTTGGTAACCTCCAGATAATAACCGAATACTTTATTATACTTGATCCTTAAATTCTTGATTCCGGTCTTTTCCCTCTCATCATTCTCAAGCTTTGCCAGCCAGTCCTTTCCGTCAGACTTCGCACGCCTCAGCTTGTCCACCTCTTCATTATAGCCGTCCCGGATAATATTTCCTTCTTTCATTGCAATAGGCGGCTCTTCGCGTATGGCATTTGTGATCAGCGAGCACAGATCCTCCAGAGGATCCAGATCTTCCATAATTGATTTCAGAAGACCACACTGCATATCCTGCAGAATATACCGGATAGGCGGAAGCATTTCCAGCGAAGTACGGAAAGCCGTAAGGTCACGCGGGTTTGCCGTACCGTATGTGATCTTTGTAATCAGACGTTCAAGGTCATAAACCGGTGAAAGGTACTCCCTCAGCTCCTCCCTTGAAATTGCCTGTTCCTTTAATTCCTGCACCGCATCCAGACGTCTTTCGATTTCTTTTTTGTCTATCAGCGGCTGTTCCACATATTTGCGCAGCGTACGCGCTCCCATAGCGGTCTTCGTCTTGTCAAGCACCCACAAAAGGGAGCCTCTTTTCTGCTTTTCTCTTAATGTCTCACACAGCTCCAGATTTCTCCGGGTGGAGCTGTCCAGCATCATATACTTTCCGGAGGTATATGGCGTAATATGAGTCAGGTTGGTAAGATTATTCTTCTGTGTCTCAAGAAGATACTGCAGAAGTGCGCCGGCACTGATAACTCCGCAGTCATAATCTGCAAGGCCGAGTCCGGCAAACGAAGACACTTTGAAGTGATCGAGAAGTTTCTGCCTGCAGACTGCATCATCGAAATACCATGCATCCAGCGAGTATATCGTGATCCCCAACCGGTCTTTCATGCCCTCCAGATCCATCCCGCTCATATAGAACGCCTCGTTGCAGATAATCTCGGACGGAGAGAATCGGTAGATCTCATCCATCAGTTTTGCGCTGTCCTCGATCTCAGTCACAAAGTAATCCCCTGTCGTAATATCAGCCACAGAGACTCCGTAACGGTCTGCAATATAGACGATACACATGATGTAATTGTTCTTTGACTCATCCAGCGCCTGAGTGTCCAGATTTGTACCCGGTGTAACGATACGGACAACCTCACGCTTCACAATTCCTTTCGCAGTCTTCGGATCCTCCACCTGCTCGCAGATCGCTACTTTGTATCCTTTGGAAACAAGTTTATTGAGATAGCTTTCCACAGCATGATAAGGGACACCGCACATGGGTGCCCGCTCTTCCTGGCCGCAGTTTTTTCCCGTCAGGGTAATCTCCAGTTCCCGGGACGCGGTAAGTGCGTCATCAAAGAACATCTCATAAAAATCGCCTAATCTATAGAACAGAATGCAGTCCTGATACTGGGATTTTGTCTCCATATACTGCTTCATCATTGGTGTTAATTCAGCCACATTCGTACTCCTTTACTATATCTGTACCCTGTTTTCCATACAGGTAAACGGACAAATTTTCTGCTGATGTATTATAGCATTTTTGAGAATTGACTTCAACTGCCGAAAATGGAAATAGAATTTTATATCATATCCATTTCCCTGCAGACATAGGAAATCACAACACATGAAAATCCGGTCTCTTCTCTCCGTACAGAAAGTGGAGCAGATATCCGCTTAAAAGGATTCCCACGGCACATAGTCCGGAAAATATAATTGTAAAGGGAAGACAGATCTGCCCCATCAACTGAAAAGGCTGATCTGTATAATCCCACACATTCCAATGCATAATCTTATTTACAAATATCCCCGTAATGAATTCGCAGGAGGTCACAAAAACCGTACACCATATCACCTGTTTCCACAAAGGGGCCCTCCAGCCGGTCCATATCCCCTGCTGGGCAAAGAACACCAGACATATGCCGCCCAGCAGGAACATTGACCAGTGGGAGAAGCCCCGGAAGATCATCTCGAAAGAATAATAGAGCGTTCCGCCCAGCGTCCCCAGAAATAAGTATTCACTCAGTCGTTTCACGATAAGTATCCCTCTCTTAAAAGCACTTACGGATAGTCTGAGCTTTTTTCGGGTATTTTATAAGCGTAAACAACTGACTTCTTTGTTAAATTCTCAAAAATGTTCTTCCCGGAATCTGCGTATCTCCTCCAAGCGCTCTGCCGTCTTCTTCTCCTCGCCTTCCCGTGTCGGATGATAATAAATCCGGTCTTTCAGGCTGTCCGGCATACACTGCATATGGGTCAGTTTTTCCTCCGTATCGTGTGCATACTCATAGCCCTTTCCGTAACCCTGTTCTTTCATAAGTCCTGTGACCGCGTTGCGGATCTGCATAGGTACCGGCTCTGCCCGCAGAGTCCTGACATCTCTTTTTGCCGCTTCGCAGGCTGTATAAAGAGCATTTGATTTGGGCGCCATGGAAAGATAGACAACCGCATGGGTAAGATGAACATCGCACTCGGGCATTCCGAGAAAATGGCAGGCCTGATAAGCCGCCACAGCCACCTGAAGTGCACGGCTGTCTGCCATACCCACGTCTTCACTTGCGAACCGGATCAGACGCCGGGCAATGTACAGCGGATTCTCTCCGCCTTCCAGCATACGCATCATCCAGTAGACGGCAGCGTCCGGATCACTGTTTCTCATGGATTTATGAAGGGCTGAGATCAGATTATAATGTTCCTCTCCGGTCTTATCATACAAAAGAGATTTTCTGCTGATGCACTGAGAAAGTCCTTCCGTCGTAACCTTAATTCCTTTTGCACTGATTTCTCCGTTTAAGACAGCCATCTCAAGCGTATTGAGCGCAGTCCTTGCATCGCCGTTTGCAAATGCGGCAATGGCGCGCAAATTTTCCGGAGATATCACCACATTCTGATTCCCGAAGCCGGCAGGATTCTTCAGAGCATTTTCCAGAAGTTTTACAAGGTCATCCTCCTCCAGTGCTTTCAGAACAAAGACACGGCATCTTGAAAGAAGCGCCGCATTGATCTCAAAGGATGGATTCTCCGTCGTGGCGCCGATCAGTATAATACTGCCCCGCTCTACATATGGAAGGAACGCATCCTGCTGAGCCTTGTTAAAGCGGTGAATCTCATCCACAAACAGGACTGTGCGCATCCCCACTCTCCTGCTCATCTCCGCCCTGTTCATCACCTCTTTGATTTCTTTAATTCCACTTGTGACCGCGCTGAAGTTAATAAATTCGGACTTTGTCTTTCCTGCTATGATACTTGCAAGGGTAGTCTTTCCCACGCCCGGAGGTCCCCAGAAGATCATGGAGGATATCTGATCCCTCTCGATCAGCTGGCGCAGGATCCTCCCCGGCCCTACCAGATGCTGCTGACCAACAAAGTCGTCCAGAGAGTCCGGGCGCAGCCGGCTTGCAAGCGGCGTCATTGCCCTGTCATTTCCAAATAAAGTCATCTGTTCCATCACGATTCCTCCATCTGATAAAACAGACGCGCGGCCCGCCGTATTGCCACAGCGGTGCCGCACGTCATATCATTGTCCATTATGTCTTATTCAGCTACATCCCTGATACTGAAGCTGAATCTTCCCATCTTGTCTTTTCCGAGGCATACTGCCTTGACAACATCGCCGAGAGCAAGAACATCCTCTACTTTATTTACTCTGTGCTTTGCAATCTTGGAAATGTGTACAAGTCCCTCTTTGCCCGGTGCAAACTCGAGGAATGCTCCGAAATCTTTAATGCTGACAACCTTTCCCTCGAACACCTGTCCGGCCTCAAAATCCGTGACAATTGTATGAATGAGTTTTGCTGCCTTATCCATCCCCTCTTTCTCTGTACCGCAGATGGATACGGAACCATCATCTTCGATATCGATCTTAACGCCTGTCTGTTCGATAATGGCATTGATCGTCTTTCCTCTCTGTCCGACTACATCGCCGATCTTCTGCGGGTCGATCTGCATCTGGATGATCTTCGGTGCATACGGTCCTACTTCCGGTCTCGGTTCAGCGATCGCCTTATTCATGACTTCATCGATAATATAGAGTCTTGCCTTTCTTGTAGCTGCGATAGCCTCCTCGATGATCGGTCTTGTAAGGCCGTGGATCTTAATATCCATCTGGATCGCAGTGATACCTTTATGTGTACCTGCAACCTTAAAGTCCATATCTCCGAAGAAGTCTTCCAGCCCCTGAATATCAGTCAGTACAAGATAATCATCATCTGTCTCACCTGTCACCAGTCCACAGGAGATTCCCGCTACCGGAGCTTTGATCGGTACGCCGGCAGTCATAAGCGACATACTGGAAGCACACACGCTCGCCTGGGACGTAGATCCGTTGGACTCGAATGTCTCGGATACCGTACGGATCGCATACGGGAAATCCGCCTCGCTCGGAAGTACCGGCAGCAGAGCCCTCTCCGCAAGTGCGCCGTGTCCGATCTCGCGGCGTCCAGGTCCTCTGGACGGTTTTGTCTCGCCCACAGAATAAGACGGGAAATTATAGTGATGCATATATCTCTTGG
This sequence comes from uncultured Ruminococcus sp., assembly GCA_904377845.1. Classification (GTDB taxonomy): domain Bacteria; phylum Bacillota; class Clostridia; order Lachnospirales; family Lachnospiraceae; genus Mediterraneibacter. The sequence continues at coordinate 37,626 of CAJFGR010000002.1, read as the reverse complement.
ACGTCTCAGCCTCGTCGAGACCGTCCAGTCTCTGAGCCTCAGAAAGCGGCGCCAGCGTAGTCACTGTACAGATCTGTGTCTGTCCTCTTGTGAACATGGCAGAGCCGTGTACTCTCGGGATCAGATCAACTTCAGCCGCAAGCGGTCTGATCTGATCGATGGCACGTCCGTCCGGACGTTTGTGATCTTTGAGGATCATCTTTCTTACTGTCTTTTTCTGATACTGATATACAGCCTCACCCAGCTTGTCCAGCCATTCTTCATTATCTGCGAAGGCCTCAGCAAGCTTATCTGTGATCACACGGATATTCTCTTCTCTTGTCTGCTTGTCATCCGTGAATACAGCCTCTTCCATCTCCTCCGGAGTAACAATCTTCTGGATTGCGTCGAAAAGTTCCTGCGGAACTGCAAAGCTCTGATACTCGTGTTTCGGTTTGCCGCACTCTGCTACGATCGTGTCAAAGAAAGCGATCACTTTCTGATTCAGCTCATGTGCAGCAAAAATAGCCTCGATCATCTTATCCTCCGGCACTTCATTTGCGCCCGCCTCGATCATGATGACCTTTTCCTTTGTAGAAGCAACTGTAAGAGCAAGTTCAGAAACCTCTTTCTGTGCAGCAGTCGGATTGAATACAAACTCTCCGTCGATAAGTCCGACCTGTGTAGTGGAGATCGGGCCGTCAAATGGGATATCAGAAATGCTTGTCGCGATAGACGCTCCGAGCATTGCAGTCAGTTCCGGGCTGCAGTCCTGCTCTACAGACATAACAAGGTTCTCCAGTGTCACATCATTTCTGTAATCTTTCGGGAAGAGCGGACGCATCGGGCGGTCAATAACACGGTCTGTCAGGATCGCATTCTCAGATGCTTTTCCCTCTCTCTTATTAAATCCTCCCGGGATTTTTCCTACAGAATACATTCTTTCATTATACTCTACACTCAACGGGAAGAAATCAATTCCCTCTCTCGGTTTGTCGGATGCAGTTGCAGTACAGAGCACGGTCGTGTCGCCATAATGCATAAGAACTGCGCCGTTGGCCTGCTTTGCAACTCTGTCGACATCCACGCGCAGCGTTCTGCCTGCGAGTTCCATTTCATACTTTTTGTACATCTTATTCTCCTTTTTATCAATCGATTTTTCCTGCGGGCAGGTGTCTCCGAAACTACTGAAAAACACATTAAAAAGCTCTTAATATGCTTTTCAGTGGTCTCGGTTACGTGAAACTGTCCGCAATCTTAAATATTATAGCATAATAAAAACACTAAGGCAAATATAATCGAAAAAAAGAACGGGACAGATTTTTCTGTCCCGCTGTTGTCCATATCAAAGCCCGGATTATTTTCTGAGTCCGAGTCTCTCGATCAGTGAACGATATCTCTCGATGTCCACTTTCTTTAAGTATGCAAGAAGTCCTCTTCTCTGACCTACCATCTTAAGAAGTCCTCTTCTTGAGTGGTGATCCTTCGGATTAGCCTTGAAGTGCTCTGTCAGCTCGTTGATTCTTGCTGTCAGGATTGCTACCTGTACCTCCGGTGAACCTGTGTCACCCTCTGTTCTTCCATACTCTTTGATGATTGCCTGTTTCTTGTCTTTTGCGATCATTTTCATATCCTCCTTAAAATACTTTGATAAAACGCCTGATATTAAGTAATGGTCGGAGTGATCCGATTACCGAACACCGGCTTTAACCTTGCCTAGTATAGCATACGCCCCGGAGATTGTAAAGATGTTTTTTAGTCAGCAAAATACCTCTCCCCGTAACGCATATCCCGCATCACGTTGTCTTTCAGCTCCTCCACAGAGCCGAACTTTGTCTCCGGTCTTTCAAAGTCACAGAACTGCGCTGTAATTTCTTTGCCATAAGCGTCTCCCTCATACCCGTAGACAAATACTTCCAGAAGCCGGCGGTGCTCATCCGTCACAGTCGGCTTGATCCCTGCATTGCCGACTGCATTGTACCATTTTCCGTCAATCCTTACCCGGCAGGCATACACACCGAAACGGGGAAGGATTTTGTTCTCCTCAGGCTCGATATTCATGGTCGGAAAGCCAAGCGTACGGCCGAGCTGCTTTCCGTGCTGTACAATCCCTGTCAGTCCATAGGGATATCCGAGCAGGCGCTCGGCCAGCTTTACATCACCCTGGGAAAGCGCATCCTTGATATAGGTGCTGCTGATCACAGTACCCAGATATCTCTCTTTTTCAATTACATCCACTGTATAATTATATTTCTCCGCCATTTCCTGAAGCATGGCAACATTTCCGCGCTTTCCGTATCCGAAATTGAAATCTGTTCCTACAACAATATGCTCCGCGTGCAGGATACCACACAGAATTTTCTCTACAAACTCTTCTGCTTCAATTTCCCGGAACTCTTTTGTAAAAGGCTGGTCGATCAGCCAGTCAACTCTGTCTTCCAGATGCTCCCTTCTCTCCCTGCCGGTCATCAGTGATTCCCTGTGCATATCGAATGCGCATACCACACTCTCGCACTCCCCGGATGCATAATTTCTGATTCTGTCAATCAGTTTCTGGTGACCAAGGTGCAGTCCGTCAAATTTTCCCAGAGTGACAGCAGTTTTCTTCTTTCCGCTGTAGGCTTCGATTCCTGTAATGTGTCTCATGTCAATCCTCTTCTCTTATATATCGGTCATTGTTCACTGAATTGTCTCCGGATCAAGAAACATCTTCTCCGGACGGAACCTGTCTTTTTTACTGTCATACTGATAAATACCGATAAAATTTCCTCTGCTGTCATAAATCCGCACCATCTCCCCTGCCCGAAATGTTTCTTCAGCACCGCCTGTACCTTCAAAGAAATGTCTCTTTTCAAGCGGGTTGCCATTATGTCCGGAAGAATCATATCGCGGCTTCAGCCTGTACTTCCTGTAAGATGAAAAAAGCGAGTCCACAGGAATCAGAATTTCCTTCAGCCTGTCTTCCTTTGCGAACTGTTCCACCTGTTCAAGCCGAAGACTTTTCTCAATGGGGAACTGTCCGACACGGGTACGCAGCAGCTGGTCCATACAACCGCCGCATCCAAGCCTTTCACCGATATCATGGCACAGTGTCCGAATATAAGTTCCTTTGGAGCAGTCTACTTCCATACAGACACGGGGAAGACATATCTCTTTGATCCGGATATCATGGATGATTACCTTTCGGCTCTTTCTCTCCACTGTCTTTCCTTCTCGGGCAAGTTCATAAAGCTTTCTGCCCCCAACCTTGAGCGCTGAATACATTGGCGGGATCTGATCATATTCTCCCACAAAACCCATAATACACTTCCGGATCTCATTTGTCGCGGCGGTAACCGGATGATTCTCCAAAATCTGTCCTGTCGTATCCTGTGTATCAGTCACAATCCCCAGCAGCAGTACAGTCTCATAGGTCTTGTCCTTATCGGTCAGTATATCGCACACCTTTGTTGCACGCCCGAGACAGACAGGGAGCACCCCCTCCGCCTCCGGATCAAGGGTGCCCGTATGTCCGATCTTTTTCTGTCCCACAATTCCCCGCAGACGGGCGACCACATCGTGGGAAGTATATCCTTTTTCTTTATATATATTCAGGATTCCGTTGATCATTTTTCTGTATCCTGTTCTTCCCCGTGTTTTAACTGAAGGGCAATTCTCGCCGTAATGTTATTGATCACATCATGGCTGGATCCCTCCATTGTCACGCCGGCTGCCCGGACGTGACCGCCTCCGCCAAAGTATTTTGCAATCTCGCTTACGTCTACTTTTTCTTTGGAACGAAGGCTGACCTTGAACTTCTGCGGACTCAGTTCATGCAGGAAGATGGCAACTTCCACTCCCTTTGTCTGTCTGAGCTGGCTTACTATGCCCTCCAGATCTGAAGGTTTTGCCTGAAAGAATTCCATGGATCTCTGCCGGATCACCGACACGATACACTTTTTATCCATAATAAGCATACTCTCGAGCAGTGCGCGTCCGAGGATCTGATTCTGTATGTAGGTCTTTTCATAATATGTTTTATCAATAATCTTATTGCTGTCGATTCCTTTGCGCATCAGTTTTGCAGCCGTCTCCATCGTCTCCGGTGAAGTGCAGGAATACTGAAAGACTCCTGTATCATGTACAATTCCCATATAAAGCGCCTCGGCACATTGAAGACTGATCTTCTCTTCATCGATCAGAGTGAATACGAGTTCCGATGTTGAGCTTGCATCCGGCACAATATAATTGTGGTCCGCAAATGCATCATTGCTTATATGGTGGTCAATACACAGTGTCTCCTTCGCATTTTCGAACAGAGGTCTGGAAAATCCCAGGCGCTGGGTATCGCCGCAGTCCAGACAGATAAACAGGTCATATACATCATTGTCCTGAGTCGATGTCTTCACTTCATCCGTCCCCCGGACGATGCGATATGCTTCCGGTACATCTTCAAGATACACGTCTGTGCGGACATCCGGATACTGCTCTTTCAGATAAAGATACAGCCCCATACAAGAGCCCACACAGTCGCCGTCCGGACGGACATGGCCGCCCAGAGCAACTCTTTCTTTTCCTTTCAGAATATCATCTAATACAATTTTCATGCTATTTCTCAGCTCCATCGTCATAACAGTCCAGCCTGATCCTGATGGCCGGACTTTTACTCATTATCCAAATTACGGGTTACTTCATCTATCTTTCTGCTGATATTTACACCATATTCTATGGACTGGTCCACGATAAAACGAATCTCCGGAGTGTTGCGCATATTGATCGTATGCGCCAGCTCCCGGCGGATATATCCTTCCGCGCTCTGCAGGCCTTTGATCGTATCCTGCTGGGCTTTCTCATCTCCCAGGACACTGATATATGCCTTACAGGTCTTTAAGTCCGGAGCAACTTCCACAGCTACCACGGAAGTCATCGGCGCAACCCTCGGATCTTTGATCCCGCTGCGTATGATGTTGCTCAGTTCCCGCTGGACCTCAGCGTTAATTCGTGTGTTTTTAATACTGTTTTTTCTCATTGCCGCTCCTTTTTCCGGAAGACTTATTTTCTCTCTACTTCCACCATCTTATAGGCTTCTACATTGTCGCCTTCCTTAATATCATTATAGTTTTCAAATACAAAACCGCATTCGTACCCGGCCCTTACTTCCTTGACGTCGTCTTTGAATCTCTTCAGGGATGCCAGCGGGCCGTCGAACACAACAACGCCGTCGCGGATCAGGCGGACAGAACAGTTTCTCTCGAAGATACCATCCTGTACATAAGCTCCGGCGATCGTTCCCACACCGGAAGCCTTGAATGTCTGGCGGACTTCCGCATGGCCGAGCACTTTCTCTTCAAATACCGGATCCAGCATACCCTTCATGGCAGCTTCCACATCCTCGATCGCATTGTAGATGACTCTGTACAGTCTGATATCCACGCCCTCACGCTCTGCGATATCTTTTGCAGTCGCATCCGGACGCACATTAAATCCGATGATAATTGCATTGGATGCTGAAGCGAGGATCACATCAGATTCATTGATCGCACCGACTCCTCCGTGGATCACCTTGATGACCACTTCATCATTGGAAAGCTTTAACAGGCTCTGTTTCATAGCCTCTACAGATCCCTGTACATCTGCTTTTACTACAATATTGAGTTCTTTCAGGTTGCCCTCCTGGATCTGGTTGAACAGATCATCCAGTGACATTCTTGATTTCGTCTCTTCCAGAAGTTTTACTTTATTCTGTGCGATAAACGTCTCAGCAAAGTTTCTTGCCTCTTTCTCGGATTCGCATCCCACGAACACCTCGCCCGCATTCGGAACTTCGTTTAAACCGAGAATCTCAACCGGCTGGGACGGACCTGCCTCTTTGACACGTCTTCCCTTGTCATCCATCATCGCACGCACACGGCCGTGTGCACTGCCGGCCGCAATCGCATCTCCCACATGGAGCGTACCTTTCTGTACAAGCACAGTTGCGACAGAACCTTTTCCTTTGTCAAGTTCAGCCTCAATGACAAGTCCTCTTGCCGCACGGTTCGGATTAGCTTTCAGCTCCATCACTTCTGCAGTCAGAAGAATCATCTCAAGCAGTTCCGGAATTCCTTCTTTTGTATGGGCTGATACCGGGACAAATATTGTGCTTCCGCCCCAGTCTTCCGGAATCAGTTCATATTCTGTCAGTTCCTGTTTTACACGCTCGACATTAGCGCCCGGTTTATCAATCTTATTAATCGCAACAATAATCTCAACGCCGGCCGCCTTGGCGTGATTGATCGCCTCAACAGTCTGCGGCATTACGCCGTCATCCGCTGCAACAACAAGGATTGCGATATCTGTGGAGTTGGCGCCGCGCATACGCATAGCCGTAAACGCCTCATGTCCCGGAGTATCGAGGAAAGTAATCTTCTCACCGTTTACCTCTACCACATAAGCGCCGATATGCTGCGTAATACCGCCGGCCTCACGGTCTGTCACATTGGTATGGCGGATTGCATCCAGCAGGGAAGTCTTTCCGTGGTCAACGTGCCCCATAACACAGACAACCGGAGGACGCTTCACCATAAAGCTTTCATCTTCCTCGTCTTCTTTCAGCAGCTCCTCGATCACATCTACAACTTCTTCTTTTTCGCAGAGAACATCGAAGTCGAGTGCGATTTCCTCTGCTGTCTCATAATCGATCTCCTGATTCACTGTTACAACTTTTCCCTGAAGGAAAAGCTTCTTGATAATAACAGACGGAACGACTTTCATCTTGTCAGCCAGTTCCTGAATCGTAAGGACTTCAGGAATGACAATCTGTTTGATCTTCTCTTCTTTCTTCTCCTCTTTCGGCTGAGGTTTCTTAGCTTCTGCCACCTGCTTCTGCTTTCTTCCTTTCTTGCCTCTGCCCTCGAACGCCTCGTCTCTGTATTCTTTCTTCTTATTGTCGCGTTCTTTGTCCTTCGCTTTATTTCTCTGGCTCTTCTGCTGCTCCATAACCGGAGTGCTTATATCATCCCTGCGGGAATCTCTTCGGTCAGAGCGAGGTCCCTGTCCGTTTCTCTGGTCGCGTCCGCCCCTCTCCGGACGTCCCTGACGTCCGTTTCCGCCGCCGAATGAACGTCCGCCGGAATTCCTGTCCCCTCTGGGCTGACGGTCTCCTGAGTTCTGTCTGTCTCCCCGCATCTGACGGTCAGAACTGTTTCTGCTGTCTCTTCTATCATCCTGACGTCCGCCGTGCGTACCGTGATCCGGGCGTGCAGGTCTCTCTCCTGCCGGTCTTCCCTCAGCGGACGGGCGTCCGCTCTGTGCAGGACGCTCAGCCTGCGCCGGACGTTCTGTGCGTACTGCGTGTTCTCCTGTACTCTTTCCTTCTGCCGCAGGACGTACTGGCTGTGCAGGACGGGTATTCTGCGCCGGACGTTCTGTCTGAACCTTGCGTTCGTCAGCTGCTTTTGCCTCCTGTACAGGTCTGCTCTCAGCTGCCGGACGTGTTCCGTGCGCCGGGCGTGCAGGTCTCTCCCCTGCCGGACGCGCACTGTGTACCGGACGGGCACCTGGCTGTGCAGGACGTGAGCCTGCCTGTACCGGACGGGCTCCCTGCTGGCCCGGACGGGCCGGACGCTGAGCCTGGCGGTTCCCCTGAATTCTGCTGCTGTTTCTGGAATTCTGCGGACGGATCACAAACGCCAGATTTTTCTTTTTCGGCGCTGCTCCCTCCTTTGCCTCCGGCTGTCCGGACGGTTTTGCCGCATTCTTATCCTCACCGGACTGTGCCTTGTTCTCTCCCTTTGAGGAAACTTCCCTGCGGATCTCATCCGCCACATTATCCTCAACAGTGCTCATATGATTCTTAACCTCCACATTTTTCTTCTGGAGAATGTCTACGAGTTCTTTGTTGTCCATACCCAGCTCTTTGGCCAGTTCATGTACCCTCATTTTCGTCATATTCTCTACCTCCTTTATGCAATATCCTCTCGGTCTTTAAGCTCTTTTTGAATTCCGTCTGCAAATCCTTCGTCCAATATCGCCAGAGATGCACGGAATTCTTTTCCCATTGCATGCCCTAAGGTATCTTTATCTCCGTAAATATAAATTGGAACTTTGTAAAATTTACACATATCCCGAAATTTCTTCTTTGTGTTCTCCGATGCGTCTGATGCGATGATCACCAGGCGGGCGCGCCCGGATTTTGTCTCACTCTCCGTCATCGTCTCGCCGCTTATGCATCTTCCCGCTTTCATCGCCAGCCCGATCAGAGACAGGACTTTATCCCTGTGCATCAATATTTCCCATCTCCTTTTCCAGCCTGTCGTACACATCCTGCGGAATCTCCTGTTTGAAAGAACGCTCCAGTCCTTTTGACTTCACCGCTTTCCGGAAACACTCAACTGACCGGCACAGATATGCGCCCCTTCCGTTTTTCTTTCCCGCGGCATCGACGACAAACTCTCCCGTCTCCGTCTTAAGGATACGCATCAGTTCTTTCTTTGGTTTCATCTCACCGCACCCCACACATTTTCTCATAGGGATCTTTTTATTTACTGCCAAACAACCCACTCCTTCAGATTATATGCTGCTCCTATTTATCTGTCTCGACGAATTCAATCTCTTCCTGGCCGTCTCCGTCGTAAGCGTCTTCCTGATATGCACCTTCTTCATCATATACACCGTCATAATCATCGTAAGCTTCCTCAGCATACTCATCATCATAATCTCCGGTGTACCCTTCTTCTTCCATAAGCCCCATCTGCTCCATGTAGTTTTCCGGAAGATCTCCGGCTTCGATCGCCTGAGTCTCGCTCTTAATGTCGATCTTATATCCTGTCAGCCTTGCGGCAAGGCGCGCATTCTGTCCTTCCTTGCCGATTGCGAGTGAAAGCTGGTAGTCAGGTACGATCACATTTGCCACTTTTTCTTCCGGATCAGCCATAACGGAAATAACCTTTGCCGGGCTCAATGCATTCTCGATGAGAAGAGCCGGGTTTTCATCCCAGTTGATAATATCAATCTTCTCGCCCCTCAGTTCCTGGACAACCGCATTGACCCTGGAACCGTTCATTCCCACACAGGCTCCTACCGGGTCTACATTCGGGTCGTTGGACCACACTGCCATCTTTGTTCTCGAGCCGGCCTCGCGGGCAATACTCTTGATCTCAACGATTCCGTCCCTGACCTCGGATACTTCCGCCTCAAAGAGACGCTTTACAAGTTCCGGATGTGTACGGGATACAAGGATCTTCGGTCCCCTTGGCGTATTCTTAACTTCAACGACATAAAGCTTGATGCGGTCTGTCGGCTTGAACACCTCTCCTTTCACCTGCTCGTTCTCAGTCAGCATTGCATCAGCCCTTCCGAGATTGATGCTGATATTCTTGCCGACATAGCGCTGTACAATACCTGTTACAATGTCTTTTTCCTTCTCAAAATACTGATCGAAGACTACTTTTCTCTCTTCTTCCCTGATTTTCTGCAGAATCAGGTTCTTTGCATTCTGCGTAGCGATACGGCCGAACTCCTTCGACTGTACCGGAATCTGGGCAACGTCTCCGACCTGAAGTGCCGAATCCAGTTTCTCGGCATCCTCAAGGCTGATCTCCAACGCAGGATTCGTTACCTCGTCTACCACTTTCTTTTCGGCATATACAGCATAGTCGCAGGTTTCCCGATCCATGATCACCTTGATATTCTCTGCTGTTCCGAAGTGATTTTTGCAGGCGCTGATCAGAGAATTTTCAATTGCATCCATCATAACATCTTTACTGATGTTTTTCTCTTTCTCAAGGATTGTCAATGCTTCCATTAACTCTGTGTTCATTCTTACGTTTCCTCCTAAATAATCATTAAAAATCCAAAGCCAGACGGATCAGGGCAATATCAGCCCTCTCAAATGTCTGTTCTGTTTCGTCTTCATACACGATTGTAACTGTATTCTCGTCATAGTCTTTCAGGATTCCGGTAAACTCTTTCTGACGGTCGATCGCCCGGTATGTCCGTATCTCGACTTCCTCGCCGATACTTCTCGCAAAATCCTTTTCCTTTTTCAGCGGTCTTCCGAGTCCGGGAGAACTCACTTCAAATACATAGGAATCCTCGATGTAATCTTTTTCATCCAGGATATCCGAAAACTGCCTGCTGACTGCTTCACAGTCATCCACGGTGATTCCGCCGGGTTTATCGATATACGCCCGCAGATACCATGTTCCGCCCTCTTTGACATATTCCACGTCTACCAGTTCAAATCCGAGTCCCGATACGACCGGTTCCAGAAGCTGTTCTGTCTTTTCTTCATATTCTTCTCTTCTCGACACGCTATACATCCTTTCCGTTACACCGTGTTATATACAGCAGACATTCCTGCAGTATTTCCCCACCAACAAAGAAGAGTGAACTTTCGTTCACTCTTCTGCCGGATTCCTTATGTAACTATTGGTTAGTATACCACCAGTTTCCAGAGATTGCAAGGGCTTAATAAAAGTTTTTATCCCCTGTACTTCGTTCCCGTTCCGTCACGCTTTGCCAGTTTCAGTCTGTTGAGTGTAACCTCCTTTTCCCCGTAGCGGATCTTTGACTCGGTTCCCTCTTCAAACAGATATACGTGTTCCAGTTCATCTTTCTTCTGGAGCCGTATACCGCGCACACCGACAGCCGCTTTCTTCTTCACAGGGATATCGGCTGCCGGGAATCTCAGAAAGTATCCGTTCCTCGTCTGCAGAACTGTATTCTGCACGTCAGTTACCACCTTCACTGCAATCACAGAATCCCCCTCCTGCAGTTTTGTTGCCGCGATGGTACGCTTTGTCACCTGGAATTCTGTTCCTTCTACTTTCTTGATCATTCCCTGGGCAGTAGCAAAGAGCAGATATGCAAAACGCATCTGTTCTGCATCGCACACCATAACAATCTGCTCATCACTGGTGGAATAATTGCTCACATTATCGATGGGGGTTCCTTTGTCGCGGAATCTGCCGTAGGGTACATCCATCACTTTGACCTGATGCATTCTGCCTGTGTCAGTGAAAATACAAAGTCTGCCCGTATTCATACAGTGCACCACATAGTTATTCTCACTGTCCGCAGCTTCTCTGTTTCTCTCATAGACCGATGTGTCAACTGTCTTCGCGTATCCGAACCGGTCCATGAGGAAGACAACCTCCTGCTCCTCAATCTTTTTCTCTTCGAAGACCGCCTCTTCTGCATTCTCGATCACCGTGCGGCGCTTTCGCGCATATTCTTTCTTAAACGCGTCAAGCTCTTCCATGATCACCCCTGCCATGGAATCATAATTATTGAGAATATCCTCATAGCGGGCTATATTTTTTAATGTCTGCTCGTGTTCTGCCCTGAGTGCTTCAATCTCCAGCCCGATCAGGCGGTAGAGCCGCATCTCCAGGATAGCCGTTGCCTGCCGGTCCGTAAATCGTAAGAGAGCTGCCATCTTTTTGGATATATTGGACTTAAATCTGATATTGTCAGTAACACCGTTAACAAGGCAGGCTCTTGCGTCCTTTACCGAGCTGCTTCCCCGCAGAATCTCGATGATCAGATCGATCACATCGCAGGCTTTGATCAGGCCTTCCTGAACTTCACTCTTCTCTTTCTCCTTTGCAAGAAGCGTCTGATATTTTCTTGTGGCAAGCTCAAACTGGAAGTCCACGTGATGTTCGATGATCTTTTTCAGCCCCAGCGTCTCCGGCCGGCCGTCAGCCACGGCCAGCATATTGACTCCGAATGTATCCTCAAGACGAGTCTTTTTATAGAGCATATTTTTCAGGTTTTCCACATCCGCACCTTTTTTGAGTTCCAGTACGATGCGGATGCCCTCCTTGGAGGACTGGTTGGATATGTCCACGATATCTGTAGTCTTTTTGGACTCCACAAGCCCTGCCACATCATTCAGGAACTTGCTGATCCCGGTTCCGATCATCGTATAAGGGATCTCACTGATGACAAGCTGCTTTTTCCCGCCCTTTAAATCTTCGACTTCGACCTTGCCCCGGATCTTAATCTTCCCCTGGCCTGTCTCATAAATATTAAGCAGATCATCTTTATTCACTACAATGCCCCCGGTCGGGAAATCCGGACCTTTGATATACTTCATCAGCTGCTTGGTACTGATGGCGTCATTTTTCATATACGCCTTTACCGCATCGATCACCTCGCCCAGATTGTGGGTCGGAATGCTGGTTGCCATGCCGACCGCAATTCCTTCCGCTCCGTTTACCAGAAGGTTTGGCACCCTCATCGGAAGAACGAGCGGTTCCTTCTCGGTTTCGTCAAAATTGGGACCGAAATCAATAACGTTTTTATCCAGATCGGCAAGACAGACATCCTGCGTAAATTTGGTCAGCCTTGCCTCTGTGTATCGCATAGCTGCGGCACCGTCTCCCTCAATCGAGCCGAAATTGCCGTGTCCGTCCACAAGAATCTGTCCCTTTTTGAAATCCTGGGCCATGACAACAAGTGCCTCATAGATGGAGCTGTCGCCGTGGGGATGGTATTTACCCATTGTATCTCCCACGATACGGGCACATTTTCTGTACGGCTTATCATATCGTATTCCCAGTTCATACATATCATAAAGGGTGCGCCGCTGCACCGGCTTGAGCCCGTCCCGGACATCCGGAAGCGCGCGGGCGATAATTACGCTCATGGCGTAATCAATGTATGATTTCTTCATAAGGTCGGAATACTCCGTCCTTATGATCTGTGATTCACTGTTCATGTTCTCTCTCCTTCATCAGATGTCCAGCTCCGCCTCCGTGGCGTTCTCATAGATAAATGCACGGCGCGGCGGCACTTCGGTTCCCATGAGCATTTCTGTTACGCTGGACGCCATTCTTGCATCCTCGATCTCTACCAGTTTCAGCAGACGTCTTTCGGGATCAAGAGTTGTCTCCCAGAGCTGCTCTGCATCCATCTCCCCGAGACCTTTATAACGCTGCAGCGTAAACGGTCCTTTGTGTGTCTTCCTGTATTTTTCCAGGGCCTTGTCGTCGTAGAGATATTCTTCCTCTCCGTTTTTCGGCATTGCTTTGTACAGCGGGGGCATGGCGATATACACGTGTCCCTCATAGATAAGCTCTGGCATAAACCGGTAGAACAGGGTAAGCAGCAGAGTGGAAATATGTGCGCCGTCCACGTCCGCATCCGCCATAATAATGATCTTGTCATAGCGCAGCTTCGAGATATCGAAGTCATTGCCGTATCCTTCCGAGAAACCACACCCGAATGCGTTGATCATCGTCTTGATCTCTGCGTTTGCAAGAATCTTGTCAATGCTTGCTTTCTCTACATTCAGGATCTTCCCCCTGATGGGAAGAATCGCCTGGAAATTTCTGTCCCTTGCTGTCTTTGCGGAGCCCCCGGCGGAATCCCCCTCCACGATAAAGATCTCACATTTCTTCGGATCGCGGCTCTCACAGTTCGCCAGCTTCCCATTACTGTCGAAAGAATATTTTTGTTTCGTCAGAAGATTTGTCTTCGCCTTTTCCTCGGTCTTTCGGATTTTAGCCGCTTTTTCCGCACTTGAGAGAACAGATTTCAGCGTGTCCAGATTGCGGTCAAAATAGCGGACAATCTCTTCTCCCGTCACTTTGCTCACTGCCTTGGCAGCGTCAGGGTTATCCAGTTTTGTCTTTGTCTGTCCTTCAAATCTGGGATCCGGATGCTTAATGGATACAATGGCTGTCATTCCGTTTCTGATATCCGCACCGGTAAAGTTTGCATCTTTTTCCTTAAGTATTCCCAGTTCTCTTGCGTACTGGTTCATGACTGTGGTAAATGTGGTCTTAAACCCTGTCAGATGGGTTCCGCCCTCTGAATTGTAGATATTATTACAGAATCCAAGCACATTTTCGTGGAACTCATTGACATACTGGAGCGCCACTTCCACCTCAATGCCGTCTGCAGTCCCCTTAAAATACACCGGATCGTGGAGCACTTCTTTCTTTCTGTTGAGATCCCGGATAAAGCCGATTATTCCCTCCGGCTCGTGATATTCAATATGCTCCGGCACTTCCAGCCGCTTGTCATCAAAAATGATCTTGAGCTCCGGATTCAGGTATGCCGTCTCGTGGAGCCTGCTCTTTACCTCCTCGGCACGAAATCTCGTCTTTTCAAAGATCGTATCATCCGGCAGGAAATTCACTGTAGTTCCTGTCTTTTTCGTCTTTCCGATCTTCGGCAGCAGTCCGTCCTCCAGTTCGATCACCGGGACTCCCCGCTCATACCGGTCGTGGTGAATATATCCGTCTTTGCTGATCTTTACATCCATATACGCAGAAAGAGCATTTACAACCGAAGAACCCACACCGTGAAGTCCACCGCTTGTCTTATACGCAGAATCGTCAAACTTGCCTCCCGCGTGCAGCGTAGTGTAGACAAGACGCGCAGCTGAAACTCCTTTTTCATGCATATCCACAGGGACGCCGCGTCCGTTGTCCGAAATGGTGGCCGATCCGTCTTTCTCCAGTGTAACATGGATCTCCGTACAGTATCCTGCAAGATGCTCGTCCACCGCATTGTCCACGATCTCGTAGATCAGATGGTTGAGCCCTTTTGTGGAAACACTCCCGATATACATTCCCGGGCGTTTGCGGACGGCCTCCAGTCCTTCCAGTACGGCAATGCTGCCCGCATCATATGTATTCTTTCCTGCCATTTACATTCTCCTTCTGGTATCCGCCTGCCGGTCTGAAGTTCTGCCGGCAGCGGATCATCGTTCTTTCTGTACAGCCCAGTCCGCTGTACGCGCCCTGCTTTGGAGCAGGGCAGTCCATTAGATAATATAACACCAGTCCCCGTGGTTTTCAAGCCTGCACTCATTTTTCCCGGCACAGTCATTCTTCCGTAAGCACATCGGTCAGCATAGCCGAGAGTACTTCCATCGCGTTCATCATCTCCTCCACTGTATTCGTCTGTGCCCCCGCCTCGACCAGCAGCGATTTGGGCATGAGATGAAGATTATACCTGTACGCCCGCAGATAGATGTGGCGTACAAATCCCGGATATTTATTTTCCGCGTCGATCTGCATCTGGAGAGAGAAAGCCAGATTATCCTGTATGTAGGGATTGGGGAGATAATCTATATTCCCGTTTGTGCGCGAACGGCTGAGTCCATTGAAAAACATAATCTTCGCCGTAGGCTTTCCGTTGATTTCAGTCACAAGACGGGTGCCTTCTGCGACACCGTCCCTGTGCAGGTCAATCAGAACTTCGATACTCGGATTCTGCTCCAGAATCTTCTCAACGGCGGCTCCCGCATATTCATATGCATTACTGCGGTCCAGCTTTCCGTTGATAATGTCATAGACACCGGTATCATGGATTGTCTCAATCCCTTTCTCATTCAGAAGCTGTGTCAGATACTCTCCCACTCCCACAATACTCGTGGCGGTATCCCCCGGAGTGGAATCCGCAAATTCTTCCTGCGAATGTGTGTGGTAGATCAGTACTTTGGGACCGCTCGTACTTGTATCGATCTTCATGCTCTTTCCCATCAGTTCATCCGCATTCAGCTGTGCCGGATTAACCATGGTGGAACTGTCCACCGTATAAAAATTACTCAGCAGATAATCAAAATCTCTCAGTTTTTCAATGGAAGTGTCTACATTCGGAGTCACTTCAGCAGCTTCAGTCTCCGTTTCATCAGGTTCTCCGATCAGCTTCCCGTTTTCGTCTACTGCATTTTCATCATTTGCCTGGGCTTCCAGGATTCTGGCAAGTGTTTCCTCATCCTCCAGCGCCGAACCGTATACTTCATGATCCCGGGCATAGCTTACCAGAGGAATCCATGCAAGAGCTTTCTCCCTGATCCATTCTCCTATTTCCTTATCCGGCGTACGATTGACCCATGTCAGCGCCGGGAGATACATCTTCTCCGCATTTTCCATTACCTGTTTCTGAAAATAGTATTCCCAGTCACCGCTTTTTCCCGCCATACCTGTATATAGAAGAAAGGCCGAGAAAAGAACAGCGGATGCCGCCGTTCCTGCCTGTCTTAAATTTCTTCTGACTGATCTGTCCATTCTGCGGCAGCATCCTCCTCTTATTTGTTCTTCTAAAAAGTGTATGCCCCTGTCTGTGAGCTTATGCCTGTTACGGCGTGCCGGAACTCTGCCGCGCATGATCTGTAAACAACATATTGATCGCCTCGGAAATCGTATGACTGATCTGATGAACCATCTCGTCCACGTCTTTCGGCGTCACAAACATCCCATTCAGGTGAGGTGCAATCAATTCTTTTACAAATTCGTATTTTTCTCCCGCGTTATAAGAACGCAGGACTTCCCCCACTCCTTTCAGCGAATCCGAAGTCTCCAGTGCTGCTATAAAATTTTCCATCGTATCATTTACAATAGTCGCAGCGTCTACCACTGTAGGAACACCAATGCCAATGACCGGGACCCCAAGCGACTCTTCCGTCAGGCCGGAGCGGTTATTGCCTATGCCGGATCCCGGGTGGATTCCGGTATCAGCAATCTGTACGGTTCTGTTCAGCCGCTTACTGTTTCGTGCCGCCAGCGCATCGACAGCGATTACCATATCCGGATGTGTCTCTCTTACAATGCCCCGTACGATCTCCGTACTTTCCATGCCTGTCTGTCCCATCACCCCCGGCACTATGGCACTTATCATATTCGCGTGCTCCAGTCCCATAGCATATTTTCCGTATTCTTTCACAATGTGTCTTGTCACGGAGAGGTGATCCGCCACGTAAGGTCCCAGCGCATCCGGGGTTACTTCACGGTTTCCAAGTCCTACGACCAGCACAGACAGATCATGTTCCTTTTCTCCCGCATTCTTTCTGACCAGCTCCCGGATATACCCGCATAATCTGGCTGCAATATTCATATGGCTCTCTTCGTCCGGGATCGCCAGATTCGGAGTCTCCAGTGTAAGATATGTGCCCACTGGTTTTCCCATCGCTTTTGCGCCATTTTCTGTCCGGATCTCCACCCTGGTCACACGGAGTTCCTGTTCCTCATCGTAATCTTCCTCAAGTACGACTCCCTGGATTTCCACGTCATCCGATTCAAACCTTTCTTTCTCCTCCAATGCAAGATCTGTCCTCACGCTGTAATTTCTCAACATAGCCCGTCCTCACTTTTCGTTTCTCTTATGATGCCGCTGTTCATATAACAGTTCAGCACGCGCCATTCGCAAAGCTGAACTGTTACTATATTTTGCAATATTTCTTAAAATATGTATTGACAAGCAATTACGGTTAGCATAAAATAAATGAGTATGTTTCAGCGGAGCGTCCGTGTCCGAATCTGCTGAGGCACATGATTTACATTTGAAATTTCATGTTGTATATGGAGGTGTACAGATTGGCTAACATTAAGTCTGCTAAGAAAAGAATTTTAGTAAACGAGACAAAGGCTGCAAGAAATAAAGCAATCAAGTCTAAAGTTAAGACTGCTGTCAAGAAAGTTGACGCTGCAGTTGCTGCTAAAGACGCAGAGGCTGCTAAGACTGCTCTGCACGCAGCGATCGTGGAGATTTCCAAAGCAGGAAGCAAAGGTGTTTATCACAAAAAGACTGTTTCCAGAAAGATCTCCCGTCTGTCAAAAGCTGTAAACAGCATTGCTTAATTAACATAGAGAGATTATGAAAGGCATCCGCACCGTCAGGCGGATGCCTTTTTTGCATCTTTTTTGAATCAGTACATCAGCGTGTCTTTGCGGATGGTGCACCCGAACTGTCCGCTCCCTTCTCCTTCAGCGTCGGCCACACAGTGACAAGCATTGCCACAAAACAGGCCGTGCCTCCGATCACATTCGACACCGGTTCTGCCCAGAACACGCCGTCTGTTCCAAGACCTCCGATCATCGGCAGCAGGATCGTCAGCGGCACTACGATGATCACCTTCCGGAACAGAGAGAAAAATACTGCCTGCTTCGGCCGGTTTAATGCCACATTGGTGGACTGTCCCACGAACTGAAGCGCCATCATAAAGATTCCGCAGAAATAGATCTGCAGTGCCGGGATGCCTTTTTCGATCAGTTCCTGTTCGCTTGTAAACAAATGCAGGAAAAATCTCGGCTCCAGAAATACGACTGCCCACAGGATCAGGGAGAATACAATTCCCACTACTGTAATGAATCTGATGGAAGACTTCACTCTTTTATAACAGCCTGCTCCGTAATTGTAGCCCATAACCGGCTGCGCTCCGGATGTAAGTCCGTTCAGAGGCAGAGTTGCAATCTCCCGCACGGAATTGATCACCGTCATGATCCCCACATAGAGATCCCCGCCGTACCGGGCAAGCACTGCATTGCACACGATCTGAACAGTACCGTTCGTGACAGACATGACAAACCCGGACGTCCCCAGAAAAGTGATATCCTTTACCAGCGATGCTTTCAGCTTCATGGATTCCCGGGTAAGCCGGAAAAGGGCTTTTTTTCCGGTCAGGAAAATGAATACCCACAGGGCGGAAGCCCCCTGTGATATCACAGTGGCTATGGCAGCTCCCCGTACCCCCATATCGAATCCGAAGATCAGAACCGGATCCAGAATAATATTCATGACTGCGCCAAGCAGTACGGTCAGCATCCCCATTTTTCCGAATCCCTGCGCGTTAATGAAATTATTCATGCCGAGACTTACCATAACGAAGATCGTCCCCAGCAGATAAATCGTAATATAATCGTTCGCATAGCCGTAAGTCGCCTCGCTTGCTCCGAACAGATACAGAATCGGTCTTTTCAGTACAAGGCAGAGAATCATGAGTACTGCACCGGTAAGGAGCAGCATGGAGAATGAATTTCCCATCACTTTCTGCGCCCGCTTCTCTTCATGGCCGCCCCGGGCAATGGAACACAGCGGTGCACCGCCCATTCCGAACAGATTGGCAAAGGCTGATATGATCGTGATGATCGGCAGGCAGAGTCCGATCCCGGTCAGTGCCTCTGCGGATGCATGGGGCAGATGTCCGATATAGATACGGTCCACTACGCTGTAAAGCACGTTGATCAGCTGTGCCAGCGTCATGGGAACGGCAAGGCTGAGTATATGCCGTACAATACTTCCCTTACTGAAATCATTGTCGTTCGTTTTTTTATTATCCTCTTCCGGCTGGCCGGACTGAGCCGTATTCTCTTCCCCCTTCAAAAGGTTCTCTCCTCTCTTCTGATTTCCTTTATTATGACAATATTATGACAAAACGCCCGGCAGATCACTGCCGGACGTTTCGCCGCTTACCTATTGTATGATCAAGTATTAGTTATTGATAAGTTTATCCTCATCGCTCCAGCTGTAGAGTTTTCTGATCTCCTCGCCGATTTTCTCTGACGGATGCTCAGCAGCGCGTTTTCTCATAGCACGGAAGTGTGCCTGTCCGCCTGCCTCTGACATATCAAGCAGGAAGTCTTTTGCAAAAGTACCATCCTGAATATCGGAAAGGATCTTCTTCATTGCTTTCTTTGTATCCTCTGTGATGATCTTCGGTCCTGTTATGTAGTCGCCGTACTCTGCTGTGTTGGAGATGGAGTATCTCATTCCGGCAAATCCTGACTGGTAGATCAGGTCAACGATCAGTTTCATCTCGTGGATACACTCGAAGTATGCATTTCTCGGGTCATATCCGGCCTCAACCAGAGTCTCGAATCCAGCCTGCATCAGTGCGCATACACCGCCGCACAGAACTGCCTGCTCGCCGAAGAGGTCTGTCTCTGTCTCTGTACGGAATGTTGTCTCAAGGATACCTGCTCTTGCTCCGCCGATCGCAAGACCGTATGCCAGAGCCATGTCAAGCGCTTTTCCTGTGTAATCCTGCTCAACAGCTACCAGACACGGTGTACCTTTTCCAGCCTGATACTCGCTTCTTACTGTATGTCCCGGAGCTTTCGGAGCGATCATTGTAACATCGACATTTGCCGGCGGTACGATCTGTCCGAAGTGGATATTGAAGCCGTGCGCAAACATCAGCATGTTGCCCTCTTCCAGATTCGGCTCGATATCGTTTTTATATAATGCAGCCTGTTTCTCATCGTTGATCAGGATCATGATGATATCGGCTTTCTTAGCCGCCTCAGCGGATGTATAAACTTCAAATCCCTGTGCCTCGGCCTTTGCCCATGACTTACTTCCCTCGTACAGACCGATGACAACGTTGCATCCGGACTCTCTTAAGTTCAGCGCATGTGCGTGTCCCTGACTTCCGTAGCCGATGATCGCGATTGTCTTTCCTTCCAGAAGAGAAAGGTTACAATCTTCCTGATAATAAATTTTTGCTGCCATTTTGCATTCCTCCTAAAATGATAAAATTAAAAATATGCTACATCCTTGCTCCCTCTGGAAAGTCCGGTGATGCCGGTTCTTGCCAGTTCCAGTATCTCGTATCCTTTCAGAAGATTCAGGAATGCTTCCAGTTTACTCTGCGTTCCCGTGAGCTCAACGATCAGGGAATCCTCTTCCACGTCAACAATCTTCGCCCTGAAAATATCAGCCACCGAGATGATCTCTCCTCTCTGTGACGCATCGGCGCGAAGCTTGACCATGATCAGTTCACGGCATACAGATTCTTCGTCCTTGAGCACTTTGATCGCTACCACATCCTCCAGTTTTCTGACCTGTTTCTCAATCTGAGAAAGGATCAGCTCGTCTCCTGACGATACAACTGTGATACGGGTAAATCTCGGATCTGCGGTCATTCCTGCGGTGATACTGTCGATACTGTATCCGCGGCGGCTGAACAGCCCTGCGATCCGGCTCAAAACTCCGGGATTATTGTCTACAAGTAATGAAAATACCTGTTTTCTCATCAATTTCTCTCCTTCCCGTTCCAAAAACAGATTGCGCTCTGTTTTTGTCTTTTATAATATTACCAAGTGTATCCTGCTTTGTCAACCCTGTTCGGCGATTTTCTCTGCAAGTTCATTCAGATATACCCACCGTTCCGTCTTTTCATCAAGAGCCGCCTGAGTCTCCTCCTGCTCCGCCAGCAGTTCCCGCAGTTTCACAGAGTTTGTCGCATTGGCCTCGATCTGACGTTCAATGGAGGATAGCTTCTCCTCCAGAGCTGCGATATCATCGTCGATCGTCTCATATTCCCGCTGCTCTTTATAGGTGAATTTCAGCTTCTGGGAGTGCTGTTTCCAGTCCTTTGAGCTGTTCTTGCTTTTTTGATCATCTGCTCCTGTATCTCTTCCGGCAGCCCCGGTCGTCTTTTTTGTCTTTTCTGAAACTATTCCGCTTCCGCCATCCTGTTCGCGCTGCTTTGCAGCCAGATAATCTGTATACCCGCCCTCATATTGTTTCGCATGACCGTTGCCATCCAGTTCGAAAATGCGGTCTACAACGTTGTCCAGGAAATATCTGTCGTGGGAGACTGTGATCACGATGCCGTTAAAGGAGTTGAGGTAATCCTCGAGGATCGTCAGCGTCGGAATGTCCAGATTGTTGCCAGCCTCGTCAAATAAAAGCACATTGGCATTCTCCGCAAGGACGCCCAACAGATAGAGTCTGCGCTTTTCCCCGCCTGAGAGCTTTCCGATAGGTGCATACTGCATATCCGGGGTAAAGAGGAATCTCTCAAGAAGCGCCGAAGCACTGATCTTCCCATCCGTTGTGGTGATATATTCTGCAATATCCTTCACATAGTCAATCACCCGCTGGCTGTCGTCCATATGCTGCTCTTCCTGAGCAAAATATCCGATCTTAATGGTTTCACCGATCTCAATGTGTCCCGTATCCGGCTCGACAAGACCTGCGATCATCTTGATCAGCGTTGATTTTCCGCATCCGTTGGGTCCGATGATTCCCAGCCTCTGGTTTTTCAGGACAATATAGCTGAAATCCTCCAGTATCTTCTTTTCCCCGTAACTCTTGCTGATGTGATGAAGTTCGATGGTCTTCTTTCCCATCCTTGTCTCCACGGATCCCAGCTCCAAGGTCTGATCCTGCACCGGCGCCTTTCCGTTTTTCAGAGCTTCCAGCCGTTCCAGTCTTGCCCGCTGCTTCGTCGTTCTTGCACGGCATCCCCGCTTCGCCCACTCAAGCTCCATGCGCAATACGCTCTGCCGTTTCCGCTCTGACGCAAGCTCCATCTCCTCCCTGGCAGCTTTCAGTTCAAGAAATCCCGAATAATCCGCATCATATCCGTACATTTTCCCGCGGCTGATCTCAAGAATCCGGCTGCACACTCTGTCGAGGAAATACCTGTCGTGGGTCACCATAAAGACAGTTCCCCGGTAGGATCTCAGATACTCCTCCAGCCATGTAATCATCTCCCCGTCCAGATGGTTGGTCGGCTCGTCCAGAAGGAGGACGTCGAAATCCTCCGCCAGTGTCTTTGCCAGCACAACTCTTCTCTTCTGGCCGCCTGAGAGATGCTCGATCTTCTGGTCAAATTGAGAAATCCCCAGCTCCATCAGATTAGACTCCACCTGCCAGTCTTCTCCATCGCCTTTTGAGAATGCATAGGAGCGGATATCCGCCCCGTCCGGAAATACCGGATTCTGCGGCACATAGGCGATCTTAAGCCCGTTCTGCTTTATGATCTGTCCCTCATCCGGCACTTCCTCGCCGGCGATCATCCGAAGAATCGTGGATTTTCCGGTTCCGTTGACACCTACAATTCCGATTTTATCTCCCTGCTGGACACCGAAAGACGCGTCCTCATAGATGACCTTTTCTCCGTAGATCTTACTGATATGTTCTATATTGATGATATTCATAAAAAACTCCTCACAGACTCTGCATTTATATCCCGTATGCAGATAATAAATCCATATGGAATTATTGTGCAGAGTTTACGAGGAGTTGTCAAGTGCAATCAACGATTCGTCATCTGTAAAGTATAACGAATCATCTTTCCGGAAAAACAACTTTATGAAAATTTTTAAGTTACTTGTATTTCCCGTGAAACTGCTCTCTGCAATGAATATATGGGGAAATTTCCGGTAATCTCAATCAGCCTGAAAAGTATAGATGCTGAAGATTTCCAGACAGCCCGGAAAATGTTTATCAGGGTTGTCAACGAAGAAGTGCGGCGTCTTCAATTTCTTTTTAAAAGCAGCGTGCTTTCAGACAATGACAAAGATCTTCTGCAGCATATGCTGGTTCAGGATATGACAGACGACACCCTTTGTTACAGTCTGCGTGTACTTACAGAATTGCTGTACAGACACTACAGTCAAAAAGTCATTCTTCTGATTGACGAATATGACGTTCCGCTTCAGAAAGCAAATGAATATGGCTACCATGAACAAATGGTACATCTTATCCGTAATTTTTTCAGCAACGCCCTGAAGACCAATGACAATCTGTATTTTGCCGTACTCGCAGGCTGTCTTCGGGTAGCGAAAGAAAGCATATTTACAGGATTAAATAATTTTAATGTATATACGATAACAGACATGGACTTTGACGAGTATTTCGGTTTTACAGATGCCGAGGTAAAAGAAATGCTCCGATATTACGGTCTGGAAAATAATTACAGCATTGTGAAAGAATGGTATGACGGATATCGTTTCGGCAGTTCCGATATCTACTGTCCGTGGGATGTGATCTGTTATTGTCAGAAGCACAGAAAAAATAAACAGCTGCCTCCGGAAAACTACTGGATCAATCCCAGTGGAAATGATATTATAAAACGCTTCGTAGAAAGTATGGGAGAACAGCGTACACTTACCAAAGTGGAAATTGAACACCTTATTGCCGGAGAATCCGTACAGAAAACGGTACGGCAGGAATTAACCTATAAAGACCTGTTTTCTTCTCCCGAAAATATCTGGAGTGCTCTTTTCATGACCGGATATTTGACTGTGAAAGCCCGCTCAGATAATAATCTGTTTGAACTGGTCATTCCCAACCGTGAAATCAGAAATATTTTTACTGAACAGATTATGGCATTATTTGAGAATGAGGTGCAAAAAGACGGGGAGCTGCTTAACTCTTTCTGTAATTCACTGATCAATGGAGAAGCTGATAAGGTTGAAGAGCTTTTCACAAAATATATGCAAAAAACGATCAGTGTCCGCGACACTTTTGTGAAGAAGCCGACAAAAGAAAACTTTTATCATGGCATCCTTCTCGGCATTCTAAGTTATAAAGCAGGCTGGTCTGTAAGGTCAAACCGGGAAGCCGGGAACGGATTCGGTGATATTATGATCTGGATCGATCACTCTGATATCGGAATTATCATAGAAGTAAAGTATGCTGATTCACACGAAGAGGAAGAATGTCGAAAGGCAATCCGCCAGATTGACGAAAAGCATTATACAGATGCTTTCAGGGAATCAGACATTCATACTGTACTGAAATATGGCATTGTCTGTAACAGAAAGAGCTGCAGAGTTCTTGTAACAAAAGAAACCCGTTTTTCTCCAGTGAATATTTCAGCCCGTCGATCAGACTCAAATCATCCTCCAATAAAAGTAGTCTGCTCATTTAAATCCTTCTTGCCGATATACATAATAATCCCTGCACAGCAAGCGTTATACTATGTGCTCAGAAAAGAAAGCACCGTCATTATTATATCATGCCCCGCTCCCCAAATTCTCTAGCTTACGAAAATGTAAGAAAAAAACCGGGAAACTCATTTTACTGAATTTCCCGGATCTATGTCACCCACACCGATACTGATAATCCGGGATCATTCCCGGTCTGTCATCTAAAATGTGATTAGACAAATACATCGCTTTTCCATCATCCAGAATACGCAGTGTAACTTCATGGGTATATAAGTCATCGTTTCCCTTTTTCTCACATACCACATCCACCGTCAGTGTTACGGTTCCATCCTCATTTTCTCTAATCCCTGTCACTTCCGGCACAGAGATCCAGAAAGCGTTCGGAGCATAATTCCCGACTCCCAGCATGACCCAGTCATAGGTTCCGCTTTCGGCATCATAAGATGCATATTCCCTGAGCTGCTCTGCTGTCACCGGCAGATATTTCGTCAGCAGACTTTCAAACTCTTCCCGCGGGATACCCTCGGCACATTTTTCCGTATCTATCTCTCTTCCGTATTCTTCCATATAAAGGTATTCATACAGTCCGTTAAAATCCAGTCCCTCAATCTGATCCTCCGACCATTCGGAGCACAGAAGATTATTTCCCTGATATCCGATAATATCAAGATAGTTCTCCTCCATCTCCCTGTACTCTTCCTTCTGCGGCTTTACCCGTATCATCTCGTATGCATCCACGACCTCCGTAAGTTCCGGCGGCTGTGCGGTACAATATTCATAGCAAAACCATCCTTTCTCCGTATACTTCCACTGACTCATCCGGGAACGGCTGTTGACGCTGAAAGCCGGCTCCATATCATCTGTCCATCTGCCCTTTGTATAAAGTGAATACATATCTTTCCCGTCAAAGGTAAACTTCTCTCTGGAGACCGTACCGTCCGTGTGTATCCTGTATAAAATAATCTCTGACTGATTTCCTGCCGACGCCTCATCCAGAAAGTCTTCCATTGCATCATAGTTCATCATATCCACGTCGAATCCACTGACCGCAGCCGGCACGTCTTTTTCAGCTATAACCTGCTGCATTTTTATCGCTGTCTCCTGCGAGATCACTGCATTGATGGAAGTTCCCTTATCTGCTTCTTCATAGATGTCGCGGATTGCTTCCATCATTTCCGCGCAGTCCTTTTCCGCCTCTTCCTTCTCTGCGCTGTCTATGGGAAGATTATATCCTCTTTCATAAATTTCTGCTTCGGACAACTCTTCCGTATCTTCCGGCTTGCCTGAAATGCTCGTATCTTTATTGCTTTCTTTATCTTCTGCCACAGTGTTTTTATGACTGCAGCCGGCAGAAAAGCAGCACAAAAGCGCTGCAAATATAATTAAGAATATCCTTTGAATCTTTTTGCCCATCTTATTCCCCATATTAATTATGTGCCGCCTTTATATTAAATTCGTAATATTATATCAGTAAAGAATATTTTGTCAAGATAATTACATAACCAATAGATATTTTCTCGTAACAGTTCAGCCATCTGATATCAGGAGACGGATTTATGCTCGCATAAGAATCCGGCGACTGATAATCAGATGAACTGAGCGCCTGTCAATGAGTAAAACAGCGGCGGCAGCCGCGATAAGCACGAAGTGCGGTTTTACGAATGGCGCGGGCTGAACTGTTACATTTTCTCTGGACAGCAAAAACAGCCCGCTTCATGCGCGGACTGCCTTTGCTGTCTTTCTTCTGTCAAATACAAACCGATTTACCAATACGATCACCAGACTTACGATCAGCAGAAAATAGAAATTGATACCTCTGCTGACAAGCATGGACGGAATCAGGTATGCTCCTGTAAACACATGAACGAACACCGCCTGATACATAAGCTCCGTAATTCCCTGAGCCCCGGGCAGAGGCAGCATATCCACCGCAATATATACGGCTGCCTGAAGCAATATCACTTTCATTGCGCCGGAGCCCTGAAGACCGAATCCCAAATAGACCATATAGGTCAGTACGAACACACTGCATCTCTGCAGAAAAGTCACAAAGATCACGACCAGAAGGCTGCCTTTGTGGTCTTTCAGCCATGTTACCGCCTGCTGGTAACTGTCGATAAACCCATTGATCTTCTCTTCCCTTTTCTCCGAAGGTTTCCAGATCTTAAGCCGGATAAACAAGCCTTCAAACAGAAGTGCCAGCTTCAGGATCACTTTCGGGAAAAGCATAACTCCCAGAATAAGGATTACCAGAATTACATTGAGTGCCAATCCTAATAAATACAACGGGAAATAACTTCCCAGCTCCTGCCGCAGCGGATGCATCCAGAAGAGCAGGATACCGAGTCCCATAACGACAAGGACGAATTTGTAAGCCACTGCCACCGTCATGAGCACAACTGTACTGTCCGAACCACGGTTTCCGTCTTTGTTCATGTAGTAGAGCTGTACCGGCTGTCCCCCTGTCGCCGAAGGAGTGATGCCGGAATAGAAGAAACCGATAAAGGAGTACTGGATACACCTTGGAAGGGAACTGGCTTTATACCCTTCTTTCTGTGCTTTCATGGAGCGGAGCAGATACCAGATCATAAATCCCTCAGCGCATACAAAGAATACTGCCAGCGCTATCGAAGGAATCAGATACCAGAACGACATACTCATAATTGCGCGCCCGATCTCGGATAAATCTCTTCCGCTGAACAGCGCATAAAAAGTCAGCAGCATGACAGCCAGAAACAAAGCGATCTGAAGCACTCTCTTTTTCATACTCATAAGTTCGCACCCCGCTTCAGAAAATTAATAATATACGCAGCTCCCGCATATGCAGGCTGCATGAATGAAAAGACCGGGATCCGCTTTCTTTCTGCAGGTCTTCTGCTTCTTGCAGCAAATTCATAAAGACTGCCCTCAAATATTTTCTTTTTCCCTTCATATTCATAGAAATCTTTCGGTGTCACCAGTGAGAAATGCTTGTCCCACTGACAGACTCCCGCTTCTTCCAGAAGTTTTGCCAGATAGGACGAACAGGTATAATGATTCTTCTGATAGAACGGGATATTCATCAGGATAAACGGCAGTCCGATTACGGCATAATGATAATGGAAACGCTGCTCCATTGCCTCGTTTAATTTCTGCTCGATATACTTTTTCTGTTCCGGTGTACACTTTACACTGCATACCATATATTCAGCATCCGGGAATGCCCGGAGTATTTTATATTTATCTTCTTTCTCAAATCCTGCGATGAGCGGTACCGACGGATGCCGGCGCCCGATGCTGTAAGTTTCTTCCAGATACGGATCCAGTGAGAGCGCCACATGAATGTATTTCTGTCTTATCACACTCCGGATAATCCCGGCAAAAAAACCGGGCGTATCCACGAATGCTATGTAAATCTCTGCCATACTTTTTTCTCCCCTTTTATACGCATAAAACAGCGTTTGTATGCAATCTGTACTTTCTACTGGAACTGATAGATCTTCCTTGCGAAGCGATATCCGCTTATCGTAAGTTTTCCGCCCAGTCTGCCCGGCAGATAAGTAAGTCCGCTCAGAGTCGAGTATCTCAGCCGGTAATAGAGGGCGGCGTTATACGCCTTGATCCTCTCCCACATATCCCGCCGCTTCTGCTCTGCCTCCGCTGTCTTTATAAGCAACAGGTGGATAGAAGAAATCGACAGCATGATCGAAATATTACGCGTCATATAGGAGGCAAGCTTGGGATATTTTTTCTTCACTTCATTTAAATCTACACATTCTGCCACCAGTTCCGTGACACGGATCTGCTGGTCGATCCGCTTCATCAGGACTTTCTCGTTGACTGACTGATCCTCCCGCCCCAGATAATAATGATAGAGGTCAATATCCATATAATAGATACTCTCCACATAGGGAAGCGGCTGATAAGAGAAAAGATTGTCTACATAAAATGTATGCTCCGGGAGCTTTACTCCTGACTTTCTCAATATGCTTGTGCGGAACATTAGCGAATGCATGATCAGATACTGTGACGGCCTGAAGTGCCCGATGGTATCCCAGCTGCACAGCTTCTCCGTTGGAAAAACATTGCGGTAATCCATGCTCCGTGTCTTACCTTCGTCCAGATGATCATAAACATAGTTGCAGACAAAGAGATCCGGTATACCCTCTTCAAATTCCGCCCGTCCGCCGCCGCAGAACTCCTTCACTCTTGCCAGCAGTTTCTTGTATGCATCCGGATCCAGCCAGTCGTCAGAATCCACCACTTTATAGTAGATCCCCCTCGCCAGTTCAAGTCCTTTATTCACTCCTGAACCGTGTCCTCCGTTTTCTTTATGTACCGCACGGACAATATCAGGATGCGCGAGCTGATATTCATCTGCAATCTGCGCTGTCCCGTCAGTAGATCCGTCGTTGATCAGAATAATCTCTACATCATTTCCTCCTGTCAGCAGAGAATCAATGCATCGTCTCATATAGCTTTCAGAGTTATAACAGGGTACTGTAAATGTAATGTATTTCATAGATAAGCCTCTCCTTCTCTCTCATTCGCCGGCATCGGCATTCAAACATCAGTATTTTTAACAGTTTAATCATACTTTAGTGTTCTTAAGATAACAGGAAAACAAATCTTAAGATTTCACAAAGATTTTTTAAACGATGTTAAAAGAGGGTATTATCTGTTAAATTTAAGCAATGCTCGATCCAAAGCTGACCACAGCCCGGATATCACAAACATAACAGCTCCCACCGGCACGATCACAACAATCAGGAAAATGATCATAAGCCAGCCGATCAGCCTGCCCGGATATTTTTTAGAACCTCTTTTCACTGTCTCTACCTCCTACTTGTAATGAACAGAATTTCCTTTTGCATATTTATAGTAGCAAAAAGCTGAAATATTCTTCCATTCAGACAGCTTACATTTTGCCGGACGGGTCTTACACTTTTGTAAGCCCCGGAATAAAAGTCCTTTTGTAAGAGCCAAAAATGAATTCTTTTTAAAAAATTGTCCGTAAGCCTTGAGAATCTATAAAAAACGCGCTAACATAATATGGATTTTCAGTTTAACTATCTGATATTAGAACAGAAAAACTGTTACCTTTTAAAGAAAGAGAGGGATTCCATGAACGATAAGAAGGAATTTTCTGATATATTTGATGACGACTTTGAAGTGACTTATGAAGATGATACCGGCATGACGGTTGATATGTCAGAAAGCCGCAGACAGCCTGACAACAGCAGGCCGCACTGGAAGACTGCAGCAGATTATGAAGATGACTTTGCCGCTGCAGATGATGATTATGATTACAGCGATGAATATGACGATGATTATGACAGTAGAACCGGCAGAAAGAAGCGTTCTGTCGACAGAGATCGGGAACCCGAAGAGCGGAGATCTTCACGCCGGAAAAAGGGGCGCGGCGTTCCTCTGGCTGCTCCTATCCGAAAAGGCGGGCGAACGCTTTCCCGTCTTGCTGCAGCAGTAGTGAGAACCCTTACAGCTGTACTGATTCTCGCGATCATGGCATATGTCACCTATACTTTCTGGCGGGCAAGCACTCCCTATGGCGATATTATGGAAATGATCCGCACAAAGCAG
The DNA here is from genome assembly GCA_904377845.1 of uncultured Ruminococcus sp. Classification (GTDB taxonomy): domain Bacteria; phylum Bacillota; class Clostridia; order Lachnospirales; family Lachnospiraceae; genus Mediterraneibacter. The sequence goes on along the minus strand of CAJFGR010000002.1, from coordinate 7,684 downwards.
CCGTCAATTACACTGCTGTCCTATCTGTGCGTTGCAGTACTCTTTCTGCTGTTTGAGCTGATCTCACTGCTCTGGTCCATGACAAGGGTAAGGGTTAGAAACGGCATAGACTCATGGAAAGAGGATACCGGAAGAGGGCTTTTTTCATTCATCCTTGTATTTGCCTCTTCTTATCTGGCATTCCTGCTCAGTCCGTTTATACCAGACGCACCGGAAGCTGTATATGGAGTGAAAGGCGCCCTGGAGGTATATGGTTCCATGCACAATGTACTCTTTGGATTATGTGCTGCCGGAGTCATTTCATGTATCGTCCGTAAATACTTTGCCTGATCATTCAACTATTCAGATATTCAAATCCCGGAATGTGCCTTTTGGCACTTCCGGTGATTCTACGGTTTTTCGATATGAATTTTCACAAGATCCGCCGCCTGCTTCTGTAGATTTTTACGGTAAAGGGATCCTCTGTACCTGCGGATCTGCTGTTCGGTCCTTCCCATCTGTCTTGCTGTCTGTCCGTCTGTTGCCCCGTATGCAAACATATTAAAAGCACAGCTGTTTCTCACTGCCTGAGCACTGTAATTACGTATTCCTGCAAGAGAGCAATACTTCTTCATCATACGGCTGATATACATTGTATTAAGCGGACGTCCGCTGCGATTATAGAATAAGGTTTCACAGACGAATCGCTGATCCATATATTCTTTTAAGATCTGCCATGCGTCATCAGGTATATAACAGGGGGCCTCCCTGTCGGACAGTATTACATAAACGCCGTCATCATATTCTATAAAATCATCTTCTCCGGAAATCCCTATGACCTCTGTGGAGGTCATGCCGGCTCTGTACATAAGCGTAAGAATCGTATAAGCCATTCTATCAGCAGACGCAGCTTTTAAAAGTGCGTCCATCTCTTCTACCGGGACAGCCCCGGCAAGTGCGGATTCTTTCGTCATCGTTTTTAAATACGGATAGAAATAGTCATGCTCTTCCCCTGCCAGATATATGCCCTGTTCCATTAGAAATGAGGCGTAAGAATGAAGTTCGCGGAACTTCTTTGTCAGCGTGATCTTACTAAGCCTGCCATTCCTGACCTGATCATTCATCCAGTCATAATATTTTCTCACATCGCTGCTGTCGCTCTTTGTAAATTCCTTTCCTGTTATACGGCAGAATTCCTGAATATCCGACCAGTATGACGCTTCTGTTGTCTCACTTTTAAATCTGTTTCTGAATAAATTCCACATTTCGGTATTGACAAATTTCTCTTCGCAGTTTTGGCTCAACGGCTGGCTCCCTCCTGCTTGTACGAAGCAATTTTATATATGTTATTAGTATTATTCATACTATAACATTTGGTTTTGAATAAATCAAGCTCGTACAATTGATATACGAGCCGGATTTTATTGATTTTAATTATCTCGTCAGTCTTTGATGATCAATGCCATAAATACAAGATCAGTGTTTCCCGAATTACTCAGGGCGTGACCGCACCCGTCGGGTGTATATGTAATATCTCCTGCCTTTACCGGCCGGATCCTGCCATTGTCATCATAATTTCCCTGACCGGAAAGGATATAATATGTCTCACTCTCTCCGTGATGCTCATGATATCCAAGAGAACATCCGGGTTCAATCGTTACTTCTGCATAGAGACCGCATTTTCCGTTTAGTTCTTTTTCACCGAGAAGTTCTTTTATGATCACATGGCCCTTCCCGCCAGCCATATTTTCTTCACGTCTGATCTTCACCGTAATATCCCTTTCCTGTCATCGGAGTACAGCGGCTATGCCCATGTACTCCGATGACATTTTACTTACATTGCAAGCTTTTCTGCAAAATCCGCCATTGCTTCGGATATTTTGATCTGCTGCGGACAGACAGCCTCGCAGCTTCTGCAGCCGATGCAGGCACTCGGTTTCTTGTCTTCATCATAAGAAGAAAGTGCCATAGGTGCAATGAAACCGCCCTCTGTAAAGCAGTGTTCATTATACAGATTAAGCAGTGCCGGGATGTCAAGCCCCTGCGGGCAATGGCTCACACAATAGTGACAAGCAGTACACGGCAGCACTTTCTTTTCCAGCATACTGTCAGCAACACTGAGAAGAGTCTTCATCTCCTCTTCGTTTAATGGTTTTTCCTCTTCATATGTATGAATATTGGCCTTAAGCTGTTCCATATTGGACATACCGGACAGGACAACCTTTACTTCCGGCAGGGACTGCAGGAAACGGAATGCCCACGCCGGAATATCCTCGTCCGGACGCAGTGCATTTAATTTCTGCGTATTTTCATCTGAGAGAGAAGCAAGTTTGCCTCCTCTTAACGGCTCCATTACCCATACCGGAATATTGTACTCACTGAGAAGCTCCACTTTCGCTTTTGCATCCTGGAATGTCCAGTCAAGATAGTTAAGCTGAAGCTGGCAGAATTCCATGTCTTTTCCGTATGCCTCAAGGAACCGCTTAATCACGTCATAATTTCCGTGTGCGGAAAAGCCGAGATGACGGATACGTCCGTTCTTTTTCTGATTGATCAGATAAGAATATGTACCGTATTTTTCATCATCCAGATAAGCATCGATATTCATCTCACAGACATTGTGGAACAAATAGAAATCAAAATACTCTACCTGACATTTCTCAAGCTGCTTCTCAAAAATCTCTTCAACTTTACCGAAATTGGAAAGATCGTATCCCGGAAATTTTGTAGCAAGATAAAATTTGTCCCTGGGATATTTCTTCAGCGCATTTCCCATGACGATCTCTGACTGTCCACCGTGATAGCCCCAAGCCGTGTCATAATAGTTGATTCCATTCTCCATGGCGTATGCGACCATTTCTTCTGCAGCCTCTGCATTAATCTTGTTGTCATCTCCGTCGATCACCGGAAGGCGCATTGCACCCATTCCCAGACCTGAGAGCTTTAAATCCTGAAAATCTCTGTAAATCATCGTGTACATTCCCTCTTTTCTAAGTCTGCGCAGCCATATAGGGCTGACGCTTCTTTCTAGTTTTCCGTTTATATTATATTCCCTTTTCTGATTCCTGTCTAATACGGGATACGAATGATATTCTATTCTTTTTATCTATAGCATTTCACTATACTTCTATCACAAACTGATCTTCTTCTGCATAGTCCACTACTGTACAATCGTTTGCGTATGTACACTCCGGAAGAATGATCATCGCCTGAAGCTCATCTTCATGTACCGGAAGAGGCGCAAGATGCCAGATTGCCGTATTGATCTTCACAAGAGTTCCTTTCGGTACAATAAATGCTTTCGTCAGCTCCGGAACCGGTGTACCTGCAGAAGCGGGAGCTACATGGAGGATCATATCATCATTGATCGGCAGAATGATCTCCGGTGTAGTCGTGTGATACTCTGCCTGTGTGATCTTCATTACTTCCGGTTTCTTGACAAGAATCGGTGAAAATGCTGTTCTTGTTATGTAAGACTCGGTCATCCGGTCCGGGAAAAACCGGTGAAGTTCACCGTTCAGCGAATAACCCGACGGCTCTGTCATATTATAAAAAGTTCCATACGGTGCATAAGCTTCATGTGTCAGTGGTTCTGCTTTGATCGTTCTCATAATCCGTCTCTCCTTTTTCGTTTATTTCATATGTTATCATTATATCCTACGGAAATACGGGATGTCCATATACTTTTGCGTGTCGATCACTTCTCCCAGTTGACTGATACGGTTATGGTTGACAGCACAGCCTTTTAATATGTAGTCTTTTAAGACTTTATTCGCCCATCGTCTGAACTCTATACCTCTTTTTGACTTGATACGATAACCTACAGGAATAATTACATCCAGGCTATAGAGCTTGACAGGTTTATCTGAATTTGCAATGTAAAAATGCACATTGCTTTTTTCATCAAGCTCCTCATCCCGAAACACATTGTTTACATGGCGTGTTATTACCGTTCTGTCAACAGAAAACAATTTTGTCATCTGTGCCTGTGTCAACCACACCGTTTCTTCTTCGACTGGTACTTTTAACGATACAGCCTGATCCTCTGATTCAAAAATCACCAGTTCTTTTTGTTCCATCATGTTTCTCCCCTTTCTTTCCCCATTTTCTCCACCTCGATCTTATACGCCATCAGGCGCAACAGATACTCCGGCACTCTTCTTCTGCCCAGCTCCCATTCCTGATACGTACGGTACGGAATCCCGAAATACCTTGCGAACATAGTTATATATCTTTCAACATATATTTTTTGATCCGGAAAATACCTTTTCTCCGGGAAGACGAAAGCAGCAGACTCTTTCCAAGCCTGCTGCCCCGCAATATATTTTTCAATTTTACACTCCGGAATATTTCCCGTCTCAGATTTCCCTAGCGCACAAAATTTGTAAAACAGGCCGGCTCTTTCTCCGGCAGACCGTACTGTTCTTTTCCCAGTGCGATACTCTTCATGAGAAATGCCATATTCCGCGCAAGCGTACGCATCGTCTGAAGTCCCTCGGCATCCTGCTGTGCCTCGCCCTGCTCTCTTCCGTGAATACTGTTCCAGTACTGGCTGGAAGCCACAGGCATACCGCAGATCGTGAAATATTTGTTCAGCTCGTCAAATGTTGCAGAAAGGCCTCCTCTTCTCGCCGCCACTACACTTGCACCTACTTTCATAGTCTTATCAAAATGAGTGCTATAGAGCAGCCGGTCGAGGAAAGCAATCAATGTGGCGTTTGCCGATGCATAGTAGACCGGGCTTGCCACTACAAGGCCATCGCAGGCCTCGAATTTCGGAGCCGTCTCATTTACAAGATCATCAAAGACACATCTGCCCTTTTCAAAGCAGCTATTGCAGGCAATGCATCCCCGGATATCTTTGTTTCCACCCTGTACGATCTCTGTCTCAATCCCTTCCGAAGCAAAAAACTGTTCCATCTCGTGCAGGGCAATGGATGTATTTCCCTTTGCACGAGGACTTCCGTTGATCATCAATACTTTCATCAATGTACTCCTTCCGCATTAAACTATAGCTCAAAAAATATGTAATAAACCGCACCGGCTTCCGGTGCGGTTTTCATGATCATATTCTATTATGCCGTCAATTTAGAAGCTTTAGCTGCTTCCTCAATGGAAACTGCAACTGCAACAGTCATACCAACCATCGGGTTGTTTCCTGCACCGATCAGACCCATCATCTCAACGTGAGCTTTGGAAAACCTAGGAAATTCCTTGGTTTTACTGGATTTATTCACGTTATCTACAGAAGGATTAAACACGTTATTATTATCGATACTATTAATTATTTCTTTTGGGGATTTAACCCTACAAACATTTTTTTACTTTGTAAATATTTTCGTGGAACAGAAACTTCTTTTTGCTCTACCATTCTATTAACATCCACTTTTGGATTAGAAAAATTATTAACAGATTTTTCAAGCCCTGTTCTTAAGAAATCTTTTTGCATATAGGTATTTAACATATTTCTCTTTATCTTCTTGGTTTCAGCTGACAAAGAAGGATAAATTGTAGACTCACTTATCCCTATTAATTCCAGCTCTTCTTTCAAATTATCTACTTTACTCTTCTCAATTGCTATTTCTTCAACAGAAAAAGATGGAATTTTAGCTATATCGGTCTCATCATAAAAAAGAATAAAATCACCTTTTTGACTTCGAATTCTGTCTGATAAATAAGAACCATTTACTAATATAGGTGAATATAATCTTTTTTTATCCTCTATATTTTCATTATAAAAATCATGTAGCTCATTATTTACCATATAAGCAGCATTTACTTTTTCCGCATACAATAAATATATAACAGGATGGTTTTCATCATCATTTTCCACTTGTTCTAATGCAAAGTATAACGCTACCAACGGATTTTGAGTTACATCTAAAACTCTCGTAGGAAAACCATAATGCTGTAGTATATTAATTATACTAATTAAATCAGAAAAATCTATTTCTTTAAAATAGTCATAATTTTTCTCTACAAATTTATATATAGCATTGATTTCTTCCTTTTTATCTGTATAAAACGGTATTTTAGGATTCTGTTTTCTTTCCCTATAAAAACTGGGTAATAAATCCCATCCTTCTTTTCGACCATTTTTTTGACCTCTATAATAAATTTGTTGAGCAGAAAAGAACGATTTGAATTCTAAAATTATCTTTAATAAATCAGAAATTGTGCCTACTGTTTGCATAATTATCTACTGTGTTTTCATTTGAGATAAAAATAATTCTTTTATCTCATAATCCTGAAACCCTATCTCCTTCAGTAATTTAATCATTTCCATTGGAGACATATTATTTACCGTATTCTGATTTTGAATATATTGAATCAACTCTACAAAACCATTCCATAAATCTTTATATTCTTCTTCAATATCCTTTTTTTCATATTGATTATATATTTTTAAAATACGTTCTTCAAACTCATCGTTTTCTTTAACTTTAACATCATCAAACATACAAATTTTCCCTTTCAAATTATTATTAATTATAACACATTTTCTTCAAAAGGACATTTCTTTTTTATACTTATAATAGCTATTTCTACTTACTCCTACTAATTTCATAACTTCAATATCATTCAATGTCCCCATAAAATCTTTTGAATATTTTCTAATCTCTTCTTTGGCTTTTATACTTTTCTTTGTTTCAAACGTATTACCTTTTTTCTGTCCAATCTGTTTCCCGGCTAATCTAGCAGTTTCAATTCCTTCCTTTGTTCTTTGTTGCAAATCTTTAACTTCCTTTTCCGCCTGTTCAAATGCTAATTTAATTTGTGTCTTTGCTAAGGATAGAATATATTTATTTAATGCTTGAATTATACTGTCCATCAACTCATCTGTAGCCATATCACCTGTATTAACTGATACTTTTAATTTATTATCGACAGCTTCTCTGTAAGTAGATGTATTAATATGCGGCTCTTTGAGAAATACTAATTCTACACCCTTATTAAATAATCTTTCATACAGTTCAAAACCTTCTTCCGCATCTCTACTCAGGCGGCTTACACTATCAAATACTATTGTATCATTAACTTTCACTCTATTAAGAAGATTTTTCCACTTCTCCCTTCCAACAATCTTAGTTCCTGTATATGCTTCTTCAATAATAGTAGCATTAGGATATTTTTCTTTTATATTTCTTATCTGTCGTTCTATACTCTGTTTCCGTGTGGATATTCTACAATAACCATAAACTGACATTTACATCACCCCAAAAGTATTAATTTTATCGTTCGTTATATTTGATATATCCAATATTATCATATCTAACACCAAAAGTAAATATTTTTAATACTAACATTTTATAGGTTATTTTTAATACTTCAAAATTATAAAAAGAGGCATACTAATGTACACCTCTAATACATATTAAAACTTATGTTTAATTATCGGATTCAAAGCTTCTGTTAATGGTTTTCTATTTAAACTTGACTTGTTACAACTTGCCGAATATTTACAATACTTTTCCTCAGAGCAACAATATGTATTGCATGCCTCCATTCCATTTTGATACGTCATCGTAACCATTCTTATATGTAATTATTATTCACTAATAGAAGTTACAATCCCATCTTCCAAATAAATATATTTATTATCCGGATTATAGTGGCTCAGTTGTCAAGACAAAAATCTAAGATTTTTATAATGAACTGATACGGTGGATAAGTTACAGGGATGAGGTATAGGACGGTGGAATAC
>CAJFGR010000001.1 GCA_904377845.1 uncultured Ruminococcus sp. | reverse complement strand
CAACCTTTCCTCTGTCCGCGGATACGTGAGTCGATCATTCCGTATCTAACTACTTTTCAAATGATTTTCTACTCCTGAGCCGATACGAAAAATCGGAATATATCTACATATTGTAGTAGTGCGCATAGATTCCGTTCTGCTTCAGCAATGTCTCGTGCGTCCCTCTCTCGGCAATCCCGTCCTCTGTTATGACGATGATTTCATCGGCGTTCCGGATGGTGGAGAGCCGGTGAGCGATGGTGATGGTCGTCCTGCCTTCGGAGAGTTCTTCCAGGCTCTGCTGGATCCAGCGTTCGCTTTCATTGTCAAGTGCGCTGGTCGCCTCGTCAAGAACGAGAATCGGCGGATTCTTCAGGAACACGCGGGCAATGGAGATGCGCTGCTTCTGACCGCCGGAAAGGCGGGCGCCGCGTTCCCCGACAAAAGTGTCGTAGCCGTCCGGAAGTTCCTGGATAAAGTCGTGGATATTGGCCCGTTTTGCGGCTTCGATGATCTCATCCATGGATGCGCCGGGTTTTCCGTAAGCAATGTTCTCCCGTATAGTGCCTGAGAAAAGGTAGACATCCTGCTGTACCATGCCGATCTGGGTTCTCAGACTCTTCAGGGTCAGTGTGCGTACATCTTTTCCATCGATAGTGATCCGTCCGCCGGTTACATCGTAAAATCTCGGCAGAAGAGAGCAGATGGTTGTTTTTCCACTGCCTGAAGGTCCGACGAGAGCGATGGATTTCCCGGCGGGAATTTCGAAGGATACATGAGAGAGGACAGGTGTATCGTCGTCACTGTAGTGGAAGGACACATCTTCGTAGCAGACGCGGCCTTTCACATCGGTGAGAGGCTTTGCGTCCGGCGCATCCACAATCTCCGGTTCGGTCTCCATCACGTCCAGGAAGCGGCGGAAACCGGCCAGACCTTTCTGCATCATTTCGATCAGTTCTACAAGGATCTGGATCGGACTGATGAAAATACCGATGTACAGGGCATACATTGCGAGATCTGTGACATTCATGAGATCGTGGGCGATGAGATATCCGCCGAATACAAGTGTCACGAGATACATCATGCCCTGAAAGAAAAGATTCCACCCCATGAAATTCCCCATGCAGTTATAATTATTCCGCTTGGAAATGAGAAATGCGTGGTTGCTTTTTTTGAATTTCTCTCTCTCGATATCCTCATTGGCAAAGGACTGAACGACACGGATGCCGGCCAGTGTATCCTGCAGACTTGAGTTGACATCGCCGATCTTCCTGCGGTTCTCCATGAAAGTCTCCTGCATTCGCTGATTCTGGCGGAATGAGAAGAGGAACATACACAGAACGAGGACAACGAGAGGCAGAGCCAGTCTCCAGTTGATAAGGAACAGGAAAATGAATGAACCGATGATCTTTACAACGGAGATGAACAGGTTCTCAGGTCCGTGGTGTGCGAATTCGGCGATGTCGAACAGGTCGGAGACAAGTTTGCTCATCATTTGTCCGGAATTGTTCTGACTGTAGTAGGAAAAGGAAAGCTTTTCGTAATGATCAAAGAGCTGCTGGCGCATATCACGCTCCATGTTGGCTCCCATCATATGGCCCTGATAGCTTACGTAATATTTGCAGAGACTCTGGACGATATACATGACCAGCAGAGCAACGGCTATTAAGGGCAGTGTGCCCAGGATTGTACTGCTGTCTTTGGTAAAAAGAGTATTGGTCATGGTGCGCAGGATCTGCGGATAAGCGAGATCCACAATACTGATAAGAGCGGCGCAGATCAGGTCAATAAAAAAGACTGCTTTGTACGGCGCATAATAATCTATGAATTTTCTGATTGTGTGCATTGTATCACTCCTTGTTTCGATTTTATTCCGTTGATCATCTTAGCATATCATTTTCTGCTTGACAAGAAGCTCCCTTCTGTAATAACGTATGAATGTATGTCTTCAGAATATATTTAGAAGGGAAATGTGACATGAAACTTTATCTGGCTCCTCTTGAGGGAATTACAGGATGGATTTTCCGCCGTGCACTTCATGAATGTTTCGGCGGATTTGATAAATATTTTGTGCCCTTTATCAGGCCGAATCAGATGGGGCACTTCAGTGCGAGAGAAAAGAAAGATATCCTGCCGGATCATAATGAAGGAATGTATACAGTTCCCCAGATCCTGACAAACAGGCCCGAGGATTTTATACGGACTGCCGCAAAACTGAAAGAATACGGTTACGGGGAGATCAATCTGAATCTGGGATGTCCGTCTAAAACGGTTGTGACAAAAGGACGCGGAGCCGGTTTCCTTGCATATCCGGACAGACTGGATGATTTTCTGTACGAGGTGTTTGAAAAATGCGACATCCGTATCTCGGTCAAGACGAGGCTGGGGATGGAGAAACCGGAGGAGTTTGGCCCCATTCTTGAGATATATAACAAATATCCGCTGGAAGAGCTGATCATCCATCCGAGAGTACAAAAGGATTTTTATAAAAATACCCCGAATATGGAAGCGTTTGCTGAGGCTTTGGAAAAGAGCAGCAATCCGGTGTGCTATAACGGTGATATCTTTACCCCGGAGGATTATAAACGCTTTACACAGATGCAGCCGGCTGTGGAATGTATTATGATGGGCAGGGGAGTTCTTGCCGATCCTGCGCTGGCACGGAGAATCCGGGGAGGGGCGGGAGCCGATGCCGCGGAACTGCGGCGTTTCCATGATCTTCTTTATGCAGGGTACTGTGAGGAGATGTCCGGTGACAGAACGATTCTTTTTAAGATGAAGGAGTTATGGACGTATCTCGCTCCGGTATTCAGCAATTATAAGAAATATGCAAAGAAAATAAAAAAGGCTGAGAAATGTGCAGCCTACGAAAAAATTATAGACGAGTTGTTTGATAAAGAAGAGATCAGCGTGTCCTGAAATATAGGACGGGCTGATCTCTTTTATACTGATTCTATGCTGATTTTAATGGCCGGTTCTTATATCAGCCCGGTCATAAAGCGGTCTTTCCGGGCGATGGAACAGCTCAGTTCTGTACGGTTTCGTTCTGTTTTTTGAGTGCTGCCTCCACGAATCCCTTGAACAGCGGGTGCGGACGGTTAGGTCTGGATTTAAGCTCCGGATGCGCCTGCGTTGCGATGAACCATGGATGGGACGGGATTTCGATCATCTCAACGATACGGCTGTCAGGGGAAAGACCGCAAAGAGACATTCCGTGTTCCTCCAGAACCTCGCGGTAATCATTGTTTACCTCGTAGCGGTGGCGGTGGCGTTCGCTGATCTCCCGTGTGCCGTACAGTTTCTCGGCAAGGGAACCTTCTTTGAGTACGCATGGATATGCGCCGAGACGGAGCGTGCCGCCGATATCTTCCACGCCGATCTGGTCCGGCATGATGTGGATCACCGGATGGGTAGTGTCAGGCTTGAGTTCCATGCTGTGTGCGTCATGATATCCGACGACGTCTCTTGCAAATTCCACAATGGCAAGCTGCATTCCAAGACAGAGACCGAGGAATGGTATACCGTGTGTGCGGGCATATTTGATGGCTGTGATTTTTCCCTCGATTCCTCTGTGACCGAAGCCGCCGGGGACAAGAATGCCGCTTACGTCGGAGAAAAGTTCTTCGGCGTTTTCTTCTGTCACAGTTTCGGAGTCAACCCACTTGATGTTTACTGTGGTATGGGAGTAGATGCCTCCGTGTTTTAATGCTTCTACGACACTGATGTATGCATCGTGGAGCTGAATGTATTTTCCGACAAGGGCTACAGTTACTTCCTGGGTCGGGTGACGCAGGTTCTCTACCATCTCTGTCCAGTCTTTGAGATCCGGTTCCGGACAGTCCAGATGGAGACATTCGCAGACAACCTGTGCAAGGTGCTCCTTCTCCATTGCCAGAGGAGCCTCATAGAGATATTCAACATCCAGGTTCTGGAGTACGTGGCTTGCCGGAAGATTACAGAACAGAGAAATTTTATCCTTCATGCCCGAGTCAAGGGGATACTCGGAGCGGCATACGATGATATCCGGCTGAATCCCCATTCCCTGCAGTTCTTTAACGCTTGCCTGTGTGGGTTTGGTCTTCATCTCCTGGGAAGCGCGCAGATAAGGGATCAGTGTCACGTGAATGAGGATAACATTTTCCGCACCTTTCTCATGCTGGAACTGGCGGATGGATTCAAGGAAAGGCTGGCTCTCGATGTCTCCGACTGTACCGCCCACCTCGATGATGGCAATTTCTGTATCGGTAGCAGCAGGATTACGGTAGAACCTGCTTTTGATTTCATTTGTGATATGCGGAATAACCTGCACGGTGCCTCCGCCGAAATCGCCGCGGCGCTCTTTCTGAAGAACGGACCAGTAGATCTTTCCGGTCGTGACATTCGAGTTCTTTGTCAGGCTCTCGTCGATAAAACGTTCATAGTGTCCCAGGTCCAGATCAGTCTCGGCTCCGTCATCCGTGACAAAGACTTCACCGTGCTGTACCGGATTCATAGTTCCCGGATCGATGTTGATATAAGGATCAAATTTCTGCATGGTTACGGTGTATCCCCGGGCTTTTAACAGACGCCCGAGGGAAGCGGCCGTGATGCCTTTTCCGAGTCCGGAAACGACGCCGCCGGTTACGAATACATATTTTACTGCCATAATAGTGCCCTCCTGTAATTGAAAATATCTGGTGAATGGTAAGCGGTTCCTTAAAAAAGAGTACAGTCTGACCATGGATGGAAAGCCACGCCGTTGTGGCCGGATCCATACATATAGTCAGACTGTCTGAAAAAATACCTATATAGTATACAACAGATAGGTCAGAAAGTACAGTGTTTTTTAATGTAACAGTGCAGCTTTGCAAATGGCGCGTGCTGAGCTGTTACTAACCCGTGAACTGAGGAGTTATGAGAGCAGAATATGTTCATATACTGCCTCGCAGGTGAGCTGTACGCCGAGTTTCTTAAAGATCTTGATATCCACATCCGAGAGCATGACGGAAGTATGCGCCTGACATCCGTCCAGTTTCGGAAGCTGGGAGAGTGCAAGGCGCGCTTCCGGGTTTGAAGCGGCACTCGCGGAGAGAGCGATCAGTACTTCGTCAGTGTGAAGGCGGGGATTCTTGCTCTTCAGATAATCCACTTTCAGCTTCTGGATCGGTTCGATGGATTCGGGGGATATGATATGTTTTTCATGGTCGATTCCGGCGAGGTCTTTCAGCACGTTCAGAAGCAGGGCGGCGGAAGCTCCGAGGAGGTTCGTTGTCTTGCCGGTTATGATGCGGCCGTCGTCAAGTTCAAGCGCAGCGGCAGGACCACCGGTTTCCTTTGCGCGGTTCTGGGCCTCAACAGCAACTCTGCGGTCTGCAACAGTGATACCGGCCATATTCATGAGAAGCTCGATCTTTTCTGCCTCTTTTTCAGAAGAATCACCTTTTACAAGTGCATTCAGTGCGGCGTAATAGCGGCGGATGATTTCCTGTTTTGATGCTTCACGGCAGACTTCGTCGTCGCAGATGCAGTTGCCCGCCATATTAACGCCCATATCCGTGGGAGATTTGTAAGGGCTTTCGCCATAGATCTTTTCAAATATCGTATTCAGGACGGGAAAGATCTCCACATCTCGGTTATAGTTGACGGTCGTCTCACCGTAAGCTTCCAGGTGGAACGGGTCGATCATGTTTACATCGTTTAAGTCGGCCGTCGCTGCTTCATACGCCAGATTGACCGGATGTTTGAGAGGAAGGTTCCAGATCGGGAATGTCTCGAACTTGGCATATCCTGCGTGAATGCCTCGCTTGTGCTCATGGTAGAGCTGGGAGAGACAGGTGGCCATCTTTCCGCTTCCCGGCCCCGGAGCCGTCACGATGACGAGAGGGCGCGTTGTCTCGATATAATCGTTTTTCCCGTATCCTTCCTCACTGATAATGAGAGGAATATTGGACGGATAGCCTGGAATAATATAATGAAGATATACCGGGATATTCATGTTTTCCAGTCTGTTTTTGAACAGAAGAGCGCTCTCCTGTCCGGAAAACTGTGTGATCGTTACGCTTCCCACATAGAGCCCCTGATCCCTGTAGGTCTGAATCAGACGAAGCACGTCAGTATCATATGTGATGCCGAGATCGCCCCGGACCTTATTTTTTTCAATGTCTTTTGCGCTGATAACGATTACGATTTCCGCCTGATCGCTCAGTTCCTTGAGAAGCCGTAATTTGCTGTCGGGAGCGAAGCCGGGCAGCACGCGGGATGCGTGATAGTCGTCAAAAAGCTTTCCTCCGAACTCCAGATATAATTTGTTGTCGAACTTTCCGATCCGTTCCCGGATATGTTCGGACTGCATTTTCAGGTATTTCTCATTGTCAAAACCTATTTTCATAGTTTCCCCTTTCCTTTGTTTTTTCGTACCAAGTATACTATAAAAAGTCATGGATTTACAATATTTTCATAATGTTTTTGTTGATTTATGCAAAACCTGTCTTTATAATGATAATAGCTGTTTTTAGGAGGAATAGAATGGACAATAATAATAGAAATAAAGACCCGAATCACAACCGGCAGGGCTGGGGGATCATCCTCGTAACAACCCTGCTGGTCACTTTTATGGTGATGGGACTGTACTCTATGATGCGGGGATCCGGGCCGGAGGAGATCAGTTATGATAAGTTCCTCTCAATGCTTGAAGACAAGAAGGTTCAGGAAGTAAACCTGAGCAGTGACCGGATCTATATAACACTGACGGATGAGGCCCGGCAAGAAGAATTTGAGGAAAGCGGTCAGGCAGGAAATCCGGGAAATGTTTTCAGCCAGCTTCAGGAACAGATGCAGTCGGGCGGCAGTGCAGGCAGTACAGATGAGGACACCGGACGAAATCCGGACTATTATACCGGGTATGTCAATGATTATACGCTGGTGGATAAGCTTGATGAAGCAGGCGTTGAATTTAGCCGTGAACCGGCCGATACATTGGGGCAGACACTTCTTGAACTGTTCATCACAGTGATTCTTCCCATAGGCCTGATGGCGATCATGCTTGTCTGGCTGATGCGGAAGATGACCAAAGGCGGAGGCATGATGGGCATCGGAAAAAGCAATGCCAAGATGTATATGGAAAAAGAGACCGGCGTTACATTTCAGGATGTGGCCGGCGAGGATGAAGCGAAGGAATCCCTGCAGGAAGTGGTGGATTTCCTTCATAATCCGGGAAAATACAGCGGAATCGGAGCAAAGCTTCCCAAGGGCGCACTGCTTGTGGGACCGCCCGGAACCGGTAAGACGCTTCTTGCAAAAGCAGTCGCCGGTGAGGCGAAAGTACCTTTCTTCTCACTGTCAGGATCTGCATTTGTTGAGATGTACGTCGGTGTAGGTGCCTCCCGTGTCCGCGATCTGTTCAAGCAGGCACAGCAGCAGGCTCCGTGTATTGTATTCATTGATGAGATTGACGCCATCGGAAAAACCCGTGATTCTTCACTGGGCGGCAATGACGAGAGAGAGCAGACACTGAACCAGCTCCTTGCGGAGATGGACGGATTTGATACAAATAAGGGGCTTCTGATTCTGGCGGCGACGAACCGTCCGGAGATTCTGGACCCGGCTCTTCTGCGTCCGGGGCGTTTCGACCGGAGGATCATTGTGGATAAACCGGATCTGAAAGGACGTGTGGAGATACTGAAAGTCCACGCAAAAGACGTGAGGATGGATGAGAGCGTGGATCTTGAGGCAATCGCTCTTGCAACATCCGGTGC
Source organism: uncultured Ruminococcus sp. (assembly GCA_904377845.1). Taxonomy (GTDB): domain Bacteria; phylum Bacillota; class Clostridia; order Lachnospirales; family Lachnospiraceae; genus Mediterraneibacter. Next base: position 105,674 of record CAJFGR010000001.1, on the reverse strand, counting down.
GGTGGGTTCCGATCTTGCAAATATGATCAACGAGGCTGCCATCAATGCGGTGAAACATGGCAGACAGGTGGTAAGCCAGAAGGATCTCTTTGAGGCTGTGGAAGTGGTTCTTGTCGGAAAAGAGAAGAAAGACCGCATCATGAGTAAAGAAGAGAGAAGAATCGTATCATACCATGAAGTAGGGCACGCACTTGTGACCGCACTCCAGAAGAATACAGAACCGGTGCAGAAGATTACTATTGTACCAAGGACAATGGGAGCTCTCGGCTATGTAATGCAGACGCCGGAAGAAGAGAAGTTCTTAAATACGAAGAAAGAGCTGGAAGCCATGATCGTTGTAGCTCTCGGAGGGCGTGCAGCAGAGGAGCTTGTATTCGACACAGTGACTACAGGTGCAGCCAACGATATCGAACAGGCGACCAAGATTGCCCGCGCAATGATTACACAGTACGGTATGTCTGAGCGGTTCGGTCTGATGGGGCTTGAGTCCATCCAGAACCGTTACCTGGACGGAAGAGCTGTATTAAACTGCGGTGATGCCACGGCCGGCGAGATCGACGAGGAAGTCATGAAGATGCTGAAAGCCGCATACGAAGAGGCGAAGAAGCTTCTGGCAGAGAATCGGGAAACACTTGATAAGATCGCTGCATTCCTTATTGAAAAGGAGACGATCACAGGCAAGGAATTTATGAAGATATTCCGGGAGGTAAAAGGAATACCGGAACCGGACGAGCCGGAGGAAGGAGCGCCGGCGGAGCGTGAAGGACGCATATCTATGAAACCGGCGGAGGACAGCCGGCCGGCGGCAGGCGGTGAGTAAAGCTCATGGAAAACAATAACTTTGATATTCAGGAAGAATTGAAAAAACTGCCCGGGAGACCCGGCGTGTACATTATGCACGACGAGAAAGACCACATTATCTATGTCGGCAAGGCGATCAGCCTGAAGAACAGGGTACGCCAGTATTTCCAGAGCAGCAGGAACAAGGGCGTCAAGATTGAGCAGATGGTGACGCACATCCGGCGGTTTGAATATATTGTAACGGATTCAGAGCTGGAGGCTCTTGTTCTGGAATGCAACCTGATTAAGGAGCATCATCCGAAATATAATACAATGCTCATGGATGACAAAACCTATCCGTTCATAAAGGTAACTACGAATGAAGCCTTTCCCAGGGTAGTGTTATCACGCAAAATGCTTAAGGATAAGGCCCGGTATTTCGGGCCTTATACAAGTTCTCAGGCAGTCAGGGATACGATCGACCTGATTCATAAGCTGTATCACTTGAGGAGCTGCAACCGCAGTCTCCCCAGGGATATCGGGAAAGAGCGGCCCTGCCTGAACTATCATATCAAGCAGTGCGATGCTCCGTGTCAGGGCTATATTTCCAGGGAAGAGTACGGGAAAGCAGTAAACGAAGTGCTGAAGTTCTTAAACGGAAATTATGACGCGGTTCTGGGCGAACTGGAGGAGAAGATGAATGCAGCTTCCGAAGCGCTGGAGTTCGAGCGGGCCATCGAGTACCGCGAACTGATCAGCAGTGTGAAGAAGGTTGCACAGAAGCAGAAAATTACGGATTCCAGCGGCGAGGACAGGGATGTTCTTGCGGTTGCTTCCCAGGAAGAAGATGCAGTTGTTCAGGTGTTCTTTATCAGAGGAGGCCGTCTGATAGGGAGAGATCACTTTTATCTGCGCATTTCAAAGGGCGAGAGTACTTCGGAGATACTGAACAGCTTTATTCTGCAGTATTATGCGGGTACGCCGTTTATACCCGGCGAGCTGATGCTTCAGGAAGAGGTGGAGGATCGGGAGCTGCTGGAGACATGGCTCGCTTCTAAACGGGGACAGAAAGTGACTCTGAGAGTGCCGAAGAAAGGGACAAAAGAGAAACTGGTGGAACTGGCACAGGAGAACGCCAAGATGGTGCTGACGAAAGATAAAGAGCGGCTGAAGCGGGAAGAGGGGCGTACGATCGGAGCGGTGAAGGAGATTGCTTCCCTGCTTGACATAGGCGAGATCGTACGTATGGAAGCCTACGATATCTCAAATACAAACGGATTTGAGTCGGTGGGTTCTATGGTCGTCTATGAACGGGGACGTCCGAAACGAAATGACTACCGCAAATTCAAGATCAAGGGGATCAAGGGCGCTGATGACTACGGCAGTATGCGGGAAGTGCTGACCCGGCGCTTTACCCATGGACTCAAAGAGCGAAAAGAGAATGTGGAGCTCGGGAAGTTCACGGCTTTTCCGGATCTGATCCTTATGGACGGCGGTAAGGGTCAGGTCAATGTGGCGCTGCAGGTGCTTGATGAACTGCATCTGGATATTCCGGTGTGTGGCATGGTAAAGGATGATCATCACCGCACAAGAGGGTTATACTATCACAATGAAGAGATCCCCATTGACAGATCTTCGGAAGCCTTCCGGCTGATCACCAGGATCCAGGATGAGGCGCACAGGTTTGCCATCGAATATCACCGCCAGCTGCGCGGCAAAGGACAGGTGCATTCCATACTTGATGATATCGAGGGGATCGGCCCGGCGCGGAGAAAAGCGTTGATGCGGGAATATCTCAGTCTTGATGACATAAAGAAAGCTTCTGTGGAAGAACTGGCAAAAATACCGTCTATGAATGAAAAAGCGGCGGAATCTGTGTACAAGTTCTTTCACTAGTGATATGATAAAAAGAACAGGAGAAAGTGAGGAGAGAATCTATGGGACAAGGTATAAAGTTAAGTGAGATTGCAGAAAAAATGAATCTGAAAAATCTCACACCTGAAGTTGATATGGTTGAAAAGGTGGTTAATGTACCGGATGTCAACCGTCCGGCACTGCAGCTTGCAGGTTTTTATGACCGTTTTGATTCAAACAGAGTACAGATCATCGGAAATGTGGAAAACAGATATGTTCAGACGCTGAGTGAAGAGCAGCGCCAGGAGACTTATGAAAAGCTGCTGCAGCACCCGATCCCCTGTATTGTGTTCTGCCGGGATATTATGCCGGAGGAAAGCTTCCTTAAGACGGCTGTTAAATATGGCGTGCCGATCTTCAATACCACGAAGCAGACGTCAGATTTCATGGCAGAGATCATCCGCTGGATGAATGTCCGGCTGGCTCCGTGCATTTCTATCCACGGCGTGCTCGTGGATGTATACGGTGTAGGCGTGCTGATTATGGGAGAGAGCGGCATCGGAAAGAGCGAGGCTGCGCTTGAGCTGATTAAGAGAGGACACCGTCTTGTGACAGACGATGTAGTTGAGATAAGAAAGGTGAGCGATGAGACGCTTGTAGGTACGGCGCCGGAGATTACAAAGCACTTTATTGAGCTCAGAGGTATCGGTATTGTGGATGTAAGATCCATGTTCGGTGTCCAGAGCATAAGAGAGACACAGAATATCGATCTTGTAATTACCCTGGAAGACTGGAGCCGTGATAAGGAATACGACCGTCTCGGCCTGGAGGAGGAATATACAGAGTTCCTCGGAAACAAGGTGGTATGTCACCGGATTCCGATTCGTCCGGGAAGAAATCTGGCTATCATTGTAGAGTCTGCGGCTGTCAACCACAGACAGAAACAGATGGGATACAACGCGGCTCAGGAGCTTTATAAGAGGGTTCAGGAGAATATCACGAAAAAGAAAAAATAAAAGTGCCGAAAGGAGTGCAGAGCTATGAAGTATTGTTTTGGGGTGGATATCGGAGGAACTACGGTTAAGATGGGACTCTTTGAAGAGTCCGGAATGATCCTTGACAAGTGGGAGATAACCACGGACACATCCGAGGAAGGAAAAGCGATTCTTCCGAATGTCGCTGCTTCCATTGAAATGAAACTCGAGGAACACAAATTGAATAAGAATGATGTCATTGGAATCGGCGCGGGAGTTCCGGCTCCTGTGACTGCAGACGGTGTTGTAAACGGAAGCGCCAACCTCGGATGGACCTACAAGGAAGTGAAGAAAGAGCTGGAAGAGCTGACAGGTCTGACATCTTATATCGGAAATGACGCTAATGTAGCTGCTCTCGGAGAAATGTGGAAAGGCGGCGGAGAAGGCGAGAAGAATATGATTATGGTTACGCTTGGCACCGGTGTCGGCGGCGGAGTAATCATTGACGGTAAGATGCTTGTCGGCGCAAACGGAGCCGGCGGCGAGATAGGGCATCTCTGTGTGAATTATGAAGAGACAGATCACTGCGGCTGTGGAAACAGAGGATGTCTTGAACAGTATGCTTCGGCAACGGGGATCGTCCGCCTGGCAAAGCAGAAACTGGGACAGGAGATGCGCCCCACGATTTTGAATAAGCAGGATGTAACGGCAAAGGATGTCTTTGATGCAGTCAAAGCAGGAGATGAGGTTGCAAAGGAAATTGCGGTTGTATTCGGAAAATATCTGGGATATGCACTTGCAAATCTGGCTGCAGTGACAGATCCTGCGGTATTCGTCATCGGCGGCGGTGTTTCAAAGGCAGGAGAAGTACTGATCCCCTACATAAGGGAACCATACATGGAACGTGCATTCTTTGCAAATAAAAATGTGAGATTTGTTCTTGCCAGGCTGGGAAATGATGCAGGTATCTGCGGAGCAGCTAAGCTTGTTCTGGACAATGAGTAGTATATCCGGCTTTACAGATTAGATAATATTGAAAAATAAATAAGAGCCTCTTCCCGTAAGTTATATGCTTCGGGAAGAGGCTTTTTGTTATGACAGTATCATTTAGTTAATTTTATTCGGCAGGGGACTCGCCACCGCCAGTGTTACCGCCGCCGGTGTTGCCGCCCGTATTACCGCCGCCAGTGTCGCCACCGCCGGTGTTACCGCCGCCGGCGTCGCCGCCCGTATTACCGCCGCCGGTATCGCCGCCGCCGGTATTGCCGCCTGTTCCGGTATCGGTATTACCGCCGGTATTGGTGTCTGTATTGCCGCCAGTATTACCATTGCTGTTGTCGGTATTGGTATCCGGTGTGTCGGTATTTTCTTCATCATCCGAATCCCTTCTGCTTCTGTGACCGGAGCAGCTCTGAGTTGGCAAGGAATCTTTGTCAAAATAGTCGGTTCTGGACGGGCATCCGCTTACTGCCAGAAGTCCGCTTTCTGTACAGATGCTCTTCCTTACTACGGAAGACGGCATCTCGAAGTCTTTGTCCTGAAGTCCGTCATGAACACGTTCCATGATTGCATTCCAGATTGCCAGATGCCATGAACCATATCCTTCCATAGATTTGTTGGAGTCATAACCGCCCCAGATACCTGCCGTATAGTAAGGAGTAAATCCTACAAACCAGCGGTCTGCATAATCATCTGTTGAACCTGTCTTACCGGCTGTTGTCATATTGCTCAGGTTTGCCGATGTACCTGTACCGCCGTTTACTACATCCTCCATCGCACTTGTCAGGAGATAAGCAGTAGAATCTTTAATCACTTCATGGGTGGCCGGTGCGGAGTTGTCGATCAGGACATTGCCGTCATGGTCGAGAATCTCGGTGTACAGCACCGGCTCTGTATAGGTGCCGCTGTTGGCGATAGATGCAAATGCGGCAGTCAGCTCGATGTTGTATACACCGTCTGTAATTCCGCCGAGAGCCATTGCCTGAGTGATATCGGCATCCGTTAATGTTGAGAATCCGAATTGCTCCAGATATTCATAACCGGTTTTGGGCCCCACGTCTTCGGTAAGTGTTTCTACGGCAATTGTATTGACTGACTGTTTGATTGCATTGCGGACTGTCATAGCCCCGCGGTATCCACTGTAAGAGTTGTGAACGACCTGCCCGCTTTCGTATTTGTAGGGCTCATCTACCTTGATTGTCGCAAGAGTAATCTTGTCTTCGTTAAGAGCAGGAGCATATGTGGACAAGATCTTGAAACAGGATCCCGGCTGCTGTTTGTCATCTGTAGCCCGGTTAAACGTAAGGTTTCCGGTCTTCTCTCCGCGTCCGCCCACAATAGCTTTTACCTGGCCGGTATACTGATCCATGACTACGAAAGATACCTGAGGCTGCAGGGTGATTGTGTAATTCTGATCAACAATATCGCCTGCCTCTGTATTAATGTTCAGAGTACTCTTGTATTCTTCGATCCTCTGTTCCGCCTCTTCTCTGGAGGAGAATACGAGCGGATTATTGTCGTTATGGGTTTCACGGATATATGTGGCGAGGTTTTCCTTACTGTAGTTCTCGACCGATCCATCGGCCCGGTGGATCGTAAGAGCAAATTCAAGTCCGTATTCCGTTGCAGGATAGTAGCTTTCGTCGCTTGTCACTTCGTCGCAAATTTCCTGAATGGACATATCCTGTGTGGATCGGATTGTGAGTCCTCCGGTATACAGAAGATTGTAAGCCTGTGTCTCGGAATATCCTTTCTCCTCACGGAGATCACGGATCACGTCTTCAATCAGTGCGTCTGTGAAGTAGGAGTAAGGCGTTGTATCCTCGGTTGCGGCCGCAGTCTGCTGAATCCGGTCGTACACCGGATCGGCCATTGCATCATCATACTCAGTCTGATTGATATATCCCTGATCCAGCATATTTCCCAGAACTTTTTCACGGCGCTGAGCATTCTGGTCCGGATTGGTTACCGGATCATAGAGAGTCGGATTCTGAGTAATCGCCGCAATGACTGCGCTTTCGGAGAGTGTCAGATCCGCTGCCGATTTGTTAAAGTAGCGCTGGGCAGCTGTCTCGACTCCCAGACAGCCCTGTCCGAGGTTGATTGTATTCATGTAGGCTTCCAGTATCTCGTTTTTGTCCATCTCTTTTTCGATCTGAAGGGCAAGATACTGTTCCTGCAGCTTACGCTCTACTTTATCAAAAAATGTCTCCTCATTGACAAAGTCAGGGAATACGTTATTTTTAATCAGCTGCTGCGTCAGGGTGCTGGCACCCTCGGTAAAGTTGAAACCGTTGGTAACTCCGACGACACCGGCTCTGATGATACCCTGGAGGTCGATTCCGTTGTGTTCATAAAAACGTTCGTCCTCAATCGCTACAAATGCATGAGGAAGATATTCGGAGTTGGCCGTGATCTCCTCATATGTTTTATATATACGGTTGGAGTCGGAATCCTTCAGAGTTTCTACTACGGTTCCGCTCTGATCGGTAATATTAGTTGTATATCCCTGCGGGAGTATGTCGTCTGCCGTGACGGCGGGGGTATTGTCGATGATCTTTTTTGCGAAGATCGCTCCCCCGATGACACATATAATTCCCAGAAGGAGTATACAAATGATAAGGGCTTTAAAGAACCGTACACCTACGCGTTTCTTTTTCATTCTTTTTTTTGAAGAAAGCTTTTTCTTTCTTTTGGAAAGGTTTCTTTTCCCGTAATTCACGAATAACATCCTCCTTTTCAACTCCCATGATTATATCAAATATGTGCATATAAATAAAGATAAAAATAAAATCTTCATATTTTCTACATTTTTTGATAAGATAATATAGTTAATTTATAAGGTGTGCTTTTTGACTGAAAGGAGGGGCTGATGGACAGATATGATACAGTGTACAGGGGTGGAAAAGGAGAGTACACAGAGAAAAAATCACGTTTTATCGCGGAGGTTTATCCGGTCGTCTCCGAGGAGGAGGCGTTTATTTATCTTGAGGAAGTAAAAAAGCGCTACTGGGATGCCAGACATCACTGCTGGGCTTATGTGATCGGAAGAAATCCCGCTTCAGAGAGGATGAGCGATGACGGAGAACCGTCCGGCACGGCGGGAAAACCGATTCTTGAGGTGATACGGGGAAGAAATGTGACAAATGTATTTGTTGTAGTGACAAGATATTTCGGAGGAACCCTTCTCGGAACAGGAGGGCTGGTTCGTGCATATACGGCCGCATCTGCCGCCGCACTTTCTGATACTGTTATTATCACCCGGATTTTCGGATATAAGCTGGCTATACATACCGATTATACCGGTCTCGGAAAGATTCAGTACCTTATTGCGAGCAGAGACCTGTATGTACAGGACACTGCTTATACCGACAGGGTAGTCATTTCTCTGCTTGTACCGGAGGAGGAAAGAGGCGCTTTTGAGAAAGAAGTGATGGAAGGAACGAACGGACAGGCTGTAATAGAGAACAAAGGGGAATGCTGGTTTGCACGGACAGAGCAGGGCGTTGAGATTCTGGACGCATAAGAAAGAGTCTGTAAAGAAAAATAAACCGTTAAAATATGAAACCGCCTGTGAAAGCGGCTGTCCATGAGTGAATCATGAAGTCCGTTTCACAGGCGGTACGTATGTTTGGTAATACTTATGAAAATTCAGGTTCGATCAGTCCGAAAGAGCCGTCATTTCTCTTATATACTACATTGACCTCTTCAGTCTCTGCATTGGAAAATACGAAAAAGCTGTGTCCCAGAAGTTCCATCTGAAGGCAGGCGTCTTCCGGGTACATGGGTTTGATGCCGAATTTCTTTGTGCGGACGATGCGGATCTCGTCATCTTCCGGAGATTCTTCTTCGGAATCGATGAATTCTTTCCGTATGCTTCCGGTCGGAGCCGCCGAAGTGGGATGTCCCTGATTCTTGGCAACCAGCTTGTTCTTGTATTTTCTGAGCTGACGTTCAATGACCTCCTCTACAAGATCAATGGATACATACATATCATTGCTTGTCTGTTCCGAACGGATAATGTTCCCTTTAACGGGGATTGTCACCTCGATTTTCTGGCGCCCTTTCTCTACGCTCAAGGTTACGATGATTTCTGTTTCAGGAGTGAAATACCTCTCAAGCTTTCCCAGCTTCTGCTCAACTGCATCTTTGAGGCCCTGTGTTACTTCAATGTTTTTTCCGCTGATGATATAATTCATACTGTTCAACTCCTTTTGATCATATTATACATAAACATATGTTAAATATGTGTATGTATTATGTAAATATTATAGCATGGAACAGCATTAATGTATAGAACGAATCACTTATTTCATGTTTGCTCTTTTGCGCATTCTCGAATCCAGTATTTTCTTACGGATGCGCAGTGATTTCGGAGTTACTTCGAGCAGCTCGTCCGTGTCGATAAAGTCAAGCGCCTGTTCCAGACTTAAGATACGCGGCGGTGTGAGGCGGAGCGCTTCGTCGGCACTGGAGGAACGGGTGTTGGTAAGATGTTTTGTCTTGCAGACGTTGAGTTCAATATCCTCGGCTTTGCCGTTCTGTCCGATAACCATACCTGCGTATACTCTCTCTCCGGGACCGATAAACAGTGTGCCGCGTTCCTGAGCGCTGTACAGGCCGTAAGTTACGGCTTCGCCTGTCTCAAATGCAATCAGTGATCCCTGCTTGCGGTACTGGATATCCCCTTTGTACGGAGCATAGCCGTCAAAACTTGTATTCAGAATTCCGTTCCCTTTCGTATCGGTCAGAAATTCTCCGCGGTAGCCGATAAGACCTCTTGACGGAATGGAGAATTCAAGACGGGTGTACCCGCCGTTCGATGCGCTCATGTTCCGGAGTTCCCCTTTTCTCTGTCCGAGTTTTTCAATTACAACGCCGGTGAATTCATCAGGGACATCGATGTATGCCAGTTCCATTGGCTCCAGTTTCTTTCCGTCTTCATCCGTCTTATAGAGAACTTCCGCCTTGCTGACTGCAAATTCATATCCTTCCCTGCGCATATTTTCGATGAGGACAGAGAGATGCAGTTCTCCGCGTCCGGATACTTTGAAGCTGTCCGTATTGTCCATTTCTTCCACACGCAGACTGACATCGGTGTTGAGCTCGCGGAACAGTCGGTCTCTCAAATGACGGGAAGTTACATATTTGCCTTCCTGACCGGCAAAAGGGCTGTCATTTACGATAAACTGCATGGCAATGGTAGGTTCCGAGATCTTCTGGAACGGGATCGGTTCAGGGTTCTCGGGAGAACAGAGAGTGTCTCCGATGGAAATATCGGAGATACCGGAGATCGCCACGATGGAACCGATGGTCGCTTCTTTTACTTCTACTTTATCCAGACCGTCGAACTCATACAGTCGGCTGATCTTTACCTTTTCCTGTTTGTTCGGATCATGATGGTTTACGAGAACCATTTCCTGATTAACGGCAATCGTTCCGTTATCTACCTTTCCGATACCGATACGGCCTACGTATTCATTGTAGTCGATCGTACTGATGAGGACCTGTGTCGGAGCATCCGGATCCCCTTCGGGAGCCGGGATGTAGTCCAGGATTGTCTCAAAGAGAGGCTTCATGTCGCGCTCCTCGTCCGTGAGGTCAAGAACCGCCACACCCGCTTTGGCAGAGGCATAGACAAACGGACATTCAAGCTGTTCGTCGGATGCGCCGAGGTCGATGAAGAGTTCCAGAACTTCATCGATTACCTCCTCCGGACGTGCTTCCGGGCGGTCGATCTTATTGATACATACGATGACAGGAAGACTTAATTCAAGCGCTTTTCTGAGAACAAACTTTGTCTGGGGCATTGCTCCCTCAAAGGCATCTACTACGAGGATGACGCCGTTTACCATTTTAAGGACACGCTCCACCTCGCCGCCGAAGTCTGCATGACCCGGGGTGTCGATAATGTTGATCTTTACGCCTTTATAGTGGACGGCTGTATTTTTTGAGAGGATCGTGATACCTCTTTCCCGCTCGATGTCGTTGGAATCCATGACACGTTCGGCAACTTCCTGATTCTCGCGGAATACGCCGCTCTGCTTCAGCAGCTCGTCGACCAGCGTTGTTTTTCCGTGATCGACATGGGCAATAATTGCAATATTTCTTACATCTTCACGTTTTGTTTTCATATTTAATTAACACTCTTTCCTTATATAATGTCAAAAATTATAACTGCAACTTCCTTATTCTATCACAAAATCTGTTTTTGACAAGAGTTCAGATACTGAAAAATCTGTTCAGTTCCTGCATTACACTGTTCCGATATCTTCGGCTGATGGGGATTTCTTTGCCGTTTGTGAGACAGAGAGAGGATGTCTTAAAAGATGATACGAAATCAAGGTTAACGACAAAACTTTGCTGACATTGCACAAAAGTATCTCTCAGTCTGGGCAGCAAAGCAGAAAATTTTTCAGAACATCGGTAGGAATTCTGGGATGTATATATTATTGTTGTTCGCAGGACTCGTTCCAGATACAGAATATCTTTTTCTATGATGTGGAACTTTTCTTTGTTCCAGGAAACATCAAGTATCTGGGATTTTTGATCCCGAATTACAGCAAGGGCTCTTTCGACAGCCTTTTTCAGGTATTTGTCGAGATCCGGCTTGTAAATAAAATATAGATGTTTTGTCTCATATACCGGGCTGATATAATTCAAATACTGGCTGATGTAGATGATCTGAAGGCCGGGACAGACCTTTGCTGCATATTCGGCTGTTCGGATACCGGACTCTTCACCAAGCTCGATATCCATGAAAGTCAGATCAAACGGTTCAGAGTTAATTTCCAGTGATTTTGTAAAAGAACTGCAGGAAGAAAAAGAGGATACCGTAAATGGCTCCTCCATTACATCGGGCAGCAGTTTCTGCAAATGTTCCATATGTACAGGGTTGTCTTCTACTATGGCGATATTCAGCATATAGGCTCCTTTATCATTTGGTATAGTTCATGAGCAGTACGGAGTCAAAGGTATCGCCCCGGTCTGTCCAGCGGCAGATGCCGTCATGTTCTCGGATAATCTCTTCGATAATCTTAAGACCAAACCCGTGGCTCTCTTTGTCTTCTTTTGTCGTGCTGCCATCAAATTGTATCATGGAATCCTTTGTGTTTTCCATATGAATCTGAAGTATTTTTTTGTGCCACGAGATCTCAAGCGTCAGGAACGGGTCATTGCTGCCGGAACGTATACAGCTCTCAATTGCATTGTCCAGAAGATTGAAAAACAGGCTGGAAAGTTCAAGGTAATTTAGATTGCTGTTATCCTTAAGTGGAGGAAGTGTAATGTGGCAGTCTGTGCGTATGTTATGTTCCTGTGCCTCATTCATCTTGATCTGAAGGATTGTGTTGATGAAGAAATCAGAGCAGTAGACATCTGTACCCTTCCGCAAATCAGAGTCTGTAATCTCGTGAATCCGTTTTCTGGCAGTTTTATAGTCCTGGGCGCGGATAAGTACGTCTAGTTCTATCAGATGGCGGATAAATGTCTGTTGACGTTCTTTGGCATCACGGTTCAGTGATTCAAGTTCTTTATGTTGAAGTTCAGCAATACTGGTATGCTGTTCCAGAAGCTTTACCTCTCTGGCAAGCAAAAGTTCGGCCGAGAGTTTCTTTAATGCAAGTATAAGCAGTATGAGACAGAGCAGTAAGATCAGGGTCAAAAAAATTCCAACAAATAAATATATACTGCTTATAAACTGCCAGTTTAAAATCATACAGAGGAAAATCAGAATCCATGATGTAACAGGAAACATCAGAAGTATGATAAGGAAAAATAACCGGTATTTTTTCATAAACTTGTCTCCTTCGTGTGTATCAGTCTGTCTATATAGTCTATAGCAGTCTTCCATCTCTCCATATGGATCAAATACGAGAGCGCTGTCAGATGTCCGGATATATCATGATTTTGTCGGCGTATATCCACATATTTATCTGATAGCTCTTTGGTATGTGCTGCCATAAGTTCCAATTGTTTTTTTTGAAGTTCTAATTGTGTGCGTCCTTTTTCCTGAGCCAAAAAGAAATTAAAACTTTGAAGTGCATATTTAGTCAGGAATCCTGTAAACAGGAAAAACACAGCTGATAAATTTACAAACAGCAGTACTGAATCTGAGTATATCAATGTTATAAATGCATTTGACGCCAGATAAAGCAGGAGGAACGGACCGGTTATACGGAAGAAGAACGCTGTGCCTAAAATATCCAGGAAACGTTTGAACTGAGGCAGGATAAAAAAGTGGGATGCCAGCATAGTGAGAGGAAATATAATGCTGTAGACTGTCAGAGCCAAAGGAGTGCCTGTCAGGACAATATTTCCGGATACGGGAACTTCAGTGAAAAGAGTTTGAACTATATAGCCGGAGAGAGCACTTATCATATCTGAAAGCATAGAAGATAAGTAGAATATAATTGTGACAACAGTCCTTTCTATTAGTGTTCCCCTGAAAAAGAATGATGGGAAAATGATGGCAACAGCACTGAAAGCGGACAGATAGAGAAGAAGTCTGTTAGGCAGGAGCAACAGGATAACCGCCATCAGAATGCAGGCAGCAGTATAAATCAAAGGAAAATATTTTCTCAGGGTTTTCCGGGGAGATAGAAAAAAAGTGTATGCATTAGATGAAAAAATAAAAAGTATCAACCATACGATAACTAAGGAAATGCGATGATTCATATACACAACCTCCTCCGAAGACACAATCCATTCTATTATAACTCATTGAATCAAAAATAGATAACCAATTATTACATATATCGGTGATTATATGACATGGACAGTCTGCGGATATAATCGGAGACATCTTCCCAACGTCCGCTGTCGCAAAGGTAAGAAAGCGCTGTAAGGTGTCCGGATATATCATGGTTCTGTTTTCTAATTTCGGCATATTTGGCAGATAAATCTTCAAAATGTAAGGTATGTTGCTCGAATTGTTCCCTCTGAAGCAGTTTTTGCGTATGTTCCTGTTCTTGCTTAATGAAAAAACGAAAACTCTGCAGTGCAAATTTAGTCATCAAGCACACGAACAGAAAAAAGACAAAAGATAAGATTACGAATAACAGGACAGAATCCGAGTAAAACAGGAGCAAAAATGGATTCGAACTCAAATAGATCAAAAGAAACGGACCGGTTATTTGTAAGAAAAAGACATAATCAAACCGGTCAATAAATTGTTTGAAATGTGGCAGGATAAAGCATCGGCAGAGCAGAAAAAGAACGGGATCTGCTGCAGCATAGCATAATAGTGCTGTATTCGATCCGTTTGTAAGAATATTTCCTGTTACAGGTACGGTGGTAAATATTAATTGGATAAGATATGCTGCAGACGCACTAAGCATATCGGTAACCATAAAGGACAAATACGTGATAATCGCAACAGCAGCTTTTTTCCCGGATGGTGCATGGTAAAAAGAGATTGGGATAACTATAATAACAGCACTGCCTGCACAGGCAAATACCAGAGCGGCTTCCGGCAGGAACAGTCCGGCAGATACAATAGCAATGGATACAAGAGGAAGAAACAGGGAGAGCTGTTTTTTATAGAAAGTATCAGAATTCAGGAAGAAGCTGTAGGAAGAAAAGGTAAAAATGAGATAAACTGCCCATATAAAAATTAGAATAATACGGTGTAACATATGCAGGCCTCCGCGAGATAAATATTAAATATATTATACCCCAGCCAAAGGAAAAAGAAAGGATAATTATTACATATTACGGTGATTATGCGACACGGTTGTAGAAAACAGAGATTAAAGAATTATAATAATCACGGATTATTAAGTTTTTTGTGGGAGATATAGGTGGATGAAAAAGATAAATATTAGAAAAAGTACAATTATAGTATCTTTTTTGATTTTGATTTTGGGCATTATGTATGTATTGTATACAAATAATTATGCAAATGAAGAAGAAAAGAAGATCAGGAATTTGTGCGAAAAGTTTCTTTTGGCCTATCAGCAAGGGGATGAAGATACAGTATCTGATATGCTGGCCGGACTTAATGAAAATGACAAGGTTAATCTTAACGGGTATGCGGCGATTGTCGGAGAGACAATACAGTATACTGTTAAAAAGGTTGAAAAAATCGACGAAAACAGATATGAGTGTCAGGCGGATATTAAAGCTCTTGACTTTCCTGAATTAGCAGAAGATAACCGATTTTTAAATCAGCTTACTGAAGATAACATACTTGAAACCTTAAAGGAAACAATAGCAAATGGAGAAGAACCGACCAACGATTATCTGGTAATAGTCCAAGTTGCAAATGAAAATGGAGAGTGGAAAGTATTAATGGATCAGGAATTCTCCAATGCACTATTAGGAGGATATGGCGATTTTTACCAACAAATGATGGAAGAAATAGTAGGAGAAGTAGAATGAGGAAAATTAAAGTATTAGTTGTCAGTTTGCTTATTGCTGTTTTGATAACTGAGACTCCATTGTATGTGTATGCAGCCCGGTACGGTGATGATACTGGATATCTGACATTTACAGATGCTTATTCGGGTGAAAAAAAGGACGTTTTTGTAAAAGTGACAGATGGAGTAATATATGCATCCCCGGAAGATATTGCAGATATTTGTGACGTACAAGTGAATAATGAAGCTGAAAAAGGACTGATCCGCTTTGAAAGAAACGGGTATTTTGTAGATATTAATTTGAATACCGGATATACATATTTATCGAATGAGAGGGGGTATATTTCCAGACAGGTTTTCAATGTGGAAGGAGATTTGGCACAGGATGAAAAAACATATATACCACTGGAAAAGGTTATGTATTTGCTCAACGTCGGATGGCAGATTATCGATGGTGAAGTATTAATTGAAAAGCCTGTGGACACATTGTGGAATGTGCTGAATGAATATGAAGAACTGGCCGCGAATCGTCCCACATTATATGATCTTACAGGGGATAATGTTTACGGAAAAAGTGTGAAATATATATTACTGTCTCTGGCGGACGAAATTGATTATAAGATTTTTGTTCCGGTTATCAATGAATGGGCCATCGAGACTGAAAAAATAACAGATGCATTTTATTCACTGGGGACGGAAGATTCCGAAATGTTTGGAGCAGAAGAAAATATCGGGGAGTATTTAGATGATTTTATCGGATCATCGCAAGAATGCGTAGGAGTTCTTTCCCAATATTATGGCATGGAGAAAGACATATCTGATCTGCAGGCTTTTCTGGCTAAGAGAAAAGGCATACCTTTTAACAGATGGGAAGAAATACAGGATCCAAAAGTAGTTAAAACTTTAGCAGCGAGCAAGGAACTCACTGATCTATCAAACAAACTTAAAATTGTGGACATGGTATGGAATATTTCTTATGCATATAATCGTGTGGCGCAATGGGGAGATAGTTATTTGGGGCAGCTTAAAGCATTGAATGAAGCTGACATAACTCGTTTCACACAAGGAAAGGATCGAGCTATATTATTTACAGAATTAGCAGGTATTTTGTATGACGATAAGAAAGATTTGCCCGAACTGATTACAGCGAGTGTAATACTTGACCGTCTGTTCACGGAAATTTTTAATCTAAGCTCCGTGGGAAGGGTTATCGGAATATATAATACAGCTGTAGATGTAGCCAAGACCGTTTCTCCAGAAATAAAAGGTAAGCTGGAAATGGGGGATCATGCATACGAAGCAAATTTAATGACTGATATTGGAACAATAGCTTTATATAATTTTTGCGACGTGATGACAGATTTGACTTATCAAAAAGATATCTCTCCAGACAATTTGAAAGAGGCCAGAGATTCTTATATGCTCATGATACGTTCATATTTACATGCATGGGATGGCATTTCAGAAGTAAAGGCAGAGGAGGGAGATACTGCTGCAAAGCAAAAATATGATGAATTAAAAGAAAAAGCGTATGCGTTATCAATACGTCTGAATGAAACGGCAAGATACGATAATACGCTTATTTTGGAAGAAGATTTCGGGAACCTGTACAATGACGATATGGATGCAGGTGGAATACGGGAGCAGATACCGGTTTCTGCTATAAAATCATTAGAAGAAATAGAAAAAGGGAAAGTTAAAACCGGTATCTACAATGACAGCGAATATGAACCTGAAGGTGCTTACTGTATCATAGTAACAGACTGTTCAGAAGAAGAAATTGTTTTTGCTGTAGACAAGATGGAGCCTGACGGTAATTACGAGTATGTAACAAATCTGATCTATGGCAGGATTGTCGACGGAACAGTCAATTTCTCATGGACTGACAGTTGGTTTAATGAAGGTACAGGCGTGCTTAGAATAGGCGAAGATGAACTTTATCTGCAAATGGAGGAGAGGGTTAAGTCTGATTATAACTATTCAACACTGGCAACAGATAGAGAAAGAACATTTATATACAGCAGAGCGCTTTCTGAAGATGAAAGAACACATTATTATGAGAATCTGGATCAAGGCGATGCGGAGCAGGAAGAAAATCTGTCGGAAGCACAGCTGATACAAAAGATAATAGAGCACTATGAGGCGAAACTTCCGGAAGGAGACGGGGGAACATATACGATTTTAGACGATGAAATATGGCAGGATGGGGATAGTTTTAAGTGTATATTACGGTACCAAATGTCGGAAGAGGCAGGTTCAGAGATGATAGAGAACGGAGTGGTTCCCAGTGCGAATCGATATACGGGTATGGTGGAGGCCAATACATCAACCGGAGAAGTAACGATGGATACAGACGATGAAATATGGTATTTATGGTAGGAGGAAAAAGAAAATGAAACGAAAAGTGATATGTATTTTATGTGCAGTATTATTAGTTGCCGGGATGGCAGGATGTTCCGGAGATAAAAAAGAGGCTGAAACAGAGCAGACAGATACATCCGGTACGGATACAGGTGAAAATGCAAAAGAAGCTGAAAATACAGAAGAAAAGGAAGCCCCGAACTCGGATGAGGACGAATTCCCGGGGACTCAGGCAACTTGTACAAAACCGGGACCATCGGGATTCGTGGCAACGCCAAAGTATTCGGCTTTTTATGCTCCTGCAGGATTCGGCTCATCGGGAGAGGGAGAAGTACAGATTTACGATTCAAACGATATTTATACGAGACTCTTTGAAATGGACGGTCCAGTATCAGGGCTGATGGGAACCGTGGATGATATATATTTTGTCCTGAATGACAATCTGTACGCATACTCCGGAGGAGAAGATGCGGAAATGCTGATTTCTGATGTGGCAGGATTCAACCGGTTTGTTGGTGCGATTGACGGGACAATTTATTACACATATGTAAATAATCCCGATGATCCAACCATATCGGAGACAAGGGTTGTGGCGTATAATACCGGGAGTAAAGAGAAGAAAGAATATGCAATAGAATCGGCATGGGGGAATGTTGATGCACTGATAACCGGAAAGCATTTGTTTTATCAAGGTGGCAGAACAGATCCGAGCGCTACGCCGCTTTATGAGCTGAATCTTGAAAGTGGTGAATCGGTGAAACTGGAAGATTTTATCTCCGGTATGGCGCCGGATGAAGAGGGCAGGCTTTATTTTACATCCTATGAAACATATGACAGTATGCAGGGAGAGATGACGTTAAAGTGCTACGATACGCTTACAGAAGAAAAGACGGAGGTATTTACTACTGCTTCTGATCTCGGTTCAATGGTAACAGTGGATCAGGGAGGAGCCTTCTTTGAACGAAATTGGAATGATATTAATTCCCTGACACATTTGGATCTGGAGAGCGGAGAACTTGAGAATATTAATTTGGGTGGAGAACATTATTATATCCCTGATTGTATGGGAAATACATTTTATTGCGGAGCATACAGGGTTGACCGAACCGGAAAGGAGCCGGTTATTACAGGAACTACAGTATATACTTATACTAAAAATTTAGAAACCGAATCTGGAGATGTTCTTAGTCCGCTAGAGGTAAGATATAATCTGAACCATGGACAAGTTCTCGGGGTCGGGAACGGAATAGCATTTGTATATCAGAAAGAATTTAGGGGAGATAGAACCTATGAAACATATGGTGTCGGCCCTGCTACAAAATATGATGATCAACTGTTTTATTAAATTATAAACGTATATGTATCTGCTTGTATCAGGAAAAGTAAAAATCTGTCGAACGATTCTTCTACCTGTAATGTTCTAAACAGTGATATTATTTCATAAATTTAGTAGTGACTCAAAAATACCAGGAAGAGGAAGGGAGAACTACAGATTATGTCAGATAAGATCATTGAGAACAATCAGGTAACAGTCATAGGAACAGTGGTATCGGAGTTTACATACAGCCACGAGGTGTTCGGGGAAGGATTCTACATGATAGATATTCTTGTCAGAAGGCTGAGCAGTTCAAATGACAGGATTCCGGTTATGGTGTCGGAACGGCTGATCGACGTAACGCAGGATTACAGAAACCGCTGCATTATGGTATCCGGCCAGTTCCGTTCTTACAACCGGCACGAGGAGCAGAGAAACAGACTTGTGCTATCGGTGTTTGCACGGGAGATCGAGTTCGTGGATGAGGAGCCTGACGGTGCGCGCACGAATCACATTCTTCTGGAGGGATATATGTGCAAGAGGCCGGTGTATCGTAAGACGCCGCTGGGAAGAGAAATCGCGGATCTGCTGCTGGCTGTCAACCGGCCGTACGGCAAATCGGATTATATCCCGTGTATCTGCTGGGGAAGAAATGCAAGATATGCATCGGGCTTTGAAGTAGGCGAACACGTGAGGATTCTCGGCCGCATCCAGAGCCGTGAATATGTGAAAAAACTTTCCGAGACAGAGACGGAAACCCGCACGGCATATGAGGTTTCTGTCAGTAAACTGGAGTGCATAGAGGATTAGAAGAGTGATTGTTAAAAGGATATCATGTGTTGAGATTAACTCTCAGATATGATATCCTTATTTTATGTGATAACAGACAAAATCACCGGACAGTACGGCGGTTTTTGTGTGGATATATAAGACAGGAGGATGAAAAATATGATTAAATTTATGCTGCATGGATGCAATGGAAAGATGGGAAGAATGATTACGGAGATTGTAAAAGGCGATGAGAATGCCGTGATCGCTGCCGGAGTAGACACATATACTGAGGCGCCAAATGAATATCCGGTGTTCGATTCTATTGATAAATGTGACGTGGATGTGGATGTGGTAATTGATTTTTCTACAGCAAAAGCAGTGGACTCCCTTCTTGATTACTGTGTGGAGAAGAAAATGCCGGTTGTCCTGTGTACGACAGGGCTTTCGGAAGAGCAGCTTAAGAAAGTGGAAGAAGCTTCCAAAGAGACCGCTATTCTTAAGTCAGCCAATATGTCTCTGGGAATCAACCTGCTTCTGAAACTTTTGAAAGATGCTGCAAAAGTGCTTGCCCCGGCGGGATATGATATTGAGATTGTGGAGCGGCACCACAATCAGAAACTGGACGCTCCCAGCGGAACAGCTCTGGCTCTTGCAGATTCTGTCAATGATGCCCTGAACAATGAGTACCATTACGTATACGACAGAAGTCAGGTCCGTCAGAAAAGAGATAAAAAGGAGATCGGCATTTCGGCTGTCCGCGGCGGAACAATCGTGGGCAATCATGAGGTGATTTTCGCGGGAACGGACGAAGTGATCGAGTTCACACATACGGCATATTCCAGAAGCGTGTTCGCCAAAGGAGCTGTAGAAGCAGGAAAATTCCTCGCGGGAAAACCGGCAGGGATGTATGATATGGGAGATGTGGTCGGACTCTGATGCGAAAATCCGGGAGTAAATTTTCGAAAGTTAACCTGTCTGAGACAATTAGTTGAGAATAAAACGGGAGGATAAAATGAAAAATCTTGAAACCAGGTATCTTGAGCGTCTGTCAGACCTTTATCCGACGATCGCGGCGGCGGCCACGGAGATTATTAATCTGCAGGCAATCCTGAACCTGCCGAAAGGAACAGAGCATTTTCTGACAGATGTTCACGGGGAGTATGAGGCGTTTTCCCATGTGCTCAGAAACGGATCCGGATCCGTGCGGCGCAAGATCGATGATGTGTTCGGCAATACGATGAGCATCAGAGATAAACGGGCGCTGGCGACGCTGATCTATTATCCGAAGCAGAAAATGGATATGATCAAGAAGACCGAGACGAATATGGAAGACTGGTACCGTGTTCACCTCTATCTTCTGATCGAAGTGAGCAAGCGCGCGGCGAGCAAGTATACCCGGTCGAAAGTAAGAAAAGCACTCCCGAAAGATTTTGCCTATGTGATCGAGGAGCTGATCACAGAGAAGGCAGAGGTGAATGACAAGGAGTCTTATTACAATGAGATTATTTCAACAATCATACGGATCGGAAGAGCGGAAGATTTTATTGTTGCCATCTCAGAGCTGATCCAGAGACTTGTCGTGGATCACCTGCATATTGTGGGGGATATCTATGACAGAGGGCCGGGACCGCACATTATTATGGATAAGCTGATGACATACCATTCGCTGGATATTCAGTGGGGCAACCATGATGTATTGTGGATGGGAGCGGCTGCAGGCCAGAGAGGATGCATTGCAAATGCCATCCGGATCTGCGCCCGGTATGGCAATCTGGATATTCTGGAAGAAGGGTACGGCATCAATCTGCTTCCTCTGGCGACATTCGCCCTCAAAGTATATAAGGACGATCCGTGCACCTGCTTCAAACTGAAAGTGCCGGATCGCCCGGATTCCGAAGAAATGCAGATGAATCTGCGCATCCATAAGGCAATCTCCATTATACAGTTCAAAGTAGAAGGCCAGACCATAGCCAGGCAGAAATCATTCCATCTGGAAAACCGTGCACTTCTCCACCGGATCGACTATGAAAAAGGGACGATTGTACTTGACGGAAAGGAGTACAGTCTTCTGGATACAAATTTTCCGACAATAGATCCGAAAGATCCGTATGCCCTGAGCGAAGAGGAAGAAGAAATCATGGAGCGCCTTGAGAAAGCCTTTGTCAACTGCGAGAAACTGCAGCGCCATATGCGTTTTCTTCTTGCAAAAGGCGGGCTCTACAAGGTATATAATGATAATCTTCTCTATCACGGCTGTGTCCCTCTTGACGAGGACGGCAACCTGAAAGAGACGGAAGTATACGGGAAGAAATACCGGGGCAGGGAACTTTACGACACACTGGATGCCTATGTGAGAAAAGGCTTCTTTGCGCTGGACAGAAAGGAACGGGAGGACGGCAAAGATATCATGTGGTATATCTGGCTTCATCCGGATTCGCCACTGTTCGGCAAAAACAAAATGGCTACTTTTGAGCGGTATCTCCTTGCGGAGAAAGAGACGCACGTGGAGAAGAAAAATCCGTACTATTCTTACATAGAAAATGAAAAAGTGATTGACAATATTATGAGAGAATTCGGGCTTGATCCTTCCGAAGGACATATTGTAAACGGCCATGTGCCGGTGAAGCGAAAAGATGGAGAGAGTCCCATAAAATGCGGCGGCAAAGTGATGGTGATTGACGGCGGATTTTCAAGAGCATATCAGAAGCAGACCGGCATTGCGGGATATACTCTGATCTTTAATTCCTACGGACTGCTTCTGGTGGCACATGAGCCTTTTGAATCCACAGAGGCGGCTATTGTAAAAGAGAATGATATACACTCGGAACTCACCGTCGTTCAGAGAGTACATGACCGGCTTCTTGTGGGTGATACAGATGTGGGCAGGGATCTGAAAGGCCAGGTAAAGGATCTGGAACGCCTGCTCTCTGCATATAGGAACGGCGAGATTATTGAAAAACTGTAACGGTTCAGTCCGCGCCATTGCTGATGGCAGAACTGTTACGAAAAACTATAGAAAAGGTGCAGAAAATTATGGACAAGGAACAGCAGAATCAGACTCAGGAAATGACAGAACCTCTTCAGATTTACTTAAATGAGATCGGGCAGCTGCCCCTGCTCAGCGAAGAAGAGGAGCGCAAACTCGGTGAAAAAAGCGCACAGGGCGATGAAGACGCAAGAAAGAAGCTCTCGGAAGCGAATCTAAGGCTGGTTGTCTCTCTGGCGAAACATTATACAGGCAGGGGAGTTCCTCTGATGGATCTGATCCAGGAGGGAAATATGGGACTTATGAGAGCGGCTGAGAAATATAATTATACGAAGGAAAACAGATTCTCCACTTATGCAGCCTGGTGGATAAAAGAAGCCATGCGCAGGGCAATCGATCAGCAGTCTCGGGAAATAAGGGTACCGGTACACGTGGCTGAGAATATGAAACGGGTGCAGAAGACGGCGCGTGAGCTTCAGCAGTCCCTGGGACGCGATGCAACCCCGAAAGAGATCGCAGAGAAGCTGGGGGATAAGACAGAAGAGGATGTGAAAAATATCATTAACTATCTGCAGAATCCGGTCTCCCTGGAGACCCCGGTAGGCGATGACGGAGAGAACAGTCTGGGCGATATGGTGGAGGACCGGTCGGAACCGACTCCCGAGGAGGCGATGAATGTTCTCGTACAGCGGGAAGAGGTAAAAGAACTTCTGGAAAAGTTAACCGACAGGGAGCGGCAGGTGATCCGTATGAGGTACGGGCTGGACGACGAAAGAACCCATACGCTTGAAGAGATCGGGGAGCAGCTCGGAGTTACGAGGGAGAGAGTAAGACAGATTGAGGCCCGGGCGATGGAAAAACTCCGGAAAAGTGCAAAATAGCAAGAAACAGCACCCTTTTATGTATAAATATTGAAAATGTGCAGATAGTAGAAGTACAACAATATTTATGGAAAGGGAGACTGTTTTTATGAAAAAAATGAAAAAATTTCTGCTGCTGATGATGTGTACATTTGTACTTCTGGGGACAACCGCGTGCGGCAGCCGTGATAATGCGGATAACGGAGCAGACCAGTCCACCACGGATACTGACAGATACAATAATGACAGCGGCAGTGACAACAACAGTAATGATAATACAGAAGACAGGACAATGAATGACGCCACAGAAGGCGACGGAATTCTCGATGATGCCGTGGATGACGTGACAGACGGCGTAGACGATATTACTGACGATGTGACAGACGGAATAGACCGGGCTGCCGATGACATGACAGAGGATAACGGAGCACAGAAAGATACACAGGACAACAGATAGTACGGCCGCAGAAATCATCAGAGAATGCAGAAGTGCCGCAGGAAAAGTGTTTCTCTTCCTGCGGCAATTCCTGTGCCGGAATGGCGGAAAGAACAAAGCGGCAGAGAGGTAAAGTACAGAACAGATACGGAGGAAAAGGAGATTATGAGATTCAGGCCATGTATTGATATACATAACGGGAAAGTAAAGCAGATTGTAGGAAGCAGTCTGCGCGATGAAGGAGACCGGGCGGACACTAACTTTGCGTCAGAGCTGGACGCAGCGTACTATGCGAAGATGTATAAAAAAGACGGGCTGAAAGGCGGGCATATCATCCTTCTTAATCCCGCCGGGTCGGACTATTATGAAAAGACAAGAAGGCAGGCGCTGGGTGCTCTTGCGGCGTACCCGGGCGGTATGCAGATCGGGGGAGGTATCACTGCGGAAAATGCGGAATCTTTTCTGGATGCCGGAGCCAGTCATGTGATCGTTACTTCGTATGTGTTTAAAAGCGGGACCTTTTACAAAGAAAATCTTGAAAGGCTGCTTTCAGCAGTGGGACGGAGCCATATCGTTCTGGATCTGAGCTGCCGGAAGAAAGAAGATGGATATTACGTGGTGACAGACCGCTGGCAGCAGTTTACCGATATGAAACTTACGGACAAAGTGCTGACAGAGCTGTCAGTCTGTTGCGATGAATTCCTGATTCACGGTGTGGACGTGGAGGGAAAGCGCTCCGGAATGGAGGAGGAGCTCGTCCGTATGCTGGGAAACTGGGGAAAAATACCGGTTACATACGCCGGCGGCATCAGTTCGAAGGAGGATCTGGACAGACTAAAGGAACTTGGCGGCGGTAAGATAGACTTTACGGTCGGAAGCGCACTGGATCTGTTCGGGGGAAAACTGCCATATGAAAAAGTGAAAAGATATAGTTGACTGTAAAATGTTAACAAGTTATGAACTTGTTGAATTACCCTATGGTTAGTGATAAAATGGAAAACGTAAGTGCATCGGGGCTGTGCGCCGATGCAAGACTATTTATTAAGGAGTTAATTAGATAATATGGGCATTATAGAGAAGATTTTCGGTACTCACAGCGAGAACGAGCTGAAGCGGATCTACCCGATCGTTGACAGGATCGAGGCGATGGAGCCTGAGATGAAAGCTCTTTCGGATGAAGAGCTCAGAGGCAAGACCAGAGAGTTTAAAGAGCGCCTTGCAGAGGGAGAGACTCTGGACGATATCCTGCCGGAGGCTTACGCGGTCGTAAGGGAAGCTGCATACAGAGCACTCGGAATGCGGCACTACAGAGTACAGATTATCGGAGGTATTATCCTGCATCAGGGTCGTATTGCCGAGATGAAAACCGGTGAAGGTAAGACACTTGTATCTACTCTCCCCGCATATCTGAACGCGCTGGAGGGAAAAGGTGTCAATATCGTTACAGTCAATGACTACCTGGCGAAGCGTGATGCCGAGTGGATGGGAAAGGTGCATGAATTCCTCGGACTTACAGTGGGCGTTGTATTAAACGGCATGGATAACAAAGAACGCCGCGAAGCCTACAACTGTGATATCACTTATGTGACAAATAACGAGCTCGGATTTGATTATCTGCGTGATAATATGGTTATCTATAAAGAACAGCTCGTGCAGAGAGGACTGCATTTTGCCATTATCGATGAGGTCGATTCTGTCCTGATCGACGAGGCAAGAACTCCGCTTATTATTTCCGGACAGAGCGGCAAGTCTACGAAACTGTATGAGGCGTGTGACATTCTGGCGCGTCAGCTTGAACGTGGCGAGGCGAGCGGTGAATTTTCCAAAATCAATGCTATTATGGGCGAAGAGATTGAGGAAACCGGAGATTTCATCGTCAATGAGAAAGAAAAGACCGTCAATCTCACAGAGGACGGTGTGAAGAAGGTTGAGAAATTTTTCCATATAGATAACCTTGCGGATCCGGAAAACCTGGAGATACAGCACAATATTATTCTTGCGCTCCGCGCGCATAACCTGATGTTCAAGGATCAGGATTATGTGGTGACTCCGGAAGGCGAAGTAATGATAGTAGATGAATTCACCGGGCGTATTATGCCGGGACGCCGCTATTCCGACGGACTTCATCAGGCTATAGAGGCAAAGGAGCACGTGAAAGTGCGCCGGGAGAGCAAGACGCTTGCCACGATTACATTCCAGAATCTGTTTAATAAGTTCGACAAGAAGAGCGGTATGACCGGTACGGCTCTTACAGAAGAAAAAGAGTTCCGTGATATTTACGGAATGGATGTTATAGAAATTCCGACTAACAAGCCGGTACAGCGTGTGGATCTTGAAGATGCCGTTTATAAGACCAAGAAAGAGAAATATAAAGCCGTAATCGACGAGGTCAAGAGAGCGCACGCCAAAGGACAGCCGGTTCTCGTTGGTACAATTACCATCGAGGTATCCGAACTTCTGAGCGGAATGCTCAAAAAAGAGGGCATTAAACATAATGTGCTTAACGCAAAATATCATGAGCAGGAAGCTGAGATTGTAGCCGATGCCGGTGTTCACGGTGCAGTGACGATTGCCACCAATATGGCGGGCCGTGGTACGGATATTAAGCTGGATGACGATGCAAGGGCTGCAGGAGGACTTAAAATTATCGGTACGGAGCGGCATGAGTCACGCCGTATTGATAATCAGCTCCGAGGACGAAGCGGACGACAGGGAGATCCCGGAGAATCCCGTTTTTATATCTCACTGGAAGATGATCTGCTGCGTCTGTTCGGCTCCGAACGTCTGATGGGCGTCTTTAACGCGCTGGGCGTACAGGAGGGAGAACAGATTGAGCATAAGATGCTCTCCAATGCAATTGAGTCTGCACAGAAGAAGCTGGAGATTAACAACTTCGGCATCCGTAAAAATCTGCTGGAGTACGACCAGGTTATGAACGAGCAGAGGGAAATCATCTACGGCGAGAGACGCCGGGTGCTCGATGGCGAGAGTATGCGGGATACGATCTACAATATGATTACAGAGTATGTGGAAAATATTACGGACCGTTTTGCATCTCCGGAGGCGGATGCAGAGGACTGGGATATCAAGGGACTGGATGTCAACCTTCATAATGTGATTCCGCAGCTGGAACTGCCGGATTCGAAGGAGTGCCACAATATGCGCCAGAAAGAGCTCAAACATCTTTTGAAAGAGCGCGCGGTTAAGGCATATGAGGCAAAAGAGGCGGAATTCCCCGAAGCGGAGCAGATCCGTGAAATCGAGCGAGTCGTTCTTCTGAAAGTCATCGATGCAAGGTGGATGGATCACATTGACGATATGGACCAGCTCCGTCAGGGAATCGGACTGCAGGCATACGGGCAGCGAGATCCGCTTGTAGAATACAAAATGACAGGATACAATATGTTCGGTGAGATGACGAACATGATCGCGGAGACGACGATCCGTACACTCTTCCACATCCGGGTAGAACAGAAAGTGGAGCGTGAAGAAGTAGCTAAGGTAACCGGTACAAACAAAGACGATACTTCCGCGCGCGCGCCGAAGAAGCGGGTGGAAAAGAAGATCTATCCTAATGATCCGTGTCCGTGCGGCAGCGGGAAGAAATACAAACAGTGCTGCGGACGTAAGAAAGCAGGCTGATACGAAGGCCGAACTTAGCGAACGGAACTTCCTTTAAAATAGAAGATGAGAATAAAGAAAGAGGTGAATAAGGTGGTTTTATTAGATGAACTGAAGTCAAGACTGACTGCATATGAAGAACCGCTGAAAGATTTGAGGGATTCACTTTGACTTAGCGTCAAAGAAACTCAGAATTGAAGAATTACAGAAAAGACTGGAGGAGCCCGGATTCTGGGATGATCCGGAGACCTCCCAGCAGGTGATGAAAGAACTGAAAGGTCTGGAGGATTCTGTCAAAGAGATTGAACAGCTCTGCTCGGACTATGAGGATATGAAGCTTCTGATAGAGATGAGCGAGGAGGAGCCGGATGAGGAGACTTTAAAAGAGATCGAAAAGGAACTGGAAGCATTTGAGGCAACTTTTGAAGAACTCCGGATCAGTACACTTCTGACAGGTCCGTATGACAAAGACAATGCCATCGTGACGCTTCATGCCGGAGCGGGCGGCACGGAGTCCTGCGACTGGGCGGGAATGCTGTACCGTATGTACACAAGATGGGCAGAGAAAAAGGGGTATGGTGTAGAGGAGCTTGATTATCTGGAAGGCGATGTGGCGGGGATCAAGGGCGTCACTTTCGAGGTGAAAGGTGAGAATGCCTATGGATATCTGCGCTCGGAGAAAGGCGTACACCGTCTGGTGCGTATCTCGCCTTTTAATGCAGCAGGAAAGCGTCAGACCTCTTTTGCCTCCTGCGACGTGATCCCGGATATTGAGGAGAATATCGACATCGAGATCAACGATGATGATCTGAAGATCGATACTTACCGGTCCAGCGGTGCAGGCGGACAGCATATCAACAAGACTTCGTCTGCTGTGAGAATCACTCATCTGCCGACCGGTATTGTAGTGCAGTGCCAGAATGAACGCTCCCAGCATATGAATAAAGACAAAGCGATGCAGATGCTCAAATCCAAGCTGTATCTTATGAAACAGCAGGAACAGGCGGAAAAAATGTCGGACATCAGAGGAGAGGTGCGTGATATTAATTTCGGAAATCAGATCCGCTCCTACGTCATGCAGCCTTATACGCTTGTAAAGGATCACAGAACCAATACAGAGGTAAGCAATGTAAATGCTGTAATGGACGGCAATATTGATCCGTTTATCAATGCATATTTAAGCGCGGAGACAGGAAAGCCGGCAGAAGAGCAGTAAACAGAGCAGTACGATCGCTTTACGGAAGCATCAAATTACAGAGTACAGGGAAGGAGAAAACGATGGTAAATATAGCAGTTATGGGGTACGGTACCGTAGGTTCCGGCGTAGTCGAGGTAATAAATACAAATGGTGACATTATCAATCAGCGTGCGGGGAACGAGATCAATATAAAATATGTTCTTGATCTCAGAGATTTCCCCGGCGACCCTATTCAGGAAAAGATAGTACATGACGTAGACGTTATTATTAACGATCCGGAGATCCGCATTGTAGTGGAAGTAATGGGAGGCATTGAGCCGGCGTATACATTTGTGAAGAGATGTCTTGAGGCCGGCAAAAGCGTTGTGACATCTAATAAAGCACTGGTTGCAAAGCACGGCGCCGAGCTTTTATCCATTGCTCGGGACAGAGAGCTTAACTTCCTGTTTGAAGCCAGTGTGGGCGGCGGAATTCCGATTATCCGTGCATTGAACTCTTCCCTGACAGCTGACAGGATCGAGGAGATCACAGGGATCCTGAACGGAACAACCAACTATATGCTCAGCAAGATGTTCTACGAGGGCGCGGATTATGATGAAGTTTTAAAAGAAGCGCAGGACAACGGCTATGCGGAACGCAATCCGGAAGCGGATGTAGAGGGCTATGACGCCTGCCGCAAGATTGCAATTCTTTCCTCCCTGATTTCGGGACAGCAGGTAGACTTTGAGGATATTTATACAGAGGGTATTACAAAAATTACAAAGAAAGATATGCTTTACGCGAAGAAGCTGGGTATGACGATCAAGCTGATCGCGTCCAGCAAACGTCATGATGATCATGTGCACGCGATCGTTGCTCCGATGCTTTTGATCAAAGAACACCCGCTCTACAGTGTGGATGACGTATTTAACGCTGTGTTTGTACATGGAAATATGCTGGGTGATGCTATGTTCTATGGCAGCGGTGCGGGAAAACTTCCTACGGCCAGCGCTGTTGTGGCGGACGTTGTAGATGAAGTGAAGCATCTTCACAGAAATATTATGACTATGTGGAAGAATGAAAAGCTGACTCTCCTTCCGATTGAGGACACAGAGAAAAAGTTCTTTATCCGTATCAGCGGAAACGCGGATGAGCGTCTTGCCGAAGCTGAAAAGGTATTCGGACCGGTGCAGATAGTTACGGTTGACGGATTGAACGATGAGTTCGGTGTAGTGACAGAAGTGATGACGGAAAGGGATTACCTTGAGAGATCTTCGCAGATCGAGGGAATTCTTCATATGATCCGTATTGAAGACTAAAAGCGACATACTGTTAACAGGAGGAAGATAATGAAATATATTGTGATCTTATGCGATGGGATGGCTGACGAGCCGCTTGAAAAACTGGGCGGAAAAACTCCGCTGGAAGCCGCCCGCACTCCGAATATGGACCGTCTTGCAAAGTCCGCGGAGATCGGAATGGTGCGCACGGTGCCGGAGGGAATGGCACCGGGAAGTGATACGGCTAATCTGTCCGTAATCGGGTATGATCCGAAGAAGTACTATTCCGGGCGTTCTCCCCTGGAGGCGTTAAGCATCGGGGCGGAGATGAAGAAAGACGATGTATCTTTCCGCTGTAATCTCGTTACTTTGTCAGAGGACGAAGAACAGTATGAAGACCATACTATATTAGATCACAGTTCCGGTGAGATCAGCACGGAAGATGCTGCCGTCCTGATCGAGGCCCTAAAAGATGAGTTTGCACACGGCAGTGCGTCAGAACGGCCCTGTTATGCGCCAGGATATACATTTTATGTGGGAACAAGCTATCGGCATCTGCTGATCCAGAATGAAGGTAAAGTAGTAGAACTGACAGCTCCTCATGATATTCTGACAAAGCGGATCGGAGATTATCTGCCGTCAGATCCGGTATTGCGGGATATGATGGTGAGAAGCTATGATGTCCTGAAAGACCATCCCATTAATGTAAAGCGCCGTGCAGAAGGAAAAAATCCCGCAAACTCTGCATGGTTCTGGGGAGCGGGGACACGGCCTGCACTCACTTCCTTCGAGGAGAAGAACGGCGTTAAAGGAGCTATGATCTCCGCGGTCGATCTGCTGAAAGGAATCGCAGTAGGAGCCGGAATGCACAATATTATCGTAGAGGGCGCCAATGGCGGCCTGCATACCAATTACAGGGGAAAAGGGCAGGCAGCGGTAAAGGCGCTGACGGAAGACGGATTTGATTTTGTCTATGTACATATCGAGGCTCCCGATGAGATGGGACATCAGGGAAGCGCTGAAGACAAAATCAGTGCGATTGAGTATATCGATGATCAGGTGATCGGTCCTGTAACAGAAGCACTTAAAAATTCCGGTACGGATTTCAGGATGCTCGTCATGCCGGATCATCCGACACCGGTGTGTGTGCGTACCCATACTTCCGATCCTGTGCCGTATATGATCTATGACAGTACAGATCCGGCAGATGGGAAAGAAAGTTACAATGAGAAGACCGGAAGAGAGACAGGAATTTTTGTGGAAAAGGGGTATACTCTGATCGATCATCTGCTTAAAAAACAGTAAAACCGTAAGAAACATTCAGCCGCAATACAGGCTTGCCGGACGGCACTGTATTGCGGCTGAATTTTACTCTCTATAGGTTAGAAAATCTTTTGATTTGTTGATAAGAACGGAAAATTAGGATAGTATAAGACCATATATGTAACCGGAGGTAAAAACAAATGATACGAAAAATGACAGAGAAAGACAGAGAGATATATATAAGGATGGCCGAAGAATTTTACGATTCGGATGCAGTACTTCATCCCATTCCCCATGAAAACTTTGAGAAGACGGCGGATGAGGCGCTGCGATCCGATGCATATGCCGAGATTTATCTGCTTGAATATGAGGGCGAGACAGCCGGATACGGACTGACGGCAAGAACATTTTCGCAGGAGGCAGGAGGCCAGGTACTCTGGATAGAGGAACTCTATATCAGGGAAGCTTTCCGCTCCAGGGGATTGGGCAGGGAATTTTTCTCTTATATAGAAGAAAAGAACAGAGGGCAGATCGCACGGCTCCGGCTCGAAGTAGAAGAGGAGAATATAAGGGCAATATCTTTATATGAGAGACTGGGATACAAAGTCCTTGACTATAGACAGATGGTAAAGGAGTTTAAATGAATACGTGTATACAATTCGACACAATTTCTTTGAATACGCCATTGCATGTTACTGTACAACAATGCTATAATTCATAGTAGCGTATTTTGCCATTCGGGCAGAAGAAGAATTGTGAGTAGGTGACTGATTTGAAGAATAAGATCAAACGTTTTGCCAAAGGAGATTTCCATATCCCGCAGCCGGAAATTATCTTTCCGGAGACACGGATTATCATGCGTGTCGGCGAGGGAGAAAAATACAGAGGTAGTTTCTCACTCCAGAATCAGGGAGAAGGTACAATCAGGGGACTTGTATATCCCTCTTCTTACCGCGTACACTGTGATGAGCAGGGTTTTGATTCCAACCCGGTCAATATTTATTATACATATGACGGAACAGGACTGGTACCCGGACACGTAGAGCACGGAAAGTTTACGATTGTCTGTAACGGCGGAGAGTTCGACATCGCCTTTACGGCAATTATCGAGAAGCCTTTTGTAATGACAAATTACGGCAAGGTGCAGAGTCTTGAAGATTTTAAAAAGCTGTCATTCCGGGACGGGGCCGAGGCGGTTAAACTGTTCCGCTCGAGAGATTTCTATGAGATCCTGAAATATGAAGATAAAAGGATACAGGCTCTCTATGATAATATGCGCCGGTGGGAACTGGATCAGCAGGCGCTTGAGGAATTTCTTGTGGGCTGCAAGCAGAAAGAAAAGATCTTTCTGACACTGGAGGAGGAGAGCCGTGCTTTTATCTCCCTGACAGAACCACGCAAGGAGACGTTTGCGATCAAGAAGAACACGTGGGGATATCTGGAAATTGACGTCAGGACAGAGGGTGACTTCCTGTATGTGGAACATACACGCATTACAACGGAAGAGTTTATCGGAAATTCTTACCGCCTTGAGTATTTCCTTGACACGGAGAAGCTGCACAGAGGCAGCAATTTCGGCCGGATTATTCTTGAGACGCCGTATGAGACACTGACTTATGAAGTGGTAGTCGAGAAAGATATCGTCAGAGATGAAGAGCGCCGGGCCAACGACCGAGAGTTCGCGGGCATTATAAAGAATTATCTGAAATACGAAGCAGGAAAGATGCAGCTTGCGGACTGGGTGGACGAAGCGGTCAGAAGAATTACCCATCTGCGGGAAATGGATGAGAACAACGAATTCTATCTTCTTGCCCATGCTCATATCTGCCTGATCGGCGGAAGGAACGACGAGGCAAAACAACTGCTTGAATCATATAATTACAACCGTTTTGCAATCGGAAAAGATGTGGAATTAAGCTCTTATTACCTCTATCTGACGACGCTGCTGTCGAACGATACGATCGGACAGCGCAAGGTTGCCGAAGAACTTTCAAGGTCATTCATGAAACATCCGGACAGCTGGAAGATTCTCTGTATGCTTGTGGAAGTGGATTCAGAATATAAAATATACAGCGAGAGGCTGCGGGCGCTGGAAAAGCAGTTTTATGAGGACAAGTCCCACAGTATCTGGTTCTATCTGCAGGCGTTCCGGTGTTTCAGGGACAAGAGCTCGTCCCTGAAGAAACTCGGAAAGTTTGAAGTTCAGGTGCTGCTTTTTGCAGTGAAATACAAGCTTATGACAAGAGAGCTGGCTCTCTATACAGCAAATCTTGCCAGCCAGATGAAAGTGTTTGACAGACATCTCTACGATGTTCTTGTCCAGGCTTATGCTATGTATAATGAGTCTATGATTCTGACTGCAATCTGTACACTTCTGATCAAAGGAAACTGCGTGGAAAGCTGTTTCTTTAAGTGGTATGAGAAGGCGGTGGAGAGTGAACTTAAGATTGCACAGCTTTATGAGTACTATATGGCGACCGTTCGTCCGGAACTGTTCCATAAACCGCTTCCGAGGTCCGTATATCTGTATTTTATGCATGGTAATAATCTGGATTATCACAAATGTGCTTTCCTCTACTCAAATCTTATTACATATGAGGATGAATCCAGTGAGATTTATGCACATTACAGGGATGAGATGGAGGCGTTTGCATGGAATCAGCTTGACCGCCGCAATGTGAACGAACAGCTTCGGATTATTTACAAAAGATTTGTTGTGGAATCCGCAATGAATACAGAGAGGGTAAAAGCGCTCTATGACGTGTGCCATGCGTACTGGATTACAACGAAAGTACGGAATATGAAATATATCCATGTTATTGCGGAGGACGGCACAATTACACAGAAAGCGCCGTATACGGAGCATGGGGCGATGGTATTCCTGTATGCAAAGACGGACCGGCTTGTCTGGGAATCAAAAGACGGCAGACATTATACCGATTCAATTCCGTATGAGAGCAAGCGGCTTTTCTATGAGCTTCGATATATGGATATGTGCAGAAAATATCTTAACAGTCTGCGCAGGAACCGTGAGGAGGAACAGAAACAGGAACTGACTCTTGAAGTCGTACAGGAAAACGGTCTCGAAAATTATCCCGAGGAGGAAATATTCAGCCTGTGCAGCAGGACAATCAGAGAGAATAATTATGAAAATGATGATTTTCTCACCTATGTCTGCTTTGACCTGTTTAAGAAACAGCAGTATGATAAAGTGATTCTGACTTATCTTGCCAATTATTACTGCGGTGCTACGTCAGATATGAAACTGCTCTGGCGGGAGGCGAGAGACTACGAAATTCACACGCACAAGCTGGCAGAGCGGATACTGACCCAGATGCTCTTTTCCGAGGAACTTTTTCAGGAAGCACAGATTTTTGAGCAGTATTATGCAGAAGGCGCATATTTCAGGCTTCAGCAGGCATACCTCACCTATGTGTCCAGAGAGTATGTGGTGGAAGAGCGGAAGATCGGCCGCAGCGTCATTGACATTATCTGCCGGGAGTACGAAAAAGGCGAGGAAACAGGGGATATCTGTAAAATTGCCGTATTGAAATACTATTCCAAGAGAGAATATAATGCGCAGACGCGCAAGACATTAAAGAAGTTCCTGCAGGAGCTCTGCGGCAAGCAGATTTATTTTCCGTTTTTCCTTTCCTATGAGAAAGAGTGGCTGATTGAACTGCAGCTTTGGGATAAGACGCTGATCGAATACAAAGGGCAGAAGGGAAGCAGGGTCATGCTTTATTATCAGCTTCAGAAAAACGGACAGGAACAGACAG
The DNA here is from genome assembly GCA_904377845.1 of uncultured Ruminococcus sp. Classification (GTDB taxonomy): domain Bacteria; phylum Bacillota; class Clostridia; order Lachnospirales; family Lachnospiraceae; genus Mediterraneibacter. Next base: position 70,860 of record CAJFGR010000001.1, on the reverse strand, counting down.
ACTACTCCACGGAGGTTCTCACTCCTATGTATGAGAATCTCTATGTCAAGAAGTTTGTGCTGTTTGCCAACGAAAAGCTGAAATATTATTTTAAAGAGACGATAGACGGCAATTCTTACCGCAGCGATAAAGAAACTTGTGTGCGGGATAGCGAGCCCGGAGAACAGGGACGCTACGGACGCCTTAACGATATCCTTATGGAGAAAAATGATAAGGAAAGAAAGAGAAAGATGCAGGCGTATGCGCTGGAAGATGCGGTAGCGGCCCATATGTTCACACAGGAATAAGGAGGTTGTCTTTGTAACATGGGACAGGGCAGTATCATTGGTTATGAGATAAATGAAAAGACGTGCCAGATCAGTTTTTATAACGACCAGAATCTGGAACCGGATACACTGGAGGTGGATTCCGATAATTACCAGATCCCTCTTATTATAGGAAAACTGAGGGATACATGGGCGTACGGGAAGGAGGCCAAAAGGCTTGTCTCCATCAAGGAAGGATTCACAGTTACAAGACTTCTGAGCAAAAGCCTTGCGGGAGACAGGATCGAGTTCGGTGAGGAGACATATGATGCGGTCTGGCTGCTATCCCGGTTTATTCAGATGTCCCTTCAGCCGTTCCCGGTAATTGAAGGAATTGTTTTTACTGTTCCGGAGCTTACGGAGGAAATGGCGCAGATGCTCCGCGGGATTGCGGTGCGTATGGGGATTGATAAGCGGCATATTTTTATACAGGATTATAAAGAGAGCTTCTGCAATTATCTTTTTTATCAGCCTAAGGAATTATGGCAGTATGACGCGGCTCTCTTCTGCTGTGACCGTAATGAGATCCGTGCGTATATGCTGCGGCGTCTCCGTCCCGGTCTTGACGGCGGAAAGACGACTTTTGTCACAGTTGATGAGGTGGCCAGCGCACATATGAAAGAACTGGCTATGGTCTATCCGGTTCTAAATGAAGATAAGGCAAAAGAAGCGGATGCCATGTTTTGTAAATTTATTGAGAGCGTATTCGATAAGCGGATCGTGTCCTCCGTATTCCTGACAGGAGAAGGATTTGAGAACAACTGGTATCCGAAAGCGCTCCGTGTGCTGTGCAACGGAAGAAGGGCATTTATCGGGAACAACCTTTACAGTAAAGGAGCGTGCTATACGGCATACAGAAAGCTTTTCATGCATATAGAGAATCCGGTTTATCTTTCCGAGGACAAGCTGACGGATCAGATCACCGTCAATATGCGTGTGGACGGAAAGGAAATGTGGTATCCGATCGTATCATGGGGGGCTCACTGGTATGAGTCAAATAACCAGTGGGAGGTGCTCTGTGAGGATATGGAGGAGATTGAGTTTCATATCGAATCACTGATCCAGGGCAGCGTGAGGACAGAAAAAATCTCTCTTGCCCAGCTGCCGAAGCGCCCGGAATATTCGATCCGGCTGCAGCTGGAGACGGCGTTCCTTGACCGCAAGACGTGCAGGATTACCGTGAGGGACGCAGGGTTCGGAGACTTTTTCCCGGCGACGGATTTCTACGCCGAGAAGACGATACATTTAGGAGGCAATGATGGGAAATTTAATTCTTTGTCATGACAGACATGCTGTACATCCCTATGAGATTACAAGAATACACTGCCGTATTTTCACGATCGAAGAGCTGTGCTACTATCTGTGCAACAATCTGTATCTGATCGATTATACGATTATGAATGTACAGCTCTGTGACTGGCTGGAGGAAGAGCTGGGCATGGACCGGCTTGCATCGGATTTGAGAGACGTGCTCCGTCTGCGCGGATCAGTGGAAAAGTTTGTACTGACAATCCTGAAAGCATCAAAAATCTATCGCGAGCCGGAGATGATCCGCATCCAGAATGTTCTTGAGCACCTGAAGAATCAGAAGGACATCGAACGGCAGAAATATAAAGGGGACAACCTTCTGGAAAGCGGGGAAGTGGAGGAAGCGATTCTCGTTTATCAGGCAATTCTTAATCAGGAAAAAGACGAGACCGTGGATGACAAGTTTTACGGCAGGATTTATGCGGGGCTGGGCGCTGCATACGGGAGACTCTTTTTATATCAGGAGGCGGCGCGTATGTATGACAGAGCATATCAGATCTGTCAGGACAAGGCACTTATCAAACCATACCTCTATGCTTCGTATAAATATATGTCTCTTGAGGAATACCATATTCTTATTACAAAGCAGGATGACTATATGGAGATCAACGCGCAGATGCGCCGTGAGATCGATGAGATACGAAAGGATATGCCTGATGAGACAGACCCTGACCTTATAGAGAAATGGAAGCGGCAGCACAGAAGAAATCATTCATAAGGCGTTTATTTATCCCCCTGGCAAAGCAGGATTTGACAGGGGGATATCATTATGATAGAATACAACGGTAACTTTACCGTGGTGCAGTGACTCATTGGTAGAGAAAAAAAGTAAAACCGGAGATATCCGGTGATGGAGGTAATTATGAAAAGAAGAGTATTGAGCGTATTACTTTGTGCGGGTATGGCAGTCTCCCTGCTGGCGGGATGCGGATCCGGAAATAGCGACAATGGCAGTGAGAGCGAGAGCGATAAGGCATATGTTCAGGACAAGGGAACCCTTGTGGTGGGCATTACCAATTTCGAGCCCATGGATTACAAAGACGAGAGCGGTGAGTGGATCGGATTTGATGCGGATCTTGCCAGAGAGTTTGCGGAAAGTCTCGGCGTTGATGCTGAGTTTGTGGAGATCGACTGGGATAACAAGATTATGGAACTTGAAGGAAAAACAATAGACTGCGTGTGGAACGGCATGACGCTCATACCGGAGGTTACAAGTTCTATGGAATGCACGGATGCTTACCTTAACAACGCACAGGTTGTTGTAGTTCCCAAAGAGGTGGCAGACCAGTACCAGGATGAGGAAAGCCTTGTGGATCTGAACTTTGCGGCTGAGGCAGGAAGCGCCGGAGAAGAGGAACTAGAGGCAAGAGAGCTGAACGTTACACCGGTAACGGCACAGGCGGATGCGCTGATGGAGGTTGCAGCAGGGACATCTGATGCGGCTGTAATTGATCTGCTTATGGCAGCAGCTATGATTGGTGACGGAACAAGCTATGCAGATCTTACATATACGGTACACTTAAACAACGAAGAGTACGGCGTAGGCTTCAGACAGGGTTCTGATCTGGCAGAAGAGCTGAATGATTTCTTTGCATCCTGCTATGAGGACGGAAGCATACAGGAACTGGCAGAGACATATGGAGTGCAGGCTGCGCTGATTCAGGAGTAAAGAAGACTAGAATACGGACGGAGTTGTGTTATGACATTTTCAGAACAGTTTCCTATTGTTGTAAATGCACTAAACGGGGGATTTCTGCAGACGCTGAAGCTGTTTTTTGTGACGCTTCTGGGTGCAATTCCTCTGGGACTGATCATCTCTTTCGGATCAATGTCCCGGTTTAAACCACTGAGTTACTTTACAAAGATCATTGTATGGATCATCAGAGGAACCCCTCTGATGATCCAGCTTTTGATCATATATTTTATGCCCGGTCTGGTAGGCGAAAATAATATATGGGGCGGCGGTGAGAGCGGAAGGTTCATGGCGGCTTCTGTCGCATTTATCTTCAATTATTCCTGCTATTTCTCGGAGATCTACCGAGGTGGAATCCAGGGTGTGCCAAAAGGTCAGGAAGAGGCGGGACTTGTGCTCGGTATGACGAAGAGCCAGATTTTCTTCAAGGTCAAGCTGCTGCAGATGATTAAGAGGATCGTGCCTCCTATGTCCAACGAGATTATTACGCTTGTGAAGGATACGTCACTTTCCCGTATTATTGCGCTTCAGGAGGTTATCTGGGCGGGCCAGTCATTTATGAAAGGCAATATGGGGATTGCCGGCGTGATCTGGCCGCTGTTTTTCACAGCTGTATACTATCTGATCTTTAACGGCATTCTGACGGTTCTTCTGGGACGTCTGGAGAGAAAACTGGAATATTTCAGATAGGAGGCGTGAAATATGGCAATTTTGGAAGTACAGCATATAAGTAAAAATTTTGGGAATACAGAAGTGTTAAAGGACATCAGCTTTTCGCTGGAAAAGGGCAAGGTACTGTCAATGATCGGATCTTCGGGAAGCGGAAAAACGACGCTGCTCCGGTGCCTGAATTTCCTGGAGCGTCCGGACGGCGGAGTGATCCGTGTGAATGGCGAGACACTGTTTGATTCCGCCAATCCGCAGACGCGACAGGAGAGTGAGATTCGCAGAAAACGGCTTCATTTCGGGCTTGTATTTCAGTCGTTTAATCTTTTCCCGCAGTATACGGCTCTTCAGAATGTGATGTTGGCCAAAGAGCTTCTTGAGAAAGAAAAGCCGGACTATAAAGCGAGGAAAAAAGAGATCCATGAACAGATTGAGCAGGAAGCGAAGTCTCTTCTGGATCAGATGGGGCTTTCCGACAGGATCAATAATTATCCTCATCAGCTTTCGGGAGGACAGTGCCAGCGTGTCGCGATCGCGAGGGCGCTTGCCTTAAAGCCGGATATCCTCTGCTTTGACGAGCCCACATCCGCTCTCGATCCGGAACTTACAGGGGAAGTGCTCAAGGTAATTAAAGGTCTTGCGGATCAGGAGACGACGATGATTATCGTTACACATGAGATGGCATTTGCAAGGGATGTTTCAAGTCAGGTGATTTTCATGGATGACGGGTGCATTCTTGAGTGCGGAACCCCGGAAGAAGTATTTGAAAATCCGAAGGAAGAGCGTACAAAGCAATTTTTGTCACGTTATACAAATGGCTGACACACAGTGCGGGAATTATATACAAAATCGATAAATTACAGCACATATATTAGACAAACTTATAAAAAGTCCGGAGATAAAATAATGAACCGGAGAGATACAGGGCAGGGGGGAATGTTGATTTTCCACCTGCCTTATATTATAATCGAGTTTGCAATAAGGAGTGAATTTGAATGGAAAATTTTGAAAGAGTCACCACAGGGCTCGGCGAGGAATGCGGAGTCTTCGGGGCTTACGATATGGACGGGCGCGATGTGGCGCCGTCGATTTATTACGGACTGTTTGCACTGCAGCACAGGGGGCAGGAGAGCTGTGGTATTGCAGTGACTGATACAAAAGGACAGCGGAGAGTTCTCTCAAGGAAAGGACTGGGCCATGTAAATGATGTGTTCGATGAAGAAACTCTTTCTGAGCTTAAGGGCAATCTGGGCGTCGGCCACGTACGCTATTCTACTGCGGGAGGAACCAGGGTAGAGAATGCGCAGCCTCTTGTGATTAATTATGTGAAAGGGACACTGGCCATTGCCCACAACGGGAATCTTGTCAATGCTATTGAGTTGAGAAGAGAACTGGAGTATACGGGCGCGATCTTTCAGACGACGATTGATTCTGAGGTGATCGCATATCATATAGCCAGAGAACGTCTGAATACGAGAACTGCGGAAGAAGCTGTGAAAAACGCCATGAAAAAGATCAGAGGAGCCTATGCCCTCGTTGTAAACAGCCCCCGCAAGATGATCGGCGCGAGGGATCCGTTCGGACTGAAGCCTCTGTGTATCGGAAAAAGGGACAATACGTATTTCCTTGCTTCAGAGAGCTGTGCGATTACGGCGGTAGATGCCGAGTTTGTCAGGGATGTAAAGCCGGGCGAGATCGTGACCATCACACACGACGGAATTGCATCTGATATGAGTATGGCAATTGAGGATGAGAAACAGGCAAGATGCATTTTTGAGTATATTTATTTTGCCCGTACGGACAGCACGATTGACGGTGTGAATGTATATCACTCCCGGATCCTGGCAGGGAAAGCGCTGGCAGAGTCTTATCCTGTAGAGGCGGATCTTGTGGTGGGAGTGCCGGATTCCGGACTGGTGGCGGCAAAGGGCTACTCCGAGTATTCAGGAATCCCCTATGGTATGGCGTTCCATAAGAACAGCTATGTGGGACGCACATTTATCAAGCCGAAACAAAGCGACCGTGAGTCCAGCGTTAAGATCAAGCTGAATGTAATTCCCGAAGTAGTCAGGGGGAAAAGAATCGTTATGGTGGATGATTCTATCGTGAGAGGCACGACCTGCGCCAATATTATCAGGATGCTGAAAAACGCGGGTGCGACAGAAGTGCACGTCAGAATCAGTTCGCCGCCGTTTCTGCATCCGTGTTATTTCGGGACAGACGTTCCGTCTGACGACCAGCTGATCGCACATTCGCATACCCCGGAGCAGATCCGTCAGATGATCGGCGCTGATTCTCTCGGGTATATGGAGATCGGCAAGCTGAAAAATATGGTCGGAGAATTAAAGTTCTGTGATGCATGCTTTACCGGCAGATATCCCATGGAGGTTCCAAACGAAGATATCAGCCATGCTTTCGAGTAGAACGATACAGCAGAGTGCTGCTGTGTTATAAATTAAGAAAAGGAGAACAAAATTATGTCAAATGACCGCTATGTAAGCCCGCTTTCAGAGCGCTACGCAAGTAAGGAGATGCAGTACATCTTTTCACCGGACAAGAAGTTCCGTACATGGAGAAAACTCTGGATTGCCCTGGCGGAAACAGAGAAAGAACTGGGACTCAACATTACGGATGAGCAGATTGAAGAGCTGAAAAGCCACGCGGATGATATCAATTATGATGTGGCGAAAGAGCGTGAAAAAGTTGTCCGCCATGACGTTATGTCCCATGTCTATGCGTACGGCGTGCAGTGCCCGAAGGCAAAAGGTATCATCCATCTCGGTGCAACATCCTGTTATGTCGGTGACAATACGGATATTATTATAATGTCTGAAGCACTGAAACTGGTGAGAAAGAAACTGATCAATGTAATTGCGGAGCTTGCAAAATTTGCAGATGCGCAGAAGAGCCAGCCGACTCTGGCATTTACCCATTTCCAGCCGGCCCAGCCGACGACAGTAGGAAAACGCGCAACTCTGTGGATGCAGGAGTTCGAGATGGATCTGGAGGATCTGGATTATGTGCTGGGAAGTCTGAAGCTGCTGGGTTCCAAAGGAACTACTGGAACACAGGCAAGCTTTCTTGAGCTTTTTGACGGGGATCAGGAGAAAATTGACAAAATCGATCCGATGATTGCCAAAAAGATGGGATTCAAGGCGTGTTATCCGGTATCCGGACAGACATACTCAAGAAAAGTAGATACGAGAGTTCTGAATGTGCTCGCGGGAATCGCCGCAAGCGCCCACAAGTTCTCCAACGATATCCGTCTCCTTCAGCATCTGAAAGAGATCGAGGAGCCGTTCGAGAAGACCCAGATCGGTTCTTCAGCTATGGCATATAAGAGAAATCCTATGAGAAGCGAGCGGATAGCATCTCTGTCACGCTATGTGATGATCGATGCGCTTAATCCGGCGGTTACATCGGCGACACAGTGGTTCGAACGTACACTGGATGATTCCGCGAACAAGCGTCTGAGCGTTCCGGAGGGATTCCTTGCCATAGACGGTATTCTGGATCTGTGTCTGAACGTTGTAGACGGTCTTGTAGTATATCCGAAAGTGATCGAGAAACATCTCATGGCGGAGCTTCCGTTTATGGCTACAGAGAATATTATGATGGACGCTGTGAAAGCCGGCGGCGACAGACAGGAGCTGCACGAGCGTATCCGTGAACTTTCCATGGAGGCCGGAAGAAATGTAAAAGAAAAAGGACTGGATAATAATCTGCTCGAACTGATTGCGGCAGATCCGGCATTTAACTTAAGTCTCGAAGATCTTCAGAAGACGATGGATCCGTCAAGATATGTGGGCCGTGCAAAAGAACAGGTTGAGGCATATCTGAAAAACGTGATTAATCCGCTTCTTGAAGAAAACAAAGATGTTCTTGGAATGACGGCGCAGATAAATGTCTGACCGCCTGTGCTGAAAGTTATAATACAGAAAAATGCAAAGGAATGTTGCGAATGATTGCGGCATTCCTTTTTCTCTGATATCGTATTTTCTGGCAAAATAAGTGGAAATATTTTCCATATGTGTTGTGGTGATGAAAGGACAGGGATGAAAATGGAATGGTGCGGGACACTTTACAGTGAAAGATTTTCAGCGGCGGCTGCAGCCAGAACGGCTAAAGTACTGATCGTATTTCTGGCATTGCTGGTTATGGCTGCAGGTGTATGTAACGGCAGAATGCCGGCTGTGTCTGACCGGATGGCGGATTCGGTACCGGCCGCGGGGACTTCGGCGTGGGAAGCAGGAACAGGAATGTCTGAAGCTGCGGATCTGACCTGGCTTCTTACTCGTATGCCGTCGAATCTGACGGATGTGAATGAGGCAGAAGCGGCGGTGCCGGTGTGTGTAAATGGACCGGCGGCAGATGTGACTTCAGATGCAGAGTCAATTAAAAAAGAAGAGACTCACCCGGTAATCATGCCAGAAGACATTATGAATACCGCAGCCGGATCGTCGGCAGCCCTGCCTTCCGGTACTGCGGGAAACACGATATCCGCTGGCATAGAGAACGCTGCGGAACCTGATACCGGCACGGGCGTGTATGAGGAAGAAGATCCGTCAGCGGTAATACCTCCGGAAAGTCCGTCCGGAGCACCGGTAACGGAAGTGGTGAACGGCTTTCTTGTCAATGAGTCGGGGCTGATTTACGGAATCGCTGATCCCGATCTTATTGTGACTGACGGATATATGGAACTGCCGTCTGAGGGGTGTTCGGGGATTGCCGCGGGTACATTTGCAGCGGGCTTCCCGGATGTGCGGGAGATCTGGATTCCGTCCAATATTACATATTTTGAGGAAGGGGCATTTACGGGGCTTACGAATATGGAGTGGTATGAGATGGAGACTTCAGGAGATTGCTATACTGAAGAAGGAGTGCTCTTTTCGGAAAACGGATCGTGCATTCTTGCCTTTCCGGCGGGAAGAACCGGAACTTATAAAGTCCCTTCCCATGTTGTGCGTTTCGCCTCCGGGGCATTTGACAGCGCACATCTGGAAGCAGTAGATGCGACAGCCTGCTCTCTTACGGACACATCGGGAATTCCGGAAGGGATCGCTCTGCTCGTCAGAGAAACGCCATAGGATTGTTGAAGAATCCTCTGAATTGTTTTATAATATCGGTATATTACAGAAACATGGTCTGCTGACGTTTGCAGCAGCAGAAGGGAGGGAACTTCATGAGAGAAAAAAATTTGCTTCAGATTTTGAGAGAGAGCAGTTATACTGTGGTTTTAAGCGGTGCAGGGCTGATGGCCGAGAGCGGGTATCCGCTTCTGCGCGACGGGCAGGAATCCTATGACATTGAAGAAGAGTACGGATACTCCTTCGAGGAGATATTCAGCAGTGCTTTTTATTCAGCCAGAAAGGAACTGTTTTTCCGCTTCTATAAAGAAGTAATTCTGAAGGCAGCAGAAGTTCCCCCGGGGAAGGGATTCCTGGCGCTCAAGGCTCTGCAGGATTACGGGCTTATCGATTCGATTATAACCCGGCGTATTGCAGGGCTTGAGGACAGGGTCGGATGCAGAAATGTTCTGAATATGAAAGGCACAGTGTTTGATAACGTGTGTCCCGGCTGCGGAAAGAGATATCCGGTCGAGTATATGAAGGCGGCAAAAGGTGTACCGCTCTGTGAAAAGTGTATGACGGCTATCCGCCCTCAGGTATGTCTGTTTGGTGAGATGATAAATAATACTGTTATGACACGGGCTGCAGAGGAAGTGGAAAAGGCGGATGTACTGCTGGTGCTTGGAGCCAATCTGACGACGCCGCTGTGCAGTCAGCTGATTCAGTATTATACCGGGCCGAATCTGATTCTGGTTACGGAGACGGAACATTATTCGGATCAGAGAGCGGATATTGTGATCCGCGGACGGAGCGATGAATTCCTTGCCAGCATGGTATCTGAATATGAGAAAGAAAAACATTAAAGACTGAAATTGGAGAGAAAAAATGAGCAACCGAGTAAGAACAAGATTCGCACCCAGCCCGACAGGCCGGATGCACGTGGGTAACTTAAGAACAGCACTTTACGCGTATCTGATCGCGAAACACGAGGGAGGGGATTTTATTCTCCGAGTGGAGGATACAGATCAGGAGCGCTACGTGGAGGGCGCCACGGATATTATATACAGAACACTGGCAAAGACCGGCCTGATTCATGACGAAGGACCGGATAAGGACGGCGGTTACGGCCCTTATATCCAGAGTGAGAGACAGGCTGAGGGTATTTACCTGAAATATGCAAAACAGCTTGTGGAGCAGGGCGACGCTTACTACTGTTTTTGTGACAAAGAGCGTCTGGAGTCTTTAAAGACGTCAGTCTCTGAGGACGGAACAGACATTGTCGTATATGACAAGCACTGCCTCGGGCTGAGCCGTGAAGAGGTGGAGGCAAATCTGGCGGCAGGGAAGCCCTGGGTAATCCGTCTGAATGTGCCCAATGAAGGCGTGACTACATTCCATGATGAAATATACGGGGATATTACAGTTCCAAATGCAGAGCTGGACGACATGATACTGATTAAATCAGACGGTTTTCCAACATATAATTTTGCCAATGTGGTGGATGACCATTTGATGGGAATCACTCATGTTGTGAGAGGAAACGAGTATCTGGCTTCTGCACCGAAATATAACCGTCTCTATGATGCGTTCGGATGGGAAGTGCCCGTGTATGTCCACTGTCCTCTTATCACTGACGAGAACCATAAGAAGCTGAGCAAAAGAAGCGGACATTCCTCATATGAAGATCTGATTGATCAGGGATTTGTTTCGGAAGCTGTCGTCAATTATGTGGCTCTTCTCGGATGGTGTCCGTCAGACAACCGAGAGATCTTTTCTCTCGAAGAACTGGTAAAAGAATTTGATTACCGTCATATGAGCAAATCACCGGCTGTGTTTGATACAACGAAGCTGAAATGGATGAACGGGGAATACCTAAAAGCAATGGATTTCGACAGGTTTTACGAGATGGCCGAGCCGTATATAAGAAAGACAGTTACAAAGGATTATGATCTTAAGAAGATTGCGGCGCTCGTCAAAACAAGAATAGAGATATTCCCGGATATAAATGAGCAGATTGATTTTATCGAGGAACTTCCGGATTATGACTGTGAGCTCTACAGACATAAGAAGATGAAGACAGATCCGGAGAAAGGACTGGCTCTGCTCGAGGAAGTTCTTCCCCTTCTCGAGGCGCAGGAGGATTTCAGCAATGACGCCCTCTTTGAGATGCTGAAAGGATTTGCGGGAGAAAAAGGCTATAAAATCGGATATGTGATGTGGCCTCTTAGAACAGCTGTTTCAGGAAAGCAGAGTACGCCGGGAGGCGCAACAGAACTGATGGAAGTGTTCGGAAAAGAAGAGTCCATTCGCAGAATTCGCAGAGGAATCGAGAAATTACATGAAATTTAATGAAATGCAGCAAAAAGCGGTCATTCACGGAAGCGGGCCCTGTCAGGTACTGGCAGGGCCCGGTTCCGGTAAGACGCTTACAATCGTAAACAGGATATGTTATCTGATTGAGAAATGCGGCGTAAGACCGGAGGAAATTCTGGTTGTAACATTTACCCGCTATGCCGCCGCTGAGATGAAAACAAGACTGAATGCCCTGATGGGGCATAAAAGTATTCCCGTGACAGCCGGCACCTTTCACGGGATTTATTATGGAATACTGAAGTGGGCGTACAGGATGGACAGCCGCAATATACTTTCGGAAGAGGAAAAATACCAGATCCTCAGAGAAGTTGTATCCAGGCAGGAACTTGAAGTGTTTGACGAGGAGGATTTTCTGCAGGATATAGCGGAAGAGATAGGAAAGATCAAGAACAACAGGCTGTCGTTGGATGAATTTGTGTCGGCAAAGGTAAACGCGGACGCATTCAGGGACATATACAGAGCCTATGAAGAGAGAAGGAAATCTCTCAGAAAAATAGATTTCGATGATATGCTTGTTGTGTGCTATGAACTGTTTGCATCAAGGCCGGACGTACTGGAGCTGTGGCAGAAGAAATTCAGGTATATTCTGGTGGACGAATTTCAGGATATTAACCGGGTACAGTATGATGTGATCCGTATGCTTGCGTTTCCGGAAAACAACCTTTACGTTGTGGGTGATGACGACCAGGCAATCTACGGGTTCCGCGGGGCTGACTCCGAGCTTATGTTTCAGTTTTTAAAGGATTATCCGGATGCCAGACAGATTACACTCGGGAAAAATTACCGCTCAACCGGCAATATCGTCAGAAATTCCCTGAAAGTAATCAGTCACAACCGAAGACGGTTTTACAAAGACCTGACGGCGGTGAAAGACAGGGGGAAATGTCTGCATATCCAGGAATTAAAAGATCCGGCCGAGGAAGCCGGCTATGTGGCGGATGAGATTGAAAAATGCATAGACTCGGGCGCTGCACCGGAAGAAACGGCAGTACTGTTCCGTATACATACGGATGCAAGACCTGTGGTTGAGGAGCTGATCGAACGGCATATCCCGTTTCAGATGAAGGAACATCTTCCTAATATATACAATCACTTCATAGCGAAAGATATTCAGGCATATATGAGGCTTGCACTGGGAAAAAGAGAGAGAAGAGACTTTCTTCAGGTAATGAACCGTCCGAAACGATACATTGGTCGGGACAGTCTGGCGGGAAGGAAAGTTTCGTTTGAGGAGATCAGGAAATTTTACTGTGACAAAGACTGGATGATGGACAGGGTCGACCAGTTTGAGTGGGACGTAAAAATGCTGGCGAAAATGGCTCCGTATGCGGGAATTCAATACATCCGGAAAAGGATCGGATATGATGACTTTATCAAAGACTATGCGTATACGCACCATACGGAACGTTCGGATCTGAATGAAATTATTGCCGAACTGGAAGAGTCGGCAAAACAGTATGCCTCCATTGAAGAGTGGTTCCGCCATATTGAGGATTATACGGAAATGCTCAGAATGAAAGAGCAGCAGAAGAGTATGAAACAGGAAGGCGTCCGCCTTATGACCCTGCACGCTGCAAAAGGTCTTGAGTTTGATTCTGTTTTCCTTATTGAGGCAAATGAAGGTCAGATCCCTTATAAGAAGGCAAAGACAGACAGGGAAACAGAAGAAGAGAGACGGCTGTTTTATGTCGGAATGACAAGAGCAAGGGAACAGCTTACAGTCTGTTATGTGAAAACAAAAAACGGGAAAGCGTCTGAGCCGTCCCGTTTTGTGGATGAACTGTTGGAGGACAGCTGAAACGGTTTATTCCATAACAGCCTTACTCTATATCATCAAGGTCGATATCCCCGAAATCCTGTTCTTCCATCCAGTCGTTGAATGCCTCGGAGACCCGGTCAAATTCTTCGTCTTCCATGATATTTTCAAGACCGGGTTCCTCCCCTTCTCCATTGTCGATAAGGCGATAGAGATAGATCTGCCCGTCTTCATTTTGCCCTTCGTCATTTAATGGCAGAAGAGCAATATACTGTCTTCCGTCCGTCTCAAAGATAGTAAGGACATCACATTCAAGTTCTTCATCATTGTCCAGTGTCAGTGTTACTGTAAGTGACTCGTTTTCGTTCATATATAATTTCTCCTTTGATATAGCGTGCCGTTCCGGCATTTATGTACCATGATGGTATCAGATCACAGGTTAAAAAGCAAGCTGCAATCTATTGACATTCCCCTGAAACACGGTAGAATGAAAGTGGAAAGCACGATGAAACACAAGATCAGGAGGAATACGCAGTGAAGAAAAAGAATATTTTGCTTATCCTGATGACCTTATTTGCAGTATGTTTTATATCAGGATGTAAGCAGAACGTAGGCACTCCTGAGGATAATGCTGTGGTGGAAGAGACGGAAAATGATGAAGATGAGACCGGCGGCCATGTGTACGGATTCAGCGGAGCAGATCTGTCAGATCCTTTTTATGAGGTCCTCAAAGAATCTGTCAGCTCCATGGTTGAGGAAGAAGAAAGCCGTATGCTTGTAAGGGATGCCGGAGGGGATCCGGGGCTTCAGAACACACAGATTCAGGAACTGATTCATGAAGGGGTAGAGGCAGTGTTTCTCTGCCCGGCAGATCCGGTAGCAGTTACACCTGCTCTGGAGGCCCTTCACGAGGCGGATATCCCGGTCATAAATCTTTATGTGCGCACAGAGTCTGCAGATCTTGCCAAGGCTTTTATAGGAGCGGACGATTATAATGCCGGAAAAGTGTGCGGAGAGGATCTGATCAGCAGACAGCCTGAAGGAGGTTCACTGGTTATTGTGGACCGGCCGGAATCCCCGGCGATAAATGAACGTATCACCGGCTTTGAAGAGGCGGTCGCAGGAGGCGGATTTGAAGTTGAAAGAATTGACGTGGGGGATGATTACGGTTTGATTGCAGGACAGCTGAAAGCGGTTATGAGGGAAAAACCGCAGATTAAAGCAATTATGTGCGGTGACGATCATATGGCGAAGCAGGTTCTGGATACTTTGAAAGAAGAAGACAGAGATGACATTCTGGTATACAGTGTAGGTGGTTCGCCTGAGATAAAAAACGCACTGGCGGATCTCTCCAGCCCAATGACCGGAGTAGGAGCGGTCTCTCCGATTAATATGGGAAAGACGGCTGCAAAGACAGCTGCAGCGATACTGGAAGGCGGTGTTTATGAACAGGAAACTTATACAGAAACATTTTATATCAGTAAAGAAAATGTTAATATGTATGGAACAGACGGCTGGCAGTGAGAAAGGAACGGAATATGAAAAAAATATCAGGAAGACCGCAGCCCTTTGGTACGGTTGTTAAGGGAAGAAAAGTGAATTTTGCGGTGCAGGTTCCCGCAGGGAAGAAATGTGAGCTTTTGCTTTACAGGGAGGGCCGTAAACATCCGGAGTGTACATTCGATATGCCCGAAAACGAGGGAATCGGGGAAGTACGGTTTATTGCAGTGGAAGATATAGACGCAGATAAGTACGAATACAATTTCAGGATTGACGGTCAGGTCAGCCTTGATCCCTATGTAAGAGAGGTTGCCGGGAAGAAATTATTCGGAAGGAAACGTGAACTTCAGGAACATGAGATCCGCGGAAAGCTTGTATCGCCGGAGTATGACTGGGAGAACGATGAAAGGCTGCATCTGCCATGGAATGAAGTTGTGGCCTACAGTCTGCACGTCAGAGGGTTCACAAAGCATACCTCATCCAAGATCCCCCACAAAGGGACTTATCTCGGGGTCATAGAGAAGATTCCTTATCTGAAAGAGCTGGGAATTAACCAGATACAGTGTATGCCGGTCTATGAGTTTGATGAATGCGCAAAAACAAAGATTAATTACTGGGGATACGGACCGGCTTATTATTTTGCGCCCAAAGAGGCTTATGCAGCGGGAACTTCCGCAGTACACGAACTGAAAGATATGGTGAAAGAGTGTCACAGGGCAGGAATTGAAGTCGTGCTGGAAATGCCATTTACGCAGGAAGTGCCGCCTCAGACAGCTCTGGAGTGTCTCCGTTTTTATATGCTGGAGTATCATGTGGACGGATTTGTTGTAAATCCCTACTCTGTTCCGTGGGAAATGCTCTGTGCGGATCCGTTGCTCAAGGATATCAAGCTGATGCGCAAAGATGATGCTTTCCAGAATATTATGCGCCGTTTCCTGAAAGGCGATGAGGATATGATCAATGATGTCATCTGGGCCCTCAGCCATCATTCGGCAACGGACGGAAAGTGCAATTATATTACTGCTCAGACAGGTTTTACGCTCTGGGATCTTGTATCCTATGACTGCAAGCACAACGAGGCCAATGGAGAGAACAATACCGACGGTCCGGACTTTAATTTCAGCTGGAACTGCGGAGCGGAAGGCCCGAGCCGCAAAAAAGCAGTTATGGCGCTCAGAAAGAATCAGGTGAGAAATGCATTCCAGCTGCTGCTTCTGGCGCAGGGGACGCCGTGTATTCTGGCAGGAGATGAGTTCTACAACAGTCAGAAAGGCAATAATAATGTATACTGTCAGGACAATGAGACCGGTTGGGTTGACTGGACGAAACTGAAGACAGACAATACACTTTTTAACTATGTAAAAGAGCTGATTGCGTTCCGGAAGAGTCATCCGTGTCTGCATCGGGCAGAAGAACTGAAAGGGCTGGACCGCACTGCGTGCGGTATGCCGGATGTGTCTTATCACGGGGAAAATGCATGGCAGGTGAAGTCGGAAGTGTACAGCAGACAGCTCGGCGTGTTATATGCGGGGGAAGATCTGGGGGATACGGAGTGCTTCACAGCATATAATATGCATTGGCTGCCCCACGAATACGCGCTCCCGTCTCCGGGGAAGGGGAAAAGGTGGTGCCTTGCCGCAGATACAGAGGGCGGATTCAAGGAAATTCCCGTACCTGTAGAAGACCAGAAGAAGATAGAACTGAAAGAGCGCAGTATCACTGTTCTGGTAAGCGGGAAGCTGCCTGAACAGCCGAAGAAAAGCGCATCCCGGTCCAGAGCAAAAAAATCATCAGGAAAAGGCGGCGTTCAGGAAAAATGATAAAAGCACTGGCACATTTTGAGACTATAACTAAACATAAGATTCTCGTTATGAAGGAGTGCTTCCGTGTAGGACTGTACCGGCAGGGACTTCTTCATGACCTGTCGAAGTACAGCCCCACGGAATTTCTCGTGGGGTGTAAATATTATCAGGGTACCCGCAGCCCCAATAATGCAGAACGCGAAGAGAAAGGCTATTCGTCTGCATGGCTCCACCACAAGGGGAGAAATAAGCATCATTATGAATACTGGATCGATTACAGTCTGGAAGGAGAACGGATGCTGGCGGGGATGAAGATGCCGGTTCGGTATGTGGTGGAGATGTTCCTTGACAGAATTGCAGCAAGCAAGGTTTACAAAGGAGAGAAATACCGGGACAGCGATCCGTTGGAATATTATTTGAACGGAAAGGCGGGAGAGCTTATGCATCCGGAGACAAGGACTCTTCTTGAAAAACTGCTCCATATGCTTGCAGAGCAGGGGGAGGAGAAGACCTACCGGTATATCAGGAAAAATGTTTTAAGAAAACGTGCGGGAAGGCACTTGATAAAAAAGAGGCGGTTATATGTTACTTTATATCGTCCGTCACGGTGAAACGGACTGGAACAAGAGACACAAAGTACAGGGCAGGACTGATATCCCGCTGAATGACTACGGAAGAAGGCTCGCAGAGGAGACTGCCGAGGGAATGCATGATATCCCGCTTGACCTTGCGTACACCAGTCCGCTGCTGAGGGCAAAAGAAACGGCACAGATTATACTG
Organism: uncultured Ruminococcus sp.; assembly: GCA_904377845.1. Lineage (GTDB taxonomy): Bacteria > Bacillota > Clostridia > Lachnospirales > Lachnospiraceae > Mediterraneibacter. The sequence continues at coordinate 53,608 of CAJFGR010000001.1, read as the reverse complement.
AGAGACCGGAATATTCCGCTCTGTGAGGATGAGCGTCTTCAGGAAATCAGTTTTGGAAGTTATGAAGGACTTTTCTGCGGCGGCGAACAGATCGATGAGAAAAGTGAGGAGTTCAATCGGTTTTTTAACGATACCGCGAATTATATTCCTCCGGCAGACGGGGAAACGATTTCCCAGCTCTATGAGCGGACAGGTGATTTCCTGAGAGAAATGGAAGGAAGAAAAGACCTTGCGGAAAAAAATATTCTTGTATCTACACACGGAGCAGCCATGACATCTCTTTTAAACCGGATCAGAGGTAATCTTTCGACAGAACATTTCTGGAAGGATGAAGTGCCGCCGAACTGTTCGGTAACTCTGGTGGAGATAAAGGATGGAAAAGCAGAAATCTTAAAAGAAGGCATGATCTTTTACAAAGAGAAAGTAAAAAAATGGAAGACGGTGTGATATAATAGAAGAAAAGCAAAAAGGCTGGTGAGACTATGAAACTGACTTTTATCGGAGCAGCCCATGAGGTGACGGGAAGCTGCCATTTTCTGCAGGCAGCGGGCAAAAATATTCTGATCGACTGCGGCATGGAGCAGGGACCGGATTTATATGAGAATCCGGGGCTGCCTGTACCGGAGACGGATATTGATTATGTGTTTCTGACCCACGCCCATATTGATCATTCGGGAATGATTCCAAAACTGGTAAAGAACGGCTTTAAAGGACAGATTTTTGCCACTTTTGCCACTGCGGATCTGTGCAATATTATGCTTCGGGACAGTGCGCATATTCAGGAATTTGAGGCAGAATGGCGGAACAGAAAAGGAAGAAGGGCCGGCAAACCGGAATATGAGCCGGTATATGTAATGCAGGATGCCCTCGATGCTATCGAACTTCTTGTGCCATGCCAGTATGGTGAGAGGATTTCCATCTGTGACGGTATTGCCATACGTTTTACTGATGTGGGGCATTTGCTCGGTTCGGCAAGCATCGAAGTGTGGGCCACAGAAGGCAATATGACGAAGAAGATTGTCTTCTCGGGCGATGTGGGCAACCTGGATCAGCCTATTATTAAGGACCCGCATTACACACATTCCGCAGATTACATTGTTATGGAATCCACATACGGAGACCGTATCCACACGGCAGAGAAACCGGATTATCTCGGAGAATTTACGAGAATTATAAAAGAAACCTTCGACCGGGGCGGAAATGTCGTGATTCCTTCTTTTGCAGTCGGAAGAACACAGGAAATGCTTTATTTTATCAGAGAAATCAAGGAGAAGAATCTTATGCCCGGATATCCGGATTTCGAGGTGTATCTGGACAGTCCGCTTGCAATCGAGGCTACAAAGGTATTCAGCATGAATATGAGGGACTGCTTTGACGAGGAGGCAATGAAGCTTGTGAATGCAGGAATTAATCCTCTTGTTTTTCCGGGACTTCACACATCCACGACAAGCGATGATTCCAAGATGATCAACTTTATTGAGAAGCCGAAGGTTATCATATCTGCATCGGGAATGTGTGATGCGGGGCGTATACGCCATCACCTGAAACACAATCTCTGGCGTCCGGAGTGTACGATCCTGTTCGTCGGATATCAGGCCAACGGCACACTCGGACGGAGACTCCTGGAGGGTGAAAAGAATGTGAAGCTTTTCGGAGAACCTATAGAAGTACACGCAAGGATCGAGAGCCTTCACGGGATCAGCGGCCATGCGGATATGAACGGACTGCTCAAATGGGTTGCGGAATTCCGCTCGCCGATTGAGAGAGTCTTCGTAGTACACGGAGAAGATGCGGTGACAGATAAATTTGCAGAGACTGTCCATGAACAGTTCGGATACAGCACATGGGCTCCCTATCCCTGCTGTGAAGTCGACCTTCTGACCAACGAGATTATAAACGAAGGAGTCAGAATTCCGATTAAGGCTAAGAAACCGGCACAGCGCAGAGCGGATTCAGCATTCGAGCGACTGCTGGCAGCAGGAAAACATCTGCTTGACGTAATTAATAAAAATGAAGGCCTATCGAATAAAGATAAGGCTAAATTTGAATCGCAGATTAATAATCTTGCGGATAAATGGGAGCCGGACGATTGATCCTGCGCGGTTTCCATACGCTTAACAGCGGTTTTGTCAAGGACTAAAAGTTTATAAAATTTTCCGGCTTTCGGAATATCTTATCCGTCAGGTGAGAATCATTCTAAGTATAAATTGCTTAGGAGGATTCTTGCCATGATGGTGAACAAGGTTGAACTGTGCGGAGTGAATACATCGAAGCTGCCGCTTTTGAAGGAGGAAGAGAAGAAGGAACTTTTTGAAAAGATTAAAGCCGGGGATGAAGAAGCGCGGGAGACATATATTAAAGGCAATTTAAGACTGGTTCTGAGCGTGATCAAACGTTTTGAAGGAAGCAGTGAAAATGCGGACGATCTGTTTCAGATCGGCTGCGTGGGCCTGATGAAGGCGGTGGATCATTTTGATCCGTCAAGAATGGTAAAGTTTTCAACATATGCAGTTCCGATGATTATCGGAGAGATACGCCGTTACCTCAGAGACAATAGTCCGATCCGCGTCAGCAGATCGCTGCGTGATACGGCATATAAAGCAATCTATGCGAAAGAGGGATATATCCGTCAGTACATGAAGGAACCGACAGTACAGGAGATTGCCGATGAGATCGGAATTGCCAAAGAAGATGTTGTATTTGCACTGGATGCCATACAGAGCCCCATGAGCCTTCAGGAGCCTGTGTACAGCGATGGCGGAGATACACTTTATGTGATGGATCAGGTGAGCGACAAGAAGAACAAAGAAGAAAACTGGGTGGAAGAACTCTCACTTGAGGCGGCTATGGAGCGTCTCAATGAGCGGGAGAGGTATATTATCACCCTGCGTTTCTTTGAGGGAAAGACCCAGATGGAGGTGGCAGAGCAGATTCATATCTCTCAGGCGCAGGTCAGCCGTCTGGAAAAAAACGCCTTAAAGACCATGCGCCGGTACCTTCTCGGAGAGTAACGGGGATTATTGACTACTTAAGAAAAATGTAAGAGAGGAAGAAAAACCATGTATAAAGCCTGTATATTTGATCTGGACGGAACTTTAACCGATACGCTGGAATCACTTGCTTATTCCGTGAATGAGACAATGAAAGAGATGGGGATGCCGCAGATTACGACAGAACAGTGCAGAGAGTTTGTGGGAAACGGCGCAAAAGTACTGATCGAAAAGACGCTGAAGGCATCGGGAGATGAGAAACTGACAAGATTTGACGAGGCATATGAAACGTATCTCCGTATATTTGACAAGTGCTGTACTTACCGTGTAAAGCCGTATCCCGGTATTCCGGAAATGTTGAAAGAAATGAAGGCACAGGGTTTAAAGCTCGGGGTCCTCTCTAACAAGCCGGATCGTCAGGCTGTCCATGTTGTGGAGGAGATATTCGGGAAAAACATCTTCGACCATATACAGGGGCAAAAAGACGGGGTGCCGAGAAAACCGGACCCGACCGCTGTACTGTCCATTGCGGCTGAATTCGGAAGTGATCCTTCAGAAACACTTTATATCGGGGATTCGGAGGTGGACGGCGCGACCGGAAAGGCGGCCGGCATGGATACGGTGCTTGTTACGTGGGGATTTCGTTCCAGATATGTATTGGAGGCTGCAGAGCCATACCGGATTGTGGACTCGACAGATGAAATACTAATGACTATAAAGGAAAAGGGATAAAATATGAGTGATTACAGTGAAGTATGTCTGAAGACTTTTTTAAAAGACCAGGGGAAACTTTTTGATGAGCCGGTTGCCGGCACTTTAGAGGAAGCCGAAGCATTTCTTGAGGACTGTATGGCGGTGGTTGTTGATTCTCTGGATGAGGTAAGGGAATATTTTGAAGAAGAGGGCGTGGATATGGATGGTCTGGATCATGATGAGCTGGAAGGGGTATCCGAAGTGTTCCCGCTCCCGGACGGTAAATATCTGATCGTAGAGGGATGAAAGACTCAGCAGACTCAAACAATATCGGAGAAAAGCCGCAGTTTATCTGACTGCGGCTTTTTCAACGGCTTCACGGATCGCATCCAGAATCATCCGGGATGTATATGGTGTGTCCTCCGGCAGTGCAATATCGTCAAGCGACTGTGTCTCATAGATTTGTTCGGCAATGTCCTCTATGGCAGGCTGAATGAGCGGAAACATGGCAGTCACCGTCTCGTCAATATTGGAAAACCGAATGGAGTTGATCCGGGATTCATCGACCGTCACTTCTACCTCAAGATTTGTGTTGTTCAGCGTAAGTGCAGAGGTATAGATGCCCGGTGTGTACCGTTTTCCGGTGTCTGTCTGATCTGTACTTCCGTCTGGCCGGAACATGATGACAAGAAGGACGACCAGTACAACTGCCAGCGCCGCAAAGATGGCGGTGTATATGATCTCTTTCATGTGCAGGACAACGATTTTAGTTCTGGAACCCATAGAGTTACCTCCCCGATAAAATTGGCTGCCGGTATACGGCGGTCCGCTTTTTATTAAGTGTATGACCGGAAACAGGAAAATATTCACGGCTTTTGCGTGACAAAGATGGGCGGATACTGTAAAATAGCTATGCGGCAGGCTTCCGGCAGCCTTATGTACTGCAGAATCCTGTGAAATGAAGAAGACAGATACAGAACATGGAGGTCAAAAGAGTATGTTTATTATAGCAGGACTCGGAAACCCGGACAGACAGTATGAGGGTACGAGACATAATGTGGGATTCGATGTAATAGACAGACTTTCGGATAAATACAATATACCGGTAGATGCCAGAAAGCACAGGGCACTTGTCGGAAAGGGAGTTATCGAAGGACAGAAAGTGATACTTGCCAAGCCCCAGACATATATGAATTTAAGCGGGGAAAGTATACGGAGTCTGGTGGATTATTACAAGATTGATGAAGAGCATGAACTCATCGTCATATATGATGACATTAATCTGGGTGTGGGACAATTGCGCATCCGGGAAAAAGGAAGTGCCGGAGGGCATAACGGTATTAAAAATATTATTGCCCATCTTGGAACACAGGTATTTCCGAGAATCCGGGTCGGAGTAGGAGAAAAGCCGGCCAGATATGATCTTGCCGATTATGTGCTTGGACATTTTTCAAAAGCAGAACAGGAACTTATGGATGAGGGGTATGATCATGCTGTACGGGCAGCAGGCATGATTCTCTCAGGACGGATCGGCGATGCAATGAGCGAGTTTAACCGCAGGAAGAAAGCAGAGCCGTAATAACGACGGAATACCGGCTGGATTGCAGAAAAAGGGGAAAAGGATATGCAGGCTTTACTTGCTCCGCTGGCAGAGCTGGCGGATTATCAGGATATATTAAAGGACAGGAAGAAAGAGCGTGGTTTCATACAGATTTCCGGCTGTGTGGGATCCCAGAAAACACATCTGATGTATGCTTTGGGCGATGGCTTTGAATACAGAGTCATCGTTTTTTCCAGTGAGGAAAAGGCGAAGAAGGCATATGAAGAGTACCGTATTTTTACGGAAGAAGTGTACTTGTATCCTGCGAGGGATCTGCTTTTCTACTACGCCGATATCAAAGGCAGGCAGCTGACAGACAAGCGCATGAGTGTACTGCGGGCTCTGCTGGAGAAAGAAGACGGAAAGAGCATTACAGTGATCACAACGATGGATGCATTTCTGGACGGGCTGGCCGGACCGGAACAGTTCAAAGAGCAGAGGATCAGTCTGGCAGGGGGAGATGTGGTTGATCTGTCTGAACTTGAGAAAAGCCTGACGGATATGGGATATGAAAGAGAGAGCCAGATCGAGGGACCTGGGCAGTTCGCTGTCCGCGGCGGTATTATGGATGTATTTCCGCTTACGGAAGAGCTCCCGGTCAGGATAGAACTCTGGGGAGACGAGATCGATTCTCTGAGAAGCTTTGATGTAGAGAGCCAGCGCTCGGTGGAAAATCTGGAGAGTGTTGTGATTTACCCTGCATCGGAAAACTGGCAGGATACAATGGAGACAGTTCCTTTTCTGGAATATTTCCCGGAAGACAGGACGATTCTGCTTCTCGATGAACCCAAAAGACTTCAGGAGATGGCAGAAGAGGCCGAGCAGGAGTATTTCCGAAGCAGGGAAAACCGTATCGAGTCCGGGATGGAAGAGACTGCGGAAAGCGGACTGACAGTCTATGAGACTCAGGATATTATCAGCAGGATGAACGGATACAGCGGGATTGCCCTTACAACATTGGAATCCAGGTGCGGCGCTTTTCATGTGCGCGGGACATACAGTCTACAGACGAAGAGCGTCAATCCGTATAATAACAGCTTTGAGATGCTCACCCGAGACCTGAAACGCCTGAAGAGAAGCGGGTACAGAGTGGTTCTGCTCTCCGGATCAAGGACGAGAGCAAAGCGCCTCGCCGAAGATCTGAGAGATTATGACCTCAGCAGTTTCTACAGCGAGGATATGGAGCGGGAAGTAAAGCCGGGAGAGATCATGGCGGCGTACGGGTATGCTGCTGAAGGGTACGAGTATCCGATGCTGAAGTTTATGGTCATCTCCGAGTCGGATATTTTCGGACGGAAGAAAAAGAAGAAGCGCCGGAAGAGATATGAAGGCCAGAAAATACAGGATTTTGCCGAACTTAAGCCGGGGGATTACGTGGTGCATGAGAACCACGGAATCGGAATATATAACGGGATTGAGAAAATCGAGGTAGATAAGGTTGTAAAGGATTATTTGAAGATTTCCTATGCTGACGGAGGCGTGCTCTATATTCCTGTTGCTCAGATGGATCTGATTCAGAAATACGCAGGGGCGGATGCAAAGAAGCCCAAGCTGAATAAGCTGGGAACTGTCCAGTGGGGAAAGACTAAGAGTCAGGTCAGAAAAGCGGTTCAGGCTGTCGCGGAAGATCTCGTTAAGCTCTATGCTGTAAGGCAGAGGGCGGAAGGAGTTGTCTACGGACCGGACACTGTATGGCAGAAGGAATTTGAGGAGATGTTCCCCTTTGAAGAGACAGAGGATCAGATTCAGGCGATTGAAGATACGAAACACGATATGGAGAGCAGCAAGATCATGGACCGGCTTATCTGCGGGGATGTGGGATACGGCAAGACCGAGATCGCCATCCGGGCGGCATTTAAGGCGGTTCAGGAGGGCAAACAGGTGGTATATCTTGTCCCGACTACGATTCTTGCGCAGCAGCATTACAATACCTTTGTCCAGAGACTGAAAGACTTTCCGGTGCGGATTGATCTTCTCTGCCGTTTCCGGTCATCCTACCAGCAGAAAAAGACAGTGGAGGATCTGAAAAAAGGACTGGTGGATATTGTGATCGGCACACACCGCCTGCTCTCGAAAGATGTGGGCTTTAAAGACCTGGGGCTGTTGATTATAGACGAGGAGCAGCGCTTCGGAGTAGCGCATAAGGAGAAGATCAAAAAACTGAGAGAAAATATTGACGTTCTGACACTGACTGCCACTCCGATCCCGAGGACGCTGCATATGAGCCTGATCGGAATCCGGGATATGAGCGTGCTGGAGGAGGCTCCACATGACCGTATGCCGATCCAGACTTATGTGATGGAATACAATGACGAGATGGTACGGGAAGCGGTCGAGAGAGAACTGTCCCGCGGCGGACAGGTCTATTATGTGTATAACAGAGTAAATGACATTGCTGATGTGGCGGGACACCTTCAGAAGCTGATTCCCGGAGCAAATATTTCTTATGCCCACGGACAGATGCGGGAGAGAGAACTTGAGGATATTATGTATGATTTCATTAACGGCGATATCGATGTTCTTGTCTCCACGACGATTATCGAGACCGGACTGGATATACCGAACGCCAATACAATGATTATCCAGGATGCGGACAGGTTCGGGCTCTCTCAGCTTTACCAGCTCAGAGGGCGTGTGGGCCGTTCCAACCGCATGGCTTATGCCTTCCTTCTCTACCGGAGAGATAAGCTTTTAAAAGAGGTGGCGGAAAAACGCCTTGCCGCGATCCGGGAGTTTACAGATCTGGGATCGGGTATTAAGATCGCCATGAGGGATCTTGAGATCAGAGGCGCGGGAAATCTGCTCGGCGAAGCCCAGAGCGGCCACATGGAAGCTGTGGGATATGATATGTACTGCAAGATGCTCAATGAGGCGGTATTGAGGCTCAAGGGAGAAGGAGAGGAAGAAATCTTCACAACGACAATTGATCTCAATGTGGATGCCTATATTCCGGAATCCTATATCAGGAACGAATATCAGAAACTGGATATCTATAAGAGGATTGCGGCCATTGAAAATGAAGAAGAGATGGACGATATGACCGAAGAGCTGATCGACCGGTTCGGAGATATCCCGAAAAAGGTACAGCAGCTTCTTCATATAGCAGCTCTCAAAGGCCTTGCGCATTGTGCGTATGTGACGGCTGTGGAACAGAAGGGGGAAGCGATACGCTTTACAATGTACGAGCGTGCTAAGATTGATCCGGGAAAAATTCCGGCTATGATTGCCGGCTATGGAAGAGATCTTGTATTCAGGACAGAGGAGCCGCCGTATTTCCTTTACCGGAAGCTGGGAAAGAGCGGGAAGGATACAGGGGAGAGTGTGCTTGAAACAGTGCGCAGAGTGCTGGAGGATATCAGGGGACTGCGCACGGATGCGGCAGATGGAAAATAGTTTACGGTTTCCGATGAAACAGCAGGATGTGACAGATGAAAGAAGATGAGATAAGACAGGAGACAAAAGATGAGAGTGGGAATATGCGATGATGATGCTATCTGGTGTAAGAAAGCTGAGAAAATTGTCCGTGACTATGCAGATAAAACAGCGACAGAGATGGAAGTAATCTGTTTTTTTACTCCGGATGAACTGAACGACTATGCAGGCTATCCTTTGGACGTGCTTTTTATGGATATTGTGCTTGAGAACGAAGATGAAGAGAAGAATGGTATTGATCTTGTATCCTCAGTCAACAAGAAGTGGAAGGACTGTCAGATTGTGTATCTGACAAATTATCTTTTTTATGCGACAGAAGTATATCACACCGAGCACGTTTTTTTCGCTCTGAAAGAACAGTTTGAAGAGAGAATAGGAGAAATCTTCGGCAAGGTGTTCCATCAGCTCTCTCAGACAAGAGAGAAACTTACTTTTTCAGTGATCGGGGGTAAGGAAGTTTCCCTCGTTCCGGCAGATATCCTCTGTTTTGAAAGAAGCGGCAGAACGACGAATATTATTACGGTGTATGGAACTTATACCATATGGGACAAGCTGTCAGTGATTATTGAGAGACTGCCGAAGCTGGACTTTGTACGCTGTCATAACAGCTACATCGTGTATCTGCCCGCGGTGCGGGAAATGCTTGCAGATGCATTCATTATGGACAATAACAGAAAGGTTATGATCAGCCGCAGTTACCGGAAATCAGCCAGAGCAGCGTTTATGAAATGGGCAGTGACACAGATTTCCTGAGAGTGTGAAGGGAGGATAAAATGGTCATTACATTGATATTGCTTGGAGTGCTGCTCGTGTTTCTTCTTCTGGCAGCCGGGGTGATGAAGACGCGGGAGATGGAGCAGGAAAACAGGCTTATGCAGTCGTATATGGCGTCCATGGAGGAATTCTATTCCGGAATACAGAACCGGATTGAGGCGACAAGAAAGTACCGGCATGATCTGGCAAAGCATATCCAGACATTGGAGGCACTGCTGGGAAAGAGCACAGATACTGCGGAAATGGAAGAATATGTGCAGGATCTGAAAAAAAGATATGATACGCTGAAAAAGCAGGAGTTCTGTAGTGATGAGCTGGTGAATTCAATTCTTACGATCAAACAGGAACAGTGCAGCGGGAAAGATATTCCTTTAATGATGGATGTGGAAGACTGCATCTACAATAATATTGAAGAAGTGGATATTGTTGCGCTCCTTCACAATCTCCTTGACAATGCGATCGAAGCACAGGAAAGAATACCGGAGAACCAGGATAAAGGAATCTGGTTTTCCATGCGAAGAGATGGAAACAAGCTGATTATCGATATGAAAAACCGTGTCAGGGAAGGAGAGAAGATTACTTTTACGACAAAGAAGCCGCGCCGGGAAGAACATGGGATCGGGACAAAGATTATCGGGAGTCTGGTAGAAAAATACCATGGAACACTCGAGGTTGCGCCGGATGAGGATGAAGGAATGTTTGAGGAGAGGATCGTACTCTGTTCGAATACAGGAGATGAAAATGGAAGTTTTTAGTACTTGTGTCAGGCTGGCCGTCCTGACTGTGAGTTACTACATATACGATATGCTTTTTATGAACTATATGCTTGTCAGGCGCAGAAGTCAGAATCTGCGCCTTATTGTGTGTGCAATCGGGCTTCTGACTAAAAACATAGTAATTACATACCTCCTGCCGAACAGCCGGCTGGATGAGCAGACGGTTATGGAGATCCAGTTTATTTACGCTGTATCTTTCTCAGTAATAACATATGCAGTATTGCGTTATACCTTTCAGGGAAGTATGCTGAAACTTGGACTGTTTCAGATTATAGTGGAAACGAATCAGGTCTTTTTTATGGCAACGATTCTGCCTTTAATAAACTGGGCTGAGGGACGAAACGAGCTCGGAAGTGTCGGAGGACCTTTTCAATTTCCGGATCTTTTGATGATTCCTGTTATATACGGACTGCTTCAGCTTGAATTTTATCTTTTAAAGCCATGGCGGTTCCGGATCAGAAATTACGAACCGAGGCACCGGAAAGTAATGTGGGGTGTAGTGGCAGCGTATTTGACGGCGGGAATCGGCAGCACGTTTTCAAAATACGCAGAGCGGGGAATGTTTCATTCAATGGTCAGAACTCCTGCAGTTATTTTATTTATTCCTGGATGTGCAGTGTGTGTTTATATGTATGTCAGATACCGTGCAAAGACAAAGAGGACGAATGCTTACAGCCATGCTCAGAAAGAACTGATGGATCTTCATTATAGTTCAGTCAAACGTCAGATCAGGAAGATGGAGCAGGAGCAGAATGAGATCGATGCACAGATGCAGGAGATTACTGCCCTGGCCGCCCGGAAAGAAGCAGAAGGTAGTCGTGGAGAAGATTATGAGGAAAGAATACAGAATTATCTCCGCACATTAAAACATAAGTTTAATGAAATGCAGGCGGGAATTTACTGCGCAGACTATCTGGTGGACAGCGTGCTGTGTTATATGGCGGAGATGTGCAGGAAGAAAAAGATCAAAGCGACTTTTGCATTCCAGAAATATGACCGGGGCACTATACCGGAGAATGAACTGGCGGAAATCCTTTTTCAGATTCTTGATTATTGCATCAGAGAAAGTAACACATACAATGAAAAGCAGAGTCTAACCCCCTCTATATTTCTGTGTGCCGCAGGGGTGAAAAATCTGTTACTGCTGGAGTTTTCATGCTGTTCGGTAAAATCCGGCCGCAGGATAAGGCGGGAGCTTAAAAGGACAGTTACGCCATTACTGATTCCGTATCATGGAGAAATCGAGATCGAAGACGGGAATGAAAAGAAGTTTTGCGTGAGGATGCAGAGAGGATGAGCGGGATGTGGGCATATGCAGGAGAATTTCTGTCCGGACAGTGGCGGATGGCGGTAAATTTTGCACTGATTGCGGCGACACAGAGTGCAATTGCCATATTGACGCAGAATGTGATGCAGAGAAGAAAGCGTTCCCAGAAACCGGAAATCATATACTGGACAGTGAAGATGCTGATACTGGATCTTTTTCTGGCAATCGTTATGGGCGGCTATATGGAATACCATAGAGGGCTCTATACATTTTATATCATCATGAAGTCGATTACGGCAGTGACTAATTTTCTGATCCTGTATTATACCTATGAGGGCGGGGCTGTCAAGACAGCATTGTATGGTATGGCTTCAGAACTGTCAGCAGTTACGCTCGGCGGTATTTTACTGTTTGTAATATATGGGAGAGAAGATAATCTCCAGCAGGTAGCATATCTTTATCCGGTTACATGGAGAAGCCTGCTCTTTTCAGTATTATGTTTTGCTGTGTTTGCCGTGATCTACCTTCTGTTCGGTAAATATCTGAAAAGGCTGCGGGATTATCAGATCAGACACAAAAAAATCTGGATGACTTTCTTTATTGGTTATGTCAGTATGACCTTAATTCAAGTCTTTTTTGAGTATAGTGCAGTTGTTGTCAAAGCGTATGTTTTTAACTTCCTGATATCAGCTGGTGCCGGAGCGGTGGTTATACTTACTGCCCTGAGACTGTATAGAAAGTACCGGCAGCAGATTCTCAGGGAAAATGAATTTCTGAAGACGCAAAGGCAATTGATGCTGCTCCATATAGAGGCGGTCAGAGAACAGATCCTGCGCATGGAATCAGAGCAGAAAATGATCGATGCACAGATGCAAGAGATCCGGAAAATGGAACCGGAAAAGGGAAATGATAAAAGGATTGAGGAATATCTGCTGAGGCTGAAAAACAGCTACAGAACCCTTCAGGCGGGGACATACAGTGATGATTTTATGGTAGACGCTGTTTTATACCATTACGGCCGGATAATCTCAGAAAAGGGGATACAGTATGAGTTTTCTTTCAGAACCTATCGCAGACACTGCCTTTCGGAAGAAGAAGCGGCTGAAATTCTGATGAATCTTCTGGAAGCAGGAGTGGCCGAAAATATGCATACAGAAGATAAAGAAAAACGTTTCCTGCGATTACAGGGCGGCACGGTGAAGAACCAGGTGGTCTTCCGGATGGAGTGCGCACACGGAGGCGGGAAATTATGGAGTTCCGGTAAAATCAGGATATCCGAAAGGATGGGAATGCTCAAACGCAGTGTGAGAAGGCTGGGAGGCCAGATAAAAGTGTCAAGGAATGGTGAATGCGTACTGGCAGAAGTGCTGATGGATGGAAGATGATTTTTAATTGGAGAACAACAGCGTCAGTGTACAAGGGGCGACACTGACGCCAGGGTATTGCAGAGTTTTACAAAATGCGTGCAGATTTTGTCACTGAGATAATATCTGTACGCTTTTTTGTTATAGTGTAGCGGGAGAGATAGTTGTAGAAGTACAATCATGAGCTGAATTAATTCTGAAAGATTCCTTCAGCTCATGATTGTAAAAAAAGACAGGGTATTTGAGATAATATGAAAGCAGAAAAAACAGGTAAAAAATGCATATATTCTTTACAGGCCTGTGTCTGGGAGGTGACGCTTGCCTGCTGTTTTTCGTGCAGATACTGCGGGTCAAAAGGCGGAAAGGCAAGAGGGGATGAGCTGACTACAGAAGAATGTCTGGATGTGGCCGGACAGCTGGCTGATCTGGGATGCGAAAGGGTATCACTGATCGGAGGCGAAGTTTTTATGCGTCCGGACTGGTCTGCCATTGTAAAGGCACTGACGGACAGAAATGTCAGAGTGTCTATAATTACAAACGGATACCTGTTCAGTGATACACTGATCAGTCAATTAAAGGAACTGAATATAGAGTCGGTTGCGGTATCCCTGGACGGCCCGGAGAGAGTACATGACAGCTGCCGTCAGAAAGGAAGCTTCCGGCGTGCGGTTACGGCAATAGATACTTTGGCTGAAAGTGCAATCCCCGTATCTGTTATTACAACACTACACAGTCAAAACGTACCATATCTGGAAGAATTTTATGGTTTCCTTAAAAGCAGACCAATCAGTGCGTGGCAGATTCAGGCCTGTTCTCCGATGGGAAATGCAGCAGAAAGCGGGATAGACTATCATTTTGATTTCGGCAGAGTGATCCGCTTTGTGGAAGAAAATGTGCATACGGCCCCTTTTATGATGGGGATTGCAGATAATATCGGTTACTTTACAGAAACAGAAGGATATCTGAGAGGAAATCTGAGTGGAAAAGCGAGATTTGCGGGATGCAGGGCCGGACTGACATCCATTGGTATTGACAGTATCGGCAACGTCAGAGGTTGTGAATCAATGTATGCTGACTGCTTTATAGAAGGCAATGTCCGTAAACAGCCGCTGCGCGATATCTGGGAATCACCGGATGCGTTTGCTTATAACCGAAAGTTTACGACCGATCTGCTCACCGGTAAATGTGCAGAATGCAGATACGGGATGATATGTGCCGGCGGCTGCCGCTCATATAATTACTTTACACACGGGAAAATGTATGAATCACAAAAGTGTGCGGCAAAATTTTTCGGAAAAGATGAGGAGGAAAACTAATAGTGGAAAAAGGCAGACAGGTATACTGTCCTTTATGTGGCAGGCTTCAGTCAATTGAAAATACAGAAAAAATAGTAAGATGTATTTATTGTGGAAAAGAATTTACAGCAGAAGATGCTGTTAAAAATCATATGGAAACAATTAATTCGTGTGCGTTGGTTTATGCGTCGCCGGAAATTATGTTCGGAGAAAACAGCCCGAATAAAAAAAAGCGAAATATAAAAGAGAAGTTTGCCTTTCTGAATAAAAAGAATAAACATAAGCTAAGAAAGGAAGAAGAGACAAAGCCATATCCCGATAATTTCATATGAATATCCGCTGGCTCAGACACTCATGGAACAGGAGAACAAGATAAAGATAAGGCATATACAGTAGAGAAAGGAGACAAGAGTAAGATGATTTTTTTTTATAAAGAATATGAAAACAGCATATTAAGTACTTTATTAGACTATATCGGCGCAGGTTTTCAGATGCTCTCGATAGTTCTGATTGTATATCAGATTTTGGAAGTGGTTCAGAGCGGGGGAGGAGTTGCAGGCACCATATTATTGGATTTCTTGAGTGTGATTTTTCTCAGCGCAATCCTGTTCTTTGGCGGGAAAGGTATGCGGGCAGGAGCAAGGAAGATTGCTCAGAATAAACCGAAAAAGAAATAGTATTCTGTGTAAAAAAATTTTTTATGAGATTGAAGTACAATTAATTCAGAAAATAAATAAATATCTTAACAACCAGTTAAATGGAGGAATGAGAAAATGGCGTTAGTAGCAGCAAAATGTACAATGTGCGGATCAGAATTAACAGTAGACAATTCGTTGAAATCGGCGAAATGCCCTTCCTGCGATATGGAATATATCGTACAGGATGCGATTAACTATCACAATACATATAATGTGACTAATATAGGACATGCAGATCAGGTGATTGTAAAGGATGAATCTTCCATAGATGCACGTATCGAGAATGCAAATACATATTTGATCACGCATGAGGATTATTCTAAAGCAAAAGAGATATTTCAATCTGTGGTAAATGACAAATCCGGTGATTATCGGGGATGGTGGGGACTGGCAGGAGCTGATTCCAGGAATTTCACTTATTTTGACTGCACTAAGGCTGAGTTCGATAATATTAAAATGAACGTTGACAGAGCTTTTAAAGTTGCTTCACCGGATATACAGGCATCATTAAGGGGAAAATGGAACCAGTACATGGAAGGGGTGAATGGTTTCAGGAACAAAAAGGTTATTGAGCACAATGAGTATAAAGCAAAAATCTCCAGTGATATGGAAAGGAAAAAGGTGCTGGAAAATCAGCTGTCAGGTCTTCATCAAAAAAAGAATAATCTATTAAAAGAAAAAGAAGAAAACTGGAGAAGATCTCAACGCCCGATCCTGACTGTTGGCGGCGGGATATTAGCCTTTTTCTTTATTTTAGGAGGAATAGGAGGATCCGGACCTGTGGCAATAATAATAGGGTTGGCTATAATTGGAGCTCTTATTGCAAGGTTTGTGTCTCTGCAAAGCAGAAATTCGTCAATTGAGCAGAAGATCAAAGAAAATGAGAGAAGCAGTAATTCTGTACAAAATGATTTGAATAATATTGTAAAAGAAATTCTCAGGCTGGAAGAGCTTATGAATAATTTAAATAAATATATATAATGAGAACAGGGGAAAATATTATGTTTGAAGGATTACAGAACGAATATAATGAAGCCAGTGAAAAGATGAAAACGCTTAAGAAAGAATACCTTACATTAAATACAAAATCTGAAGAATATCAGGCGTTGAGGGTTGGCACATTTGTTATAGGAATCATTGCATTTTTTGTTTTTTATACGAACTCACCGCTTAATTCCGAGATAAGTGGATTTTTCTATTATGTGGGACTGCTCGTTTTTATTATAAGTGCAATTGTATGCATCATAGCAAGCATAAAGAAAAAGAGTATGAAGGGTGCTTTAGAAGAGGCAGAAAGAAAATATTATGAACAGAAGAGTTTGTGTGAAACGCTTCAAGCAGAAATGAGTGCAGTTAATTCACAGAAATGATGAAGAGGAAGGTGGCCCGGACGTTATGTCATATGTTAATTCTGTTCTGCTTACAGATGGAGAGACTGCTTCTCTTGGGGCAGTAAAGATAGCATCGATTCCACATATATCGATAATTGAAGACAAAAGAGATGGCTTGAAGGAAGTGATTCAGCGGTATAAAGACGAGACAAGCCGGGTCTTAGGCGAGGTATATTTAATTTACAAAAGAGAGTGCCAGAGGAACAGGATAAATAAGGATGTGTCAGTTGAACTTCTCTGGAAAACCAGCCGGGTCGAAAACCAGCCATATAATGCTGATATACATATTTATCTGATTGTACGGGCGATTGATGCGGTACCCGATAATGCAGAGAAAATGGTTGTTGATATCCTGAATCTGATTCAGACCATGCTGAATATAGAAAAATATGAATTAGAGGAAGTTGCTGACAGCGATCTGTTGAATGTTGTCAAGGGTATAAGTAATGGATGTGTTCGAGCGCTCGTCAAGGAAGAACGTATAGAAAATCTGCAGAGTACTTTATATCCTTTCTGCTATGCATTTGAGCGGTTTCCGTCCGTAGAGAACGGGTTTGATAATATTGTAAATACACTGATAGATTTCCCGGACAGTGCGGTTTCTTTTCAACTTATTCCGACATTTTATGAGGCTGATGAATCTGCTGAAATTGACCGTACTGCCCAGACACTTGAAATGTTGAAGCGCGGAGTTACAGATCACAGTGTCGGGAACATCAGTTTTACACTTGCAGATAAACACGCGGAAACATTTACATATTATTCAAAGCATAAAAGTATGCCGTTGTTCCTGTTTAATATACTGGTCTACGGAGATCAGATATCAGTATCTAATATAGCGCCCAAAGTATACAGTCAGTTCGCAAATGGAAAAGACCAGTCAATTAATCTGGAACTCATAGAGCTGTATCCGGCTGAAATAAATAAAGATAATAATTTCTATCCGCTTCCCTGGGCTGTTAATGAAATACTGCTTAACAGGAACAGAAATGTACAGATATGGAACTCCGGAAAGTTCTCGCGTTATCTTTACCGGCTCCCTTATATAATTACACAGGAAGAAGCTGCTGAGTTTTTCCGCCTTCCGATTGGAAGTAATACGGTTTCCGCAGGACTTGTCATTAATGAGTCAGGGAAACTGAGCAGGACATATGCAAAAGATATTATAAATTCCGGGGACATTACAGCAGGAAAGCTAAAGTCATCTATGAATAATGACACTATAGGATTTTCTGTGAACGATCTCACGAAGCATATGCTGGTGGCAGGAACACCGGGATCAGGTAAAACAAATTTTTCAGTGAGCCTTCTTATCCGGCTTTGGAAAGAATATAATATCCCTTTTCTGGTCATCGAACCTGCTAAAAATGAATATCGGGCAATGATTAAGAGTATTCCGGAACTGCAGGTATTCACTCCCGGGAAAAATTTTATCTCGCCATTTGTTATGAATCCGTTTGTTCCGCCCGAGAATGTCAGACTGGAAACATATAAATCTACATTAAAAACTGCTTTTGAGGCAGCTGTATCAATGGCTACGCCTCTCGATCTGATTTTTGAAGAAACAATTAATAACTGTTATTCGGACTTTAAGTGGCTGGATTCATATACAACAGATGACAGAGGGGAAATATTCAATATATCTGATTTCATCCGATGTTTTAAAAAGACGTTTGAAGATATCGGATATACCGGTGACGCGAGAAATATAGGGCGAGCAGGACTTGTACGATTAAGAAGCCTGGTGAACCTTTTTGACCAGTATTCGACTATCCCGGTGAAGGATCTTCTGAATAAACCTACGGTTATTGAACTGGCGGCGCTGGAGAACAGTGACCAGAAAGCTCTCATTATTGCGCTTGTTCTTTTATCCGTTCTGTCTTATGTAAACACAAATTATATGGGAACAGGGGATTTGAGAAATGTCATTCTCCTTGAAGAAGCTCATGTCCTGTTGGATTCCGGTTCGACTTCAGGAGCGGAGGGAGCAGAGCCCAGAGCTATTGCACAGGGGCTTATAAAGCGGATTCTCGCAGAAATGAGATCTTATGGGGTAGGAATGATTGTTGCGGATCAGTCTCCGCGAAAAGTAACATCGGATATTGTGGCTCTGACTGATATGAAAATGGTGTTCCGTCTGGTGGAAAAAACAGATAAGCAGATGATTGCAGACAGCACAAACATGGACGAGACTAAAATGCAGAGACTGTCAAGACTGAAACCCGGAGAAGCTTTTCTTTTCTTTCAGAAGCTAGAGGAGCCGGAAGAAATTGTTGTGCCTGATTATCGTGCAGAGCATCAGATTGATATAACGATCAGTGATGAGAAGCTGCATGAATTGTCGGGATACTGGTCGGGTAAAGAAGATATGCTTCGACCGTATCCTCAGTGTGGGACAGGAAAATACTGTAAACATACCTGCGACTATTCAAGACGGCTGCTTGCCAGGGAAATAGCCAGACGGATTTTCGTAAAATATTTCAAATCAGAGATGAAAGAATTTGATCCTGTACTCAAAGTATTTGGTCGTATTACCAGAGAAGTTATGGAAGAACTGAACGGCGAAGAGTTTTCTGAAGAATTGTTATACTGTGTTAAGCTTCATCTCTGGAGAAAGATCAGATATGATACCGAGATACCGGTTCGTGATATACAGATTATAAATTCTCTGAAAAAATAGGCGGTGAGATAATATGGGGGATGAATATAGTATGGATACGGATATGTCAGCAGACGTTGCTGATGATGTGTCTGCAGATACATCGGCAGAGCATGAAGATATAATGTCTGATGTCCCGGCAGACATCCCGGAGGATATCGATGGATTTTCAGAAGATGACACAGAAGAAACGGGACAAAGTTATCTGGATGATATCCCTGAAGATATAGAGGAGGAGAATGCAGAAATATCGGGAGAAGATACAGCTGAGATTATGAGAGATGTCCTGGAGGAAAATGTAAGTACACAGAAACTTCCTTCAGATCAGAGAGGAGAATGGGATAATCCTGATGAGAAGGGAAACAGTGATTTCATCCTGAAAGATGACGCTGAACTGAAGATATATAATAAATCCGACAAGTCCTATACAACATATTCCGGTCAGGAGTTCAAAGAGCATATGATGGAGGAATATGGGGTCGACAGGGTGAGCTATTCTCACAGAGAACCTGACTTTGAACCGTTTGAACAGGAATTCAGTGCCGATGATCTAAGCGAATTCCTGCGGGAAAAATATGGGGACGACATGGAAAAAGAAATCTCAGCCGGGTATGAGGGCCATGTAGAACTTGAAGATATGGGGACAAGCCGCAGCGGAGCGGAAGGAACTTTTTCACGGGCAAATGAGATTGTGGCAGAGGCAATGGGGGTTGAAGCGAAAGATATAGCAGATTATATGGACAGCCGGGGGCTGACCTGGCATGAGTGCGGGGATCGGCATACTGTACGTGCGGTTCCAAGTGAAATTAATCAGGCCTTCGGACATACGGGGGGAATCGGGCTTCAGCAGGATATAGAAGCACTTGCGTATAATGTCGGCGAAACTGTAGAGGGAAATGATATGGCGCTGGTACGTGAATCGCCCACCGGAACGACAGAAGGTCTGCATGACGCGATAGAAAACGCACATTCCGGCAATCGTGAAAGAAAACAGGAATTATCTGGAAAATAACATTAATTAATTTACGGAGGATTATACAATGGGTCTATTCAGCAGAAATCCAAATGAAACGGCTTATGTGGGAGGAAAGAAGCACTGGGCGGATGTGATTAAGAACAGCGGACCGGGGGAAGCGCTCATATGGAGACAGCCGGAGGAGGATTTTAACACGAATTCTACATTGATTGTTATGCCGGGAGAACAGGCAATATTTATCAAAGGCGGAGTGATAGAGTATGTTTTCGATAACGGGACATATAAGCTTACGACAGAGAACTATCCGTTTATCAGCAGATTGAAAAATGCATTTACAGGCGGAATCAGTACATTTAGCTGCATTGTGTATTTTGTGAGAACAGCGCACAGTAGAGAGGTCCTGTGGGGAACGTCAAGCAGGATACAGACAAGAGATAAAGTAAATGGTATTCGGGTGGATATCGGTGCCCATGGCGCATACAAAATACAGATTGTGAATCCGGCAGCCTTTCTCGAAAAAATGATAGGAAATAACGTTCCTGTCCAGACGGAAGATGATCTGCAGAAATATTTTAAAAATGAGTTTTCCGGAAAGATACGTACAAGCCTGTCTAAATTCTTTAACGAATATCAAGGAGAATTCATTGGAATAGAAGAACATCTGGAAGAACTATCTGAACAATTACAGCCGGAAATTGACAGGATTGTCTCTTCTTATGGTCTTCAATGTGTCAGGTTTACAATCGCGGCACTGGATGTTGCGACAGAGAAATATGACAGACTTGATGACATTAATATAGGAGTATTTGATCAAGTACGGACAGCCACAGGAGAAAAGGCTGCGAAGGATGCGATGGGAGCGGACTACGCAACTATAAAGGGGATGCATATTCTGGAATCTCTGGCGCAGAATCCGGCTGCAGGCGGAGCCGCGGGATTTCAGGCCGGCATGGCAATGGGGCAGACAGCGGCTACAGTTTACAGCACAATTGCAGAAAATGTTTTTGGATCTGCCGGCCATGCGTTTGCTGAGAAAGAAAATACGCCTATGTCTGAGAGGCAGCCCTCCGGAAGGTATATGCAGCAGACGGCCGCAGCGCAAAACTTATGTTCAAAATGCGGCGTTCCGGTCCCGGCAGGGGCAAACTTCTGTCCGAAATGCGGAACGGAAGTTTCCTCCAATGAAATATACTGCCCGGGCTGTGGAAAACAGGTGGAGGCAGGAACTAATTACTGTCCGTATTGCGGGAAACGAATTCAGTAAACGGCTTTGCTTCAAAAGAGTGTGATTATATCCGATTGACAGAAATGCCTTTGCTGCAAAATATTACAAAATACGTGCAGGTTTTGCGGCGAAAAAATTTTTTATAATCTTTTCTGTTATATTAATAAAGCAAAATAACACTAGATGAAAGGGTGGAAAAAATGAAAAAGAAATTAGTGCTGATACTTGTGTCAGGATTACTTGCTGTATCAATGACTGCGTGCGGAGGCGGGAATTCTTCTGAGCCGGATACAGATACACAAACGGAGGGCAGCCAGGAGGATGAAACGGAAAACAACGACACCTCAGACACACAGACAACTGACGATGACGGGGAGACGGGAGATAAAAAGACGATCACCTCAGTCGACGAAATTGAAGAACAGTATAAGTTCGTTCTGGATGGACAGGAATATCAGCTGATGTACAGCAAATTGTCTGATTTCCTTAATAATGGATGGACTTACGGCGGTGTGCATCCTGGTGCAGTATATGCGAAGGAAGATCTGATTGAAATCCCGGAAGGAACGGAATTGGAGTCCCTTACATATCTGGATATGGATATACAGAAAGACGATGCGACTGTAAGCGTCCGTGTGATTAATGTGGAAGAAGATACCAGACTGCTTGAGGAATGTGAGGTTGCGTCAATCACAATTACAGAGGGTATGCCGTTATCTTTTGAGACGGAGGCGGGGATTTCACTTGGTGATACATTAAGTGATGCGAAAGCGGCTTACGGCGAATACGATTACGGAGTTTCAGAAGGAGACACAAGCCTCTCCTATAATTTCTACAGTTCGTATGAAAATTATATAAGTGATGATCTCGTTCTGGATTTTAATATTGACGGTCTGGATGAGCAGAGTCTGGCAATGGACGATCTGCGGTTCCAGTCACCCGAAGGGTCGGACGTCATTAATTACATCTTTATGGAGTACTATCCGAATGCCTGAGACGCAGAGGAGTTCCAGATAGATTGCAGAATATTACAAAATAAGAGCAGATTATTACAATATAATATATTCAGCTTTCATGTTTGATATAATACTTGTGTTGTTTTTACGGCAGTAAACAGAGGGTTTTATATATTAGCGAATACAGCAGAATCAATGCATATGGATCAGACGAAAATGAGATATGCGGAGTAAATGTCAGGGGAGTCAGGCGCATAGATGCATGGCTCCCCTGCTTGTATCAGACAGGAAATGACCAGAGAAAGGAACGGGGACGATGAAAGTGGGCGGTGTAATAGAAAAAAGAGAAGGAGACGGCTATGTGTCATATCTGCTGAAAGAAGAACGGTTCTATTCACAGACCGGATATAAGATGCTCCTGTCAGGCGGCCTGCGGAGCATCCTTCCATGTACACAGATCCGTTTTAACGGCCACAGAAAGTTTGTATATCTTTCAGGCGAATACAGACGACGTCTGTCCAGAATGCTGCCGACATTCGGGGAAGATGAGTTCCTTGAGGTTATGACAGGGCTTATCCGTGCCGTTCTTGAGCTTAAGGATCATCCGCTTGCGCGCGCCTGCGGTCTGGAACTTGCGGAGGATTGTATTTTTATCGATCATAAGACGAAAGAAGTATATCTGATTTACCTTCCGGTCGGAGAAGATTACGAGCGCACAGAGTGGTTTGAGCTTGAGGCTGTGCTGCGTAACCGGATTGCAGAATGGAGCAGGGAGATGAGCTATTCACCGGGAGATCAGATTCTCCGGTTTTTATCCGCCCTTCAGGAGACAGATCATTCTCTTGAAGAGATCCTCAGGAGATTCCGGCCGGCGGATAAACCTCAGGAAGAAAAGCACAGACAGGACATCCGCGCGGAGGAGATGCAGAAGAGAGAATCTGAGAAGATGCAGGGCAGAGACCCAGAACCTTTGCGGCAGCGGGAAAGCAGGCTGTGCCTGCGGTATATGGGGACTGACCAGAAACTGGAATTTACGATTACAGGAGAAAAGTTTGTGCTCGGCAGAAGTCCTTACCGTGCGGACGGACAGATCAGCGGAAATCTGAGGGTAGGCAATGTACACTGTACGATATGGCACAGGGACGGACAGTTTTACGCGGAAGATATGCAGAGCCGTAACGGTACATATATAAACGGTTTCATACTAAAAGCAGGAGAACACAGACTGCTGCATCAGGGAGACATCCTGAAGCTGGCGGACAGTTCTTTCCTCGTGGAAATAAAAGAATCATAGAATTATCAGGGGGAAATCCATGAAAAAACCGGTTATTATCCTTGCAGATCCGGATTACGGATATCTGGAGGCACTGGAGATTAAATACATAGAGAAGTTCGGCACACAGACTGAGATGGAGGTGATTACAGATCCGGAGTATTTTACAGCCTTTTTCTCGGTGCAGAGGGAGGTGGATGTACTGGTGGTAAGCGACAGCCTCTATACAGACGAACTGAGAAGACATGACATCGGGAAAATCGTGATCTTATGCGAGGGGAGCGTACCCGCCGATACAGGCAGCGGAATTGTGTATGCTGATAAATATTCTAATCTGAAAGATATCGTAAATGAATCTTCTTATGATATCGTACTGCAAAAAGAGGACGCCGGACGTCCGGGCAGTCAGCCCGCAGTCGTAACAGTCTGTTCAGCTTCCGGAGGCGCAGGAGTAACAACCGCCGCCCTTGGTCTGTGCAGATCCCTGACGGAGCGTCATAAGAGAGTCCTCTATCTGAACGCCGAATCTATGCAGTATTTCCATTATTATCTGAATGACAGGGTGTGTCTGGATACAGAGGCGTGCCGCCTGATGCGTCAGGCAGGGGCAAATCTGTATGGCAGTGTGAGAGGCTTTATCCGGTCAGAAGGATTCTCATTCCTGCCGCCGCTTCCGGCAGCGGCAGAGCTGCTCAATATCTCTCCTGCAGCATATACAAAGCTGGCGGAGCAGGCGAAAGAATCAGGAGACTTTGACTATATTGTGGTCGATATGGACCATGTGTGCAGTGAGCCTGCCTCGGAGCTGATCGCACGGAGCCGCTACGTACTGATGATTATGCGTCAGGATGAGATTTCTGTGGAAAAAACGAAGATCTTAGAGCAGAACATAGACTGTAGTGACAGAGACAAATATATGTTTGTATGCAACTGTTACGACCCGGATCAGGAAAACGCTCTTGAGAGAGAGACGGACGGACAAAGACAGATCGCTGCATATATTGAAAAAATCAGCGGCAGAGTGACGCTTGAAAAACTTCAGAAAAGTGAGGGAATACAGGCTCTGACTTACCTGCTTCTCTGATATGGGGGAATAGATCAGGATTAAGACGGGAAGAAGAAAAAGGACGGAGGAATGACAGGAATGGAGTATACAATCGGTTCTACTGCATTTACAAACTGGGAAATTATAAAAGAACTTGGCGAGGGAGCAACAGGAAAAGTATTCGAGATCCATAAGACAGATTATGGAATTACGACAAAGTCCGCCCTGAAAGTAATCCGTGTGCCGCACTCGGCTGCAGATCTGAAAGCCGCGCTTGCCGAAGGCATGGATGAGCAGTCTGTG
Source organism: uncultured Ruminococcus sp. (assembly GCA_904377845.1). Lineage (GTDB taxonomy): Bacteria > Bacillota > Clostridia > Lachnospirales > Lachnospiraceae > Mediterraneibacter. Next base: position 28,891 of record CAJFGR010000001.1, on the reverse strand, counting down.
AGCGGATATTTTCAGGGATTTGTCGATGAGATCGTCAAGGAAATCGTCATTATGTCGGAACTTAAGAGTCATCCGAATATTGTAAGTTACGAGGATCATCAGGTGACACCTCATAAGGACAGTCTTGGCTGGGATATTCTGATCCGTATGGAGCTTCTCACTCCTCTTCTGGATTATCAGCTTAATCATACAATTACAGAGGCTGATGTGATTCGTATGGGACGTGAACTTACCAGCGCGCTCGTTTTCTGTCAGGGAAAAGGGCTGATGCATCGCGATATAAAGCCGGAAAATATCTTTGTCAGCGAGGCGGGACAGTTCAAGCTGGGAGATTTCGGCGTGGCGCGTACGGTCGAGAAGACGACCGGCGGGCTCTCCAGAAAGGGAACGGAGAAATATATGGCGCCGGAAGTCTATCTCGGAAAGTTCTACAACCAGACTGCTGATCTCTATTCACTTGGCCTCGTTCTCTACAGTTTCCTGAACAGGGGAAGGCTTCCCTTCTATCCGCTGGATAAAAACCAGATTTCCTTTGCAGACCGCGAGAGTGCAATGGACAGACGGATGCGGGGAGATGCGGTGCCCGCGCCGGCAGATGCATCCCCGGAGCTTGCGGCTGTTATATTAAAAGCGTGTGCTTACCGGGCGGAAGACAGATACCAGACGGCGGCAGATATGCTGGCGGCTCTGGAAAAGGTGACTTTCGGGAATGAAAAGAAAAGTGGATACCGTGCAGCTGAATTCGCAGACGGATCAGAAGAAAAAACTGTGGGAATGGGATATACGGAGCCGGAAGAGAAAACTGTCGGGATGGAATATACAGAACCAGAGGAGAAAACTGTCGGCATGGGATATACAGAGCCGGAAGAGAAGACTGTGGGCATGGAGTATACAGAGCCGGAAGAAGAATCTGCCGGGACAAGTTATGATCAGCAGGCAGAAAAAACGGCTCAGAGTGATACGGCAGAGAAAGAAGAAAACAAAATACCGGAAAAGGGTAAGGATGTTTATCAGGAGATTAATCTGGATGCCGGTCTGGCACAAAAGGGCGGTACGCAGAGTATGCTGATCAAGGGGAAAACAGTTCTCGTAACAATTCCGGCTGGAATAAAAGAAGGACAGCAGATCCGGCTGAGGGGACTGGGAGAATCGGGAATCAACGGTGGTGCAAGCGGAGATGTCTATATCAGAGTACATATAAATCCGCAGACAACCTATACTTCAGCCAACTCCGGTACAGTGGAGGATGAAAAGAAAAATACGAAAGCTTCTGAAACGAAAAAAACACGTACAGGAAAGAAAATTAAGTGGACTGCTGTAATAATTCCTGTACTTGTTTTTGCCGTTGTGTTTGCGTTTGCTTTCAATCAGGCACAGGATCTGAAATATGAACAAGAAAAGGATTCGGCGTTTTCTTCGGCATCTTATAGTATAGACGACGGACAGTATGAAGACGCGATTGCTATGCTTACAGACCTGGTAGATAAATATCCGGAGGATTACAGAGGATATGAATATCTGGCGGAGGCATATGCTGAGCTTGGACAGTATGACGAAGCATTGGCAGTTCTGGATGACGGGAAAGCTCATGCTGAGGATGGCGATTTTAGCAGCCAGTATGATGAAATCAGTCAGAAGAAAGAGTATACAGAGGCAATTGCAAGTGCAGAAGAGAATGCAGCAGCCGGAGATTATGAACAGGCACAGGCGGACTATCAGACGGCAATAGAGATTGATGCGGAAAATGTTCAGGCTTATCAGGGCATGACAGACTTGTATATCAGTCAGGGAAAATATGACGATGGTGTGGTATGGCTGGATTCTGCTGTCTGTGATTATGATACGAAGACCGGGCTTCAGGCAAAATGCCTGCTTGCAAAGGTTGATAAGATGATGAATGACGGAGATTACGAGGGTCTGCTTAATTTCTTTAAGACAGACCGAAACAGCAAACTGGCGGGAGTGACCACCTACTATTATCAGGACGGACAGGTCAGAGATAATATAGAGGGAGGCAAAGGGCTTATACTGTCGACATGGGGAGTATATTCCGGGGATATCGTAAATGGCAGCAGAGAAGGAAGCGGAAAACAGTTTGGCATTTTTACGGACGAAGATAAAGTTTATACACTGACTGAAGGTCAGTGGAGTGGAAATAAAGCAAACGGGCAATGTACATATACATACAGAGATCTGGCGGATGAAAGCCAGACAGAAGTTATTACAGGAAACGTCAAAGACAATATGCTGGACGGTGATCTTACAATCAGACGTAAGATGGACAATGGTCAGGAACAGACATTCAGTGCCCATGCGGATAATGGTACATATTCACTGATCCGGAACGAGAACGGTAAGTATGTGTACATGGAAAACAGCAGTGGGTGGTATGGTTATTATGAAACGGAAGAAGAACTTAAAAACCATGGAGTATGGGCAGGATATTAAGAGTAACTTTAGTCTGTACAGTTCGTAAAGCTGCATATATAAAATAACAATATGGAGAAACAGGAATCGTGGAATATAGAAAAGGTACAGTTGTATTTACAAATTGGATAATTGAAAAAGAACTGGGCGAGGGAGCCACAGGCAGGGTGTTTGAGATTCAGAAGACAGACTACGGTATCACCACCCGGTCTGCCCTGAAGGTGATACGTGTGCCGCATTCTGATTCGGATATCAGGGCTGCTTTTGCAGAGGGGATGAGCGAAGAGTCGGTAAGCAGCTATTTTCAGGGGTTTGTAGACGAGATCGTAAAAGAAATCGTTATCATGTCAAATCTGAAAAGTCATCCGAATATTGTGAGTTATGAAGATCATCAGGTTACTATGCACGAAGATTCACTGGGGTGGGATATTCTGATCCGCATGGAACTGCTGACACCGCTTTATAATTATCAGATGAAACAGCCGCTTGATGAAGCAGGTGTTCTGCGGATGGGGATTGAGCTTACGGACGCACTGGATTTCTGTCAGAAAAAAGGGCTGATCCACCGTGATATCAAACCGGAAAATATCTTTGTCAGTGAGACTGGGCAGTTTAAACTTGGGGATTTCGGAGTGGCCAGAACAGTGGAGAAAACCACCGGAGGTCTGTCAAGAAAAGGTACGGAGAAGTATATGGCTCCGGAAGTATATCTTGGAAAGCCATATGGAGCGACTGTAGATATCTATTCTCTCGGACTTGTGCTGTACAGCTTTCTGAATCATGGCAGACTGCCCTTTTATCCGCTGGATAAGAACCAGATCACATTTGCAGACCGGGAGACTGCCTTGGGAAAGAGAATGCAGGGAGAGACGATCCCTGCTCCGGCAGATGCGTCTGCAGACATAGCAGAAGTGATTCTGAAAGCGTGTGCTTTCCTGCCGGAGGAACGTTACCAGTCGGCTGCTGAAATGCGGGAAGACCTTGAGGCGATCGCGTATGAAAGGAAGAGCAGACACGGGGAACCGCCTTTTATGACATACTCACGAGATACAGTGCAGGAAGAAAAGACGGTGGGCATGGAAACTGAGATCTGTCCGGAAGCCGAAGAGAAAACGACAGGTATGGAAGAGATTCTGTCAGAACCGGAAGAGAAGACGGTGGGCATGATAGATGAGCCGGCGGCAGAACCGGAAGAGAAGACTGTAGGAACAGAAGCAATCATCACAGAGGAGGAAGAGAAGACGACCGCGGCGGAAGAAGATGCTGCGGAGCAGGAAGAAAAGGAAGAGGAGAAGCAGGAAACTTCCCTGGATGACCAGAAATTAAATGCTACAAAAATACTGGTAAATCTGAACACCAGAACTATTAAAATTCAGAATAGATTAAAGGTACTTTCGGTGATAACGGCCGTACTGGCAATATTTGTACTATGGATGTTCCGGCCTATGGATACAGAAATCGACAGAAGACTTCTTATGGATATGCCGCTTGGTAATAATGTTGCGGAGATCAGGCAATGGCTGGATCAGAACGGGTATGATTATGAAATTGAGAACGGGGGTGTTTACAAAGGAACCGTATGGGAACAAACAACAATTATCGTAAATACCGGCTGGAATAGTTTCTGGAATATAAATATACACTGTTATGACAGTGCTGCCATGACATCTTCCATTAGTTTTGAACAGAAGCAGCCCTTTGTCGGATATGCAAAAGCAGTTATCGATAATTTGAACAAAGAATATGCGCAAGAGTTCGGGCAGTCATCATACACGGAATGGTCAACAGAATATTCAGACGGTGAAAATGTTTATGAGGTGAATAATCAATCCTTTGGATTCCCGTCATTTGTATCCGTTTCAAGAGAAACTCTGCGGGAGGCCGATGCGGATACGATAGATATAGGGGCGCGGGTATTTGCAGAATGTCCGCTGGACTCCGTTGATTCTGCAAAGAAATGGCTGGAGGAAAACGGCTACTACTATGAGGAAATTCAAGATTTTACAGAGATCATCCTTGCTAACAGCACAATAAGTCTGGAGTCTTATTCCGGAGGCGCGCATCTGACTACAATTGCCTCATTTAAAAATGCAGAAGAAGTTTATGAGACAACGAAACAGAAAATCCAGCAAATAACAGGAATTGAAGGAGATGTGGGTGGTTACTCGGGATGGAAATGGGAATTAGAAGACCGGACCGTGGATATATCTTTAGACGAAGTGACGCATAGAATCTTTTTAATGCTATATTAAAGGCCATATTGAAGAAACTTGCAGCGACAGGAGCATAGTGAACGGGAAATGGAGTACATTGAAGGCACAAAGGTATTCGCAAACTGGACAATTGAAAGAGAACTGGGCGAGGGAGCCGCAGGAAAGGTATATGAAATTCAGAAGACAGACTATGGTATCACCACCCGGTCTGCGCTGAAAGTCATCCGGGTGCCACACTCTGCCTCGGATATCAGGGCAGCGCTTGCAGAGGGGATGGACGAGCAGTCAGTGAGCAGTTATTTTAAAGGCTTTGTAGATGAGATTGTGAAAGAGATTGTTATCATGACAAATCTGAAAAGCCATCCGAATATCGTAAGCTATGAGGATCACCATGTGACAGAACACGAGGGGGCGCTCGGCTGGGATATCCTGATCCGTATGGAACTTCTCACGCCGCTCTATGAATATCAGCTCAGCCATCCGATGAAGGAAAAAGACGTACTGCGTATGGGTGTGGAACTGACAGACGCCTTAAGTTTCTGTCAGAAGAAAGGCCTTATGCACCGTGATATCAAGCCGGAGAATATCTTTGTCAGCGAAACCGGACAGTTTAAACTGGGGGATTTTGGCGTAGCGAGAACGGTGGAGAAAACGACAGGAGGCCTTTCAAGAAAGGGTACGGAGAAATATATGGCGCCGGAAGTGTATCTTGGCAGGCCATATGGCTCAAGTGTGGATATCTATTCTCTGGGTCTGGTGCTTTACAGCTTCCTGAATCAAGGCAGACTGCCGTTCTATCCGCTGGATAAGAAACAGATTACATTTGCCGACAGAGAGAATGCACTGGGAAGGAGAATGAAGGGAGATATACTCCCGCCGCCGGCCTCCGCGTCAGAAAGTGCTGCGGAGGTAATCCTAAAAGCGTGTGCTTACCGATCCGAAGACAGATATCATTCTGCCGCCGAGATGCATGAAGCACTGAAAAAGATATTGTACGGCGGGCAGGAACAGACAGAGGAGCCGGATGTTCATAATATATCAGAAGAACCGTATGAACTGGAGCCGGAAGAGCAAACTGTAGGTATGATGGAAGAACTGTCGGCAGAACCGGAAGAGAAGACGGCGGGTATGGTAGAAATGCCGGAGACAGAACCGGAAGAGAAGACAGTGGGTATAGTTGAATCAGAGCAGAAAACAGTAGTTGATCTACTGATTAATATGCCGCTGTCTGTGCAGAATCATGAGGTGTATGAATGGCTGGAAAAACGACATTATGACGTTCAAAGAGAAGAAGAAACAGCTCAAATCAGAGTGGGGGATTCTGAAACATCATTATGGACAGGCATTCTTGAGTGCGAAAAGAAAAGGGACAGATACATTGCGGCTGCTTTGCGGCTGACATTGGAAGAAGCAGAAGAAAGTCAAAGGAGAGAGCAGTTCGATTATTTGACCAGCACGGTTTTCTCACAATATCATCTGAATTCAATGGAGGAAAGCCTGCAGGGAGATGTCAGATATGTATATTCCGATAATGATAATTTATTTATTGTAGAGTATACAAAAGGTGTATCGCTGGAAGTAACGCGCAGAGCTCCTTTGGCAGTTCAGCCGACAGGTTATAGAGAGATCGGCACCATATTAGTTAATGCTCCGTTACAGTCTCGAAGCGATACAGAGGAGTGGCTAAAAGATAATGGCTTTCGGTATAGGAAAAATAGAGAAGAAATCATTACTATTAATCCTGATCTAGATGAATTTTCATTATATTTTTCAAGTGAAAACAGATCTGTCAATATAGAATTGTTTGTCTGGAATACCGAAGAAATATATCAATACATAAAAAAGCAGATTCAGATATTTGCAGGAGAAGGCGGAATAGATATTTACTCCGAACACCCGGATGAAAGATGTAATGAAAACTGGTGGTGGGTTTTAGATGACCGGACATTGAGACTTTCTTATATAAAAGAAGATAAATTACTATTATTATCGGTACAGGGGAAATGGTCACGTTCTTCGCTGACAGAATCTAATGTGGCAGATAAATTGCAGGAGCAAAGAGATGCTTCTGATTCTGAGGCGGGAAATAAGGATGATCCGGTAAAATCTGCTGTCCGAAAAGAAACGGTAATAGGGCTTATTGGTGTTGCAGGCATTATTGCTATAGTAATTACTTTATGTATATTTATAGGGCAAAAAAATCACTATACAAACCCCTCATATGGGACGAATAGTCTGGATTATTCAGACGAAAATATTGAGATGACGGAGGAGGACATAGAATCAGTTGTTGATATCCTCCTGAACTGCCCGAAAGATACTTCCGGAGGATTAGCTGAAAATCTGGTGAAAACATGGCTGGTGGAGAATGGATATAATATTGACGAGGATTTATCAGATGATAGCTACATTGTGGTTCCAATTCAGGAAGGCGGAATGAATTGGATACACATAGATCCGGGGACTGGTTACACGTTTACGTTTATCGAAGTCCCAGATGCACAAGAAATTTACGAATCAATCAGGGATCAGATACAGGAAAAAAGTTATATTGATTACGAACCGGCGGAGTTTGACGGTTATGATGAAGGGTGTTATTTTTATGATGCAGGCACTTCTATTAGTCTATGTGTAGATAAATCAACCGGAGAAATTTATATCACTGCGTACTAATCATGTAATCACGGAGGAACACATTATGTATACACTTCACTATGCGGCACTGACCCATCCGGGGCGTGTGCCGGAGAACAACGAGGATAATTTTTATATCAACGGTGCCTATAAGTCAAACCTGAAGGCTGCCTGCTTTCAGGCGAAGGGAACTGCGGACGGCGGCAGGCTGACCGCATCTGTATGTGACGGCATGGGAGGTTATGCAGCCGGAGAGGAGGCGTCCCTGATTGCAGTCCGGACAATGGCAGAGTTCTGTAAGAATGAGAAGGCAGGAGAAGTCCTTTTCCGCGACCGGCCGATGGACTATGTCAATGAGGCAAATGCACGCATCTGCCAGTTGAGAGAGCAGGTCGGAAAGCCTACAGGCAGTACATTGACTGTGATGGAATTTGCAGACGGCGCGTTTACCGCAATGAATATTGGTGACAGCAGGATTTATCTGTACCGGGATGGAGCTCTGATTCAGTTATCCACGGATCATTCGGTACTGGCACGTATGATCCGGATGGGACAGATTACGGAAGAGGAGGCGAAGACTCATCCCCTTCGTCATCAGATTACACAGCATTTCGGGATCAGACCGGAGGAGATGGTCTTAGAGCCGGCAGTTGTGCAGGAGGAAGTACAGACAGGAGATGTGTATCTTCTGTGCAGTGACGGGCTGACAGATATGGTGGATGACGAAGAAATTTTACAATATCTGGGGTCGGATCTCTCTTTAACTGAGAAGGTGAAGCAGCTGGTCCAGCGGGCGGTTGACGCCGGAGGCAGAGACAATATTACGGTCGTTCTCATAGAGGCAGAGGAGAAACGGGGAATCTGGACAAAACTGAGGAACCGGTTCAGCCGTCAGGGGACAGGAAAGGGGAAGGAAGATGAAGGATAAGATACGCATTATAGCCAACATACCGGATCGCGCAGTCAGAGAAGAACTGGAAGTGCCGGACAATATTACGGCCAATGAACTGATTATGGCGTTTGACCGGATGTACGGTCTGGGAATGGATGAGGATAATATCTTTCAGTATTATCTGAAAGCGGACAATCCGAAAGCGCTTCTTCGGGGAAACAAGACACTGAAAGATTACGGAGTGAGAAACGGCACAGAAATACGTTCGTGGAACCGTGAGTAGCGAAACAGGGGGCAGGTATGGAAAACAGATATAAACTGATTTTATCAACAAAACGTTCATACAGAGAAGCGGAACTGTCAGCGGAACAGTCGAAGAAAGTAATCGGAACCGGGCTTGAATCGGATATAAGGTTCCGTGAGGAGGACTTTTTTGAGCCGTTTGTATTTACGGCAGTTCTGGACCAGGACAGATGCCAGCTTGAATGCGGAGAAAATGTATACTTTTCAGCGGGAGATGCCCGCAAGCTCATGCTGTCGGAACTGACTCCGGGCGGTGAGATTACGGTGAAATACCGCGAGTCCGGCGTTGAAGTGATGCGGCTGCATTTTATGGTGGATTTTGATTATTATCCCCATACATACGACAGAAGGATTGACCTTTCCGGGATTCAGGAGATACGTCTCGGGGACAGGGCAGGTGCTCAGATACGGCTGGGAGCCGGCCGGGCAGCAGACTGCAGTGTGCTGATTCAGAAGAACGGAAGCCAGTATGTGCTCAGACCGGAGCATACAGATGACACGGTGCGGCTCAATGGGAACGCACTGAAATATCCGGCGGCCTTAAAGCAGCTTGATTTTATTGCGGTCGGACCGTACAGTTTCTGTTTCCAAAACGGCGGCCTTTATACAGACAGTAACAGTGACATTGTATATAACGGTGTCACATGGACAGATGAGAAGGAAAGTGTAAGCCGTCACGAATATCCGAAATTCAACCGCAGTACAAGGATTCATGAGCAGCTCCCGGAAGAAAAGATTGAGATTCTCGATCCTCCGAATAAGCCGAAGAAACCGAAGGCGAACTGGGCGATGCGCCTTCTCCCTGCCATTGCCATGATCGGCGTGGTGGTTCTTCTGAGAGGATTCATGAGTACGAGCAATATTACATATATTCTTCTGAGTGTCTGTACAATGGGAATCGGAGTTGCTACATCCGTTGCCACAATTATAACCGAGAAGAAGGATTATAAAGAGGAGTCTGCAAAAAGGGAAGAAAAGTACCGCAGGTATATTGAAAATAAGCGGAAAACCATAGAGGAAGCGCGCGCGGAGGAGACGCGGATTCTGGAGAACCGCTATATCTCAGCGTCCCGTGAGCTGGATCAGATCGAAGCGTTTTTACCAGAGCTTTTTGAACGCTCTGACGATGATGATGACTTTCTTGAGTTCCGTCTCGGAACCGGCATGAGAAAAGCGTACCGTGAGGTGACTTTCCGAAAGCAGGAGAGAATCGAGGCGGACGATGAGCTGGCCGGTATTCCGGAAGAGCTGACAGTAGAGTATGAAATGCTCAAGGATGCACCTGTGACCCTGAAGTTGAAAGAAACCGGAAGAATCGGTGTTACCGGTCCTCAGGATGCACTTGTTCATATACTTAAGCTTATGACGCTTGATCTTGCATCCAGGCATTATTACACGGATGTACAGTTTGTGTACAGTATAGGAGAGGAGGATACAGCAAGATTTTCATGGCTCCGGATGCTGCCTCATGTGCAGAACGATTTGCTGGGGCGCAGGAATATCATATGTGATGACGAGAGCAGGAATATTATTCTTGAATATCTGTACAAAGAGATTCTTGCAAGAGGAAAAGACAACAGAAAACCGCATATTGTTGTATTTGTATATCGTGACAACGGCATCCGCAGACATCCGGTATCTGCGCTGATGCAGGAGGCAAAAGATAAGGGTATTACATTTATATATTTTGATGAGTACAGGGAGTATCTGCCGAAAAGCTGTGAATATCTGATAGAGATGCAGGATCTGCTGCACGGAGAAAAGATTGACTGCAGCGGCGGAGAAAAGCCGCAGAGCTTTACTGCCAGTGTCCTTGAGGATGGAGTTTTGGCGCGGGCATTGAAGAAACTGGCGCCGGTATACTGTGAGGAAATCAGCCTGGAAAGTACGCTGACAAAGAATATTACGTTCTTTGAGCTGATGAACATCTACGGTCCGGAAGACATAGATCTGGCAGAAAACTGGGGGACATCCTGTGTCTACCGCTCCATGGCGGCACCGATCGGCGTGAAATCAAAGAATCAGATCGTCTATCTGGATCTGAACGAGAAGAATCACGGACCTCACGGACTTGTGGCCGGAACAACAGGTTCCGGTAAAAGTGAGCTGCTTCAGGCGTATGTGCTCTCCATGAGCCTTCTGTTCCATCCGTATGACGTCAGCTTTATGATTATAGACTTTAAGGGCGGCGGAATGGTGAATCAGTTTCGGGATCTGCCTCATCTGGCAGGTGCAATCACGAATATTGACGGCAAGTCGGTCAACCGTTCCCTTCTGTCGATCCGTGCAGAATTAAAGAAGAGACAGGAACTGTTTGCATCCTGCGGCGTGAACCACATTGATGCATATATCCGTCTGTATAAGCAGGGAATTGCAAAAGTACCACTTCCGCACCTGATTCTTATTGTTGACGAGTTCGCGGAGCTGAAAGCGGAACAGCCGGAGTTTATGAAAGAACTGATCAGTACAGCCCGTATCGGCCGGAGCCTCGGCGTGCATCTGATCCTTGCTACACAGAAGCCCAGCGGTGTTGTGGATCCTCAGATCTGGTCAAACTCCAGATTTAAGCTATGTCTGAAAGTGCAGACGAGAGAGGACAGTAATGAAGTGCTCAAGTCTCCACTTGCCGCAGAGATAACGGAGCCCGGACGGGCATATCTTCAGGTTGGAAATAACGAAATATTTGAATTGTTCCAGTCAGCTTACAGTGGCGCTTCAGCGAGGGCGGAAGGAGTTACGGCTGCGAAGAAGTTTATCATATCAAAGGTGGATTTCGCCGGACGCCGCACAAAGGTTTACGAGCAGAAACCACAGATGACAGACGAGCAGACACAGACGCAGCTTGAGAGTATCGTAGAGTACATAAGCGGATACTGCCGGAAGAAACAGATTCCGCCGCTTCCGTTTATCTGTTTGCCGCCACTTCCGGAAATCCTGACAACAGAGGATTGGGAAGAACCGTGCAGTGTGGAAAATGGTCTTTATGCCTGTGCGGGCCTTTACGATGATCCGTCACACCAGAAGCAGAGCCGGCTTATGCTGGATGTAACGCGTGAGAATACGATGATTATCGGGTCAGCCGGAAACGGCAAGACTAATCTGCTTCAGGCGATTGTACGAAGCCTTACTTCAAGATATACACCGGATGAACTGAATTTGTATATTCTTGATTTCGGCTCCATGGTATTCCGCAATTATGAACTGCTTCATCATGTGGGAGGGGTTGTCTGTTCTTATGAAGAAGAAAAATGCAGGAGTCTGTTCCGTATGCTGGCTCAGGAAATGGAACTGAGAAAACAGAAGCTTGCCGAGGCGGGGGTAAGCTCCTACGCATCTTATCTGGAGAGTGGAAAATCCGATCTCCCGCAAATTGTCGTGCTGATTGATAACCTGACTGCAATGCGTGAAATGTATCTTCTTGACAATGATTTCCTGCTTCCGGTATGCCGTGACGGTCTGGCAGTCGGTATTAGTTTTGTAATCGCAAACTCACAGACCAGTGGAATCGGATACAAGTATCTTTCAAATTTTGAAAGCCGTATTGCTCTGTACTGCAATGATTCCACGGAATATGGAGCGATGTTTGACGGATGCAGGCTTCGACCGGATAATCTTCCGGGACGCTGTCTGATCTCAAAGGACAAGACAATCTATGAAGCTCAGACTTATCTTGCATTCAGTGGCGAGAAAGAAGTAGAACGCGTAGGAAAGATACAGGACTATGTCCGTATGCAGAACGAGTGCTACCCGGATTCTTTCGCAAAACCGATCCCGGAAGTGCCGAAGGAACTTACTCCGAATGTGCTGAAGAGAAAATTCCGCTGCGCATCGGATCCAAAACATCTCATTCTGGGTGTAGACTACGAAACAATAGAGCCTGTAAGTTTCGGACTGGCAGATCAAAGCGTGCTGGCTGTGTCCGGACATACAGACCGCGGCAGAGCGGACTTTATCGCAAGTCTCTGCTGTGTGCTCGGCAAGATGCAGGCAGATCTGTATATTATGGATGACCGCGCACAGTCGTTGGGCAGATATAAAGAATTGCCGTCTGTTCGTCTGTACAGTTCTTCTCCTGAAGATATCGGGGAGATGATGGAAGATATGGAAGCGACGGTTGAAGAGCAGTACACACCGGGTTCGGAAGATAGTGCAGTGCCGGCAGTACTTTTGATTAATGACAGGAATGCTGCGGCATATATTTCAGAAGATAGAGAGCTGCTGGAGTGTTATAAGCGTCTTATTAACAAATGCAGAAGTGCAGACGTCTGCGTGATTCTTGGTGACGTGGATAACGTAAGCATTAATTATAATTCGCCTGAGGTATTAAAGATGCTCAAAGAAAACAGACAGTTCCTTGTATTTGCGAATGCAGGGGATATTAAACTGGCAGATCTTGTATCGTCCTATGTGCGCAGAAATGCAAAGCCTCTGGAAAAGAACGATGCCTTCTGGATCAGTAGTACAGAGGTGTGCAGGATGAAGGCTATGCAGCCGGATGCCTCATCTGTGTGACAACACGAGAAGATGAAAAAAATATTTTTTTAGTTCAGATTATATTTACAAATAGAAAGACTTCTGTGAGAGGAGGTGAAAAGGAATGAGTATCAACAAAGTGGATTATGATGTGCTTGGACAGGCAGAAACAGTTTATGCAAATCAGGCAGCAGCTCTTGATGATATTATCAATACACTGGTGAAGACAAACAGTGATCTTCAGGCAGGTTGGACAAACGAGACTGCGGATGCATTTATCAACAGATTCGAGACAGACCATAAGGTTTCTCTGCAGAATGTAAGAGATGCAATTCAGGAGATTTCAGAGTACATCAGCAAGTATGTGGCAAATCGTCAGGATGAAGATCGTCAGGGCGCAAGCGCAGTTTCCCGCTGAATATAAGCGGACAGCAGATGAAATATGCCGGAGGCCGGGAAGAGCAGGCCTCCGGCGGGGATGATGAAAAGTGGTGAGAGAGAATATGACAGAGGCAGAGTATGACAGTAAAATAGCAGAAAACCGACAGGCGGTCACAGGATATCAGCAGGAGATCGGGAAGCTGGAAGAAGAGATAAGAGAGCTGAAGACATTCCGGACAGAGTTATGTAACTTTCAGGATGTACTTCATGATACGGCCTCTCGTGCAGAGGGCCAGATAAACGGGATAACAGGCCTGGTTGGAATGGCGGTATCGGCAGTGAGCCAGAACTTTTTCTCTAAAATACTTCAGACAGTGCGTGGAGAAGAGTATGTGTCTGCAGACAGCGGACTTACCGCCTCACAGGATAGAATAGATGAAAAGATAACGGAGCTGCAGAATAAGATCGGACAGAAGCAGTCCGCAATAAGCACGTGTAATGCCAGTGTTACCTCGCTGGAAACCGAAAAAGCACAGTATCTTGCGGAAAAAGCGGCGGAAGAAGCAAAAGCTGCGGCGGCAGGAGAGGGGGCGTAGTGCCGTGGATGTATGTGTAGACGACGAATATATGGAACAGATAGGTGAATATCTGAAAAAGGAAGCATACGAACTGGACGAGATGATCTGGTCCTATATTCGGATTGTAAGGCAGGTGTGTGAAGACGGAATCTCCGAAGGAGAGACTTCAAAAGCACTTGAAGAATTTCTCGAACAGGCGAGGAGTCTTGTCGGAGTAGATAATTCCGGCGGTGTGGATACAACGGGAGATCAGCTGAAAAGGTACTGTACAAATTATGTAAGCAGAATAGACGATGCCGATAAAGATTTGTATGGATAGAGACGGTACAAAGAGGAGACGGATATTATGGCGAAGTTCAAAGTCGATACTGAGAAAGTGGCAGAATATGTGTCACAGCTTACAGAGCTGAGAGGAACTTACAGCGTATGTAATAAAAAGCCGGTTTCTGATGCCGCACAGGGAAAAACATACAAAGAAGTGGAAGAGATCAGTGAGAAAATGGAAAGCGCAAAGGAAGCATTTCTTGAATTGATTGATCGAACTATTGAATTCCTTGATGTATCAAAGGCGTCATTCGACGCATCGGATCAGGCTGAAGCGGCATCTGTTACAAAGAAGTAAAAGCGGGGAATAAAGTATGATACGTGATTTTTCAGAAGATAGAAAAGAAAAATTAAAAAAGCAGATCGACGAAATAAACAGTGAGACACTGTGCTGGCTGACAGACGGACTGGGCGATCTGGGAACAAGATTCAGCAGGTGGATCGGGATACTGGATATCAATAATTATATGGACAATATCAGCGCCTACCATAAGAAAATGCTGGATATGAACGATATGACAAAAAAAGAAGTTGATCAGATCTTTGAGGAAGTTTATTCTGTCGATTCTGAATTCAAAAAGAAATTCGGAGAAGTCAGCTCCATGCTGGATACATGGATTGATAATGTTCATATTCTAAGAGACCAGATTAATCCGGGATTTTCTATTGCACCTGCCGCATCTATACGTAAAGACTGTAAAGAAATAAATAAAAAACTGGAAACTGCAAGAGGAGAGATTGCAGAGACTTATGATAAGGAACTGACCTATAGTGAAAAGCGTGCTGCGCTTGAGGCTGCCAAAGGCAGTGTCTCGGCTTTAGGAGAGTTTGCGGGAAATATACTGGCTATGCCCGGCAAGATGATAAGCGGCGTTCTTTCGGGAGATTATGCAGAAATTGTATCGGCTGAATGGGATCTGATCAATTCCATGTTTTCGTTCGGACAGAAAGCAGCTGCATTTACAGCAGTCGGTCTGGGAATCGGGATCGGAAGCTTGTCCGGAAAAAACAAGAATAAAGTAAGAGAGAAGGCGCTGGAAGAGTCGGAATCCCTGAATTCAAGAGACGGACTGACCGGAGAATTTGAAAGCCTTGCACAATCCGGTACATGGGAGAAAAAGCTCTATGGTGGTCTGGCAAAGGGAAGCGGCGCTCTGGATGATATAAACAGTATGTACAAGGTGTATGAAGATGCCAAAGGGATGACAGACACATTTCAGAAAGAAAACTTCACGAAAGATAATATCGTACATACGATCGGCTCTGAACTGGGATTTGAGACAAAGATTACACCGGATGATCTGGAACGCCCGAAATACATGAGAAAAGCAAAATGGAAACGGTATAACGATATGTATAAGGACTTTGAAAGAGATAAGAATATATATTCTAATATTCATACTGTGCTGGACTATGGATTAGCTGCTGCGGATCCGGAACAAAGCGTCGGTGAAGAAGTTTTTAAGAAAAGTTCGGTCGGCGGTTTTGTATCGGACGAGTGGAGCACAATAAAGGATCTGGGCGATATGGAGTATGTCGCTGTTAATTAACGGATAAGGCAGGGAGAGTGTATGAGCGAACCAAAGGAACGGATAGAACAGGCAGAACTTATGATCCGGCAGGGAGATTACCATGCGGCTGCAGTGATACTGGGAGAGATTGTCAGAGAAGACAAAACGGACGGAAGAGCGGCGTTTGATCTGGGAAATATCGCACTCTTTACAGGAGAAAATGAAACGGCGTGTAAGTATTATGAAGAAGCGGAAGCCGCAGGTTACAGTATATATGCCGTGTATCTGAATATGGCGGCAGCCCGCAGCAGAATGTCGGAAGCAGAGGGTGCGGGAAACTGGAAAAGGATCGAAAGACTATATATGCAGGCCGCCCGTGCGGCGAAAGAGCCGGGAGAACAGATGCTTACATCATCTGCTCAGACATTATTTTATCTCAGGCGTGGAATGATGCTGAAAGCAGAAAGAGAAGCACACAGGCTGACCGAAAGATTTCCGGAACAGTATCAGGGACATCATCTGCTCTTCCTGGTCATGGCAGAGAAAGAGCGGTATGAGGATATAGAGAATCATTTAAAAGAAATATCGGAGCAGTTTAGAGATGAGCTCCAGTATCAGCTCGACAGTCTGGCTGTGCTGGAAATGCAGGAAAAAAATGAAGAATATCTGAGAGAGGCTGAGAAGATGCCTCTGATCCTTAAAACATTTCCGGAGATGATCCTGCGCAAGAAGGTGGAAACTTATGGAAAGCAGAATGACCGGAAAGCTGCCTGCAAGGCTATAGATGAGCTGGCAGATACGTACGGCGATCCGGATGCGGTGTTTGCCAAGATGCTTTTAAGCCTTGCAGACGGAGATTATATAAGTGCTGGAACGATTGCAAACTTTATTATGGAACAGGAACAGAAAAAGGCAAATCTGCGATTTTATCTTACAATGTATATGCAGATTTTTATTTTGTATATGGGATTTGACAGAAAGCCGGATGAGAAAGTAAAAAGCTTGATGGAAGAATATGCCCGGATGTGTCTTGATTGGTTCGAAAATGCCGGTTTCGATACAGCGAATCTGAAAGCAGAGATTAAAAGAGTTCTGTAAGCAGCGAGGCAAGATATGTTGATTTTGTGATTCCTACTTGTTACTTCCCCAAAAACACGTTATAATGTATCAGTATATGCGGACATGATGTAAAGCAATATTTTATATGTCCTGAAAGAGGAGGATACTTATGATACGTTTCGGTAAAAAGGCTGCAATACTTACTGCGGCAGGAGCGCTTGCCGCTATGTCAGTTACGGGATGCAGCGGATCAATCAATACAGATGCAGTTGTTGCCACAGTGGGAGATGAAGATATTACACTGGGGGTCGCTAATTTCTATGCGAGAATGACGCAGGGACAGTATGAGACTTATTATGCGAGCATGATGGGAACCACCGGCGAGGCCATGTGGACACAGGAAGCCGGTGAGGATCAGACTTACGAGGAGTCCGTAAAGGACAGCCTGATGGAGAATCTTCAGAATATGTACCTTATCTCCCAGCACGCGGCAGACTATGAAGTGTCTCTGACAGAAGATGAGAAAGACGCGATCTCAGAAGCTGCTGAGCAGTTCAGCGAGGCAAATACAGACGAGGCAAAAGAAGTGGTGTCCGGCTATAAGAAAGATGTGGAGAAATTCCTTGAACTTGCTACCATCCAGACCAAGATGGACAGCAAGATGAGAGAGGGTGTTGACGAGGAAGTATCAGATGAAGAAGCGGCGCAGAAAGCGATGAAATATGTATTTTTCTCATATACTTCCACAGACGATTCGGGAAATTCCACAACGCTTTCCGATGATGAAAAAGAAGGTCTGAAGACAGATGCCCAGTCTCTTGCGGACAGAGTGAAAGCCGGAGAGGATATCTCAGCGGTTGCAGAGGAAATGGGACAGACAGCCTATGATCTTACTTTTGATTCAGAGAGTACCAGTCCCAATGAGGATCTAATCGCGGCAGTTGATGTTTTTGAGACGGAAGGAGAAACAACGGACGTTATCGAGGCGGACGACGGACTTTATGTGGGACAGCTCACAAGTCTTCTTGACCGTGATGCAACAGATCAGAAGAAAGCTTCTATCGTTGAGCAGCGTAGACAGGATCAGTATGATTCTCTTCTGGAAGAGTGGCGAAACAGTACGGATATCAGCGTTGACGACAAGGTATGGGAAAAAGTGGATTTTGAGGATACGGGTGTGACGATTATTACATCAGAGACAGAGGAAACGTCATCAGACGACAGCAGCACCGACGGCAGCAACAGTGATACGTCAGACGGAAGTACATCAGATAACACCGGAGCAGCTGATGGCGCAGGAGCAGAGGATGGAGCTGCAGAGTAAACTCATATGAAAATGAATGAACAGAAAGAGCAGATATATAGCTTTGAACTAAAAAACAGCGGTTGATGATAACCGCTGTTTTTTTGACTTACCGGAATGATTTCCGTCTACTGCATGAAGATCAGATGTATTCGCATTTTTCAAAATAATGCATCAGAATATCGGCACAGTTCTCTACTCCCAGCTCGGAAGTATCCAGAATCATGTGATAGTCATTTACATCTCCCCAAGTCTTGCCGGTGTGTTCGTAATAATAGGAGGCTCTTTCTTCATCAGTTGTCTCCACTTTTTCTTTTGCGTCATCGTAATTCAAGCCCTCTTTGTCCATAATTCTGTGAATCCGGTCTTCTTTGTCAGCGCATACGAAAATATTGAGGACATTCATTCTGTCTTTCAGTATATCGGATGCACAGCGGCCGAGGATGATACATGGCTTTTCGGCCAGTTTGCGGATTGCCTCTGCTTCACTTTCATACATATGGTCATTGACCTTCTGCTCGATATACGCCTTGTCATATACAGGAATATTAAGCTGTTCGGAAAGTTCTTTTGCGATGATACTTGCACCGGTTCCGAAACGGCGGCTCATGGTGATTACTAGTTTCATAAGAACTCCTCCTTTGTATTCACAAAAATTGAGATAACAATTATTATAACACTTCTTCTGCAATTTGTCTTGCGAGAGAATCCAATTCTTCCATTTGAGCTTCTTTTACAGAAGACTTGATCGTCACAGTAGCGACCATAAGAGACATATCTTTCATTTCGCTGATTTTTGTACTGATCAGTTTAGTGCTCTGGGGCGCCCAGCTTCCGTTCCCGAGAACAGCGATGGTACGGTTTTTAAGAGCGAGAGCTTTCATATCTTCCAGATAGTTGTCCATCAGCGGATAGATACCATTATTATATGTAGGAGCAGCAAGTACGATGTGGCTGTATTTGAAACTGTCTGCAATCAGCTCGGATACGTGTGTTTTGGATATGTTGTGCATACGGATATCTTTTACCCCTGCCTGCGCGAGTTTTGCAGCAAGTATTTCAGCCATATTTTCCGTATTTCCGTACATGGATGCATAGGCGATCATGACACCCTTTTCTTCCGGCTCATATCTGCTCCATTTGTCATATTTCCCGATAATGTAATCAAGATCAGTTCTCCAGATCGGTCCGTGGAGCGGGCAGAGCATCTGAATGTCGAGACCGGCAGCTTTTTTCAGTACGGCCTGTACCTGCATTCCGTATTTTCCGACAATATTTGTATAATAGCGGCGCGCTTCGTCAAGCCAGTCTCTGTCAAAATTTACTTCATCGTTGAAGATATTTCCGTTCAGTGCTTTGAATGTACCGAATGCATCTGCACAGAACAGGATTTTATCTGCTTCATCGTATGTCATCATAACTTCCGGCCAGTGTACCATCGGAGCCATGACAAAGTGAAGTGTATGTTTGCCGGTACAGAAAGTATCTCCTTCTTTTACAATGACTTTTTTCCCTTCCAGATCAAAATTAAAGAACTGGTCAATCATCGGGAAAGTCTTTGCATTGCCTATAATCTGCATATCCGGGTAGCGCAGCACCAGTTCGTCGATCATGGCGCAGTGATCAGGCTCCATATGATTAACGATCAGGTAGTCCAGTGACCTGCCGTTCAGAGCTGCCTGAACATTTTCAAGAAACTGGCGACCGACCGAATAGTCAGCTGAATCCAAGAGGACAGTCTTGTTATCGAGCAGCAAATATGAATTGTAAGATACTCCGTCTGACAGTGGGAAAATATTCTCGAACAGCTCAATACGGCGGTCGCTGGCTCCCACCCAGTACAGATCGTCTGTAATTTTTCTGAAACAGTGCATGAAAAATCCTCCTTATAGAAAAAGATTGTGAATGAATAAACAATTATCAACGACTATATTCTACCATAAAAGTTAAATTTCGCAATATGCATATTTATTTTAATAGCGAGAACTGCTATTATTATGCTGAAACCCGTACCGAAGCGGGACGGCTCCGGAGTCACTGGCTGAAACCGGACAGACCTCCCGGAAACAGCGGGTAATAGAATTACAGGAGGAGTGAAAGAATGTTATTTGTATGTTATCCGAAATGCAGCACTTGCATGAAGGCGAAAAAATGGCTTGAAGAAAAAGGATTTGAATATGAGCTCAGAGATATTAAAACAGAAAATCCGACGGCAGATGAACTGAGAGACTGGTGGAAAAAGAGCGGACTTCCTCTTAAGCGCTTTTTCAATACAAGCGGAAATCTCTACAAAGAGATGAAGTTAAAAGATAAACTCCCGGAGATGAGCGAGGAAGAACAGATTAATCTTCTGGCATCAGATGGTATGCTGGTGAAGCGTCCGATTCTTGTAGATGGTGAAAATGTACTCGTTGGATTCCGTCAGCAGGAATGGGAAGAAAAAAATTAAAATTTATACTTGCATAATACCCCTAAAGGGTATATACTTTCTTTGTGAGATATATACCCTTCGGGGGTTTTTATATATGCTTTTATAATTTTTTGAATGAGAGGTGATAATTATATGGAAGAAAGAGCTGTGAAAGAAACGACGGATGATAAAGTCTGTCCCGCGTGCAAACACAGAACGAAAGAAAGGTCCGGTAAAGAGAAGCGTGATATGCTCAACAGGCTGAGCCGTATTGAAGGCCAGGTCAGAGGAATTAAAAAAATGGTGGAAAGCGATGTATACTGCCCGGAAATTCTGATTCAGGTTTCTGCGGTTAATGCAGCGCTCAACAGCTTTAATAAAGTGCTTCTTGCGGAGCATATTCGTTCCTGCGTGGCCGAGGACATACGGGAGGGAAAAGAAGAAACGATTGATGAGCTCGTTTTGGTCCTTCAGAAACTTATGAAATAGGTGACTGCCGCTGATACGGCAGCCCTTGGACGGGAGGAATTGATATGGAACAATATAATGTGACAGGCATGAGCTGTGCCGCCTGCAGTGCGCGTGTGGAGAAGGCTGTCTCCAAAGTCCCGGGAGTTACGTCCTGCTCGGTCAGTCTGCTGACAAATTCTATGGGAGTCGAGGGAACAGCCTCCCCGGATGATATTATTGCAGCTGTCGAGGAGGCCGGGTATGGAGCGTCGGAAAAAGGCGCAGGACACGGTGCGGAAAAATCGGGAAGCAGAGGGATATCCATTGCGGAGGCGGAAGATTCCCTGAAAGACAGGGAGACGCCGAAGATGAAGAAGAGACTGATTGCCTCGCTGTGCTTTCTGATCCCGCTGATGTACTTTTCTATGGGACATATGATGTGGAACTGGCCGGTTCCGCCGTCCCTTGAAAACAACCATGTGGCTATGGGGCTGATTCAGCTTCTTCTGACCACCGCTGTTATGGTGATCAATCAGAAGTTTTTTATCAGCGGATTCCGAGGGCTGCTCCACCGTGCTCCAAATATGGACACTTTGGTTGCCCTCGGAGCAGGCGCTTCCTACGGGTACAGCCTGTACGCGCTGTTCGCCATGACGGATGCCCAGATGCAGGGCGATATGGCCGGAGTAATGTCTTATATGCATGAATTTTATTTTGAGTCTGCGGCTATGATACTGACACTGATCACGGTCGGAAAAATGCTGGAGGCAAGATCAAAAGGAAGAACAACGGATGCGCTGAAGAGCCTGATGAAACTTGCGCCGAAGACTGCGACTGTGGTGAGAAACGGGAAAGAGGAGACGGTTTCTGTCGATCAGGTCAGAAAGGGCGATGTATTTGTTGTGAAACCGGGAGAAAATATACCTGTGGATGGTATTGTACTCGATGGCTCAAGCGCTGTAAATGAATCTGCCCTGACAGGAGAGAGTATTCCGGTAGATAAAAATACAGGTGATTCTGTGTCGGCCGCAACGCTGAACCAGTCCGGATATCTGCGCTGTGAGGCGACGCGGGTGGGTGAGGATACTACACTTTCCCAGATTATTCAGATGGTAAGCGACGCTGCGGCGACGAAAGCCCCGATCGCAAAAGTCGCAGACCGTGTGTCGGGAGTGTTTGTGCCCGCAGTAATTGCCATTGCCGTAGTGACGATCGTTGTATGGCTGATTGCAGGACAGACAGCAGGTTTTGCTTTGGCAAGAGGAATTTCGGTACTCGTGATAAGCTGTCCGTGTGCACTGGGACTGGCAACACCCGTGGCAATTATGGTCGGAAACGGTATGGGAGCAAAGAACGGTATTATGTTTAAGACTGCCGTTTCTCTGGAGGAGACAGGAAAGACCCAGATTGTTGCCCTTGATAAGACCGGTACGATCACAAGCGGTGAGCCGAAGGTGACAGATATGATTCCCGCTGATGGAGTCACGGAAGAGGAGCTCTTAACACTTGCCTATACACTGGAAAAGAAAAGCGAGCATCCGCTGGCCCGTGCCATCCTGGTAAAAGCAGAGGAGCAGGGGGCGCAGAGTCAAGTGGAGGCAGATGACTTCCGGGCGGTAGCCGGAAACGGTCTGTCAGGAAAAATCCACGGTGAGTCTGTCTGCGGCGGGAATCTTAAGTTCATCAGCCAGAATGCAGAAATCTCCGGCAAGATCAGAAATCAGGCGGAAATCCTCGCAGAACAGGGAAAGACACCGCTGTTCTTCAGCAGGAACGGAAAGCTTATCGGTATTATTGCCGTGGCTGACGTAATCAAGGAGGACAGCCCGCAGGCGGTAAAAGAACTGCAGAATATGGGGATCCGCGTGGTTATGCTCACGGGAGATAATGAGCGCACGGCGAAGGCTATCGGAGCCCAGGCCGGTGTGGATGAAGTAATTGCAGGTGTACTGCCGGAAGGAAAAGAGAGTGTTATCCGTTCTCTGAAACGGCAGGGAAAAGTTGCCATGGTGGGTGACGGAATCAATGATGCTCCGGCTCTTACAAGAGCGGATATGGGAATTGCCATTGGCGCAGGGACGGATATTGCCATCGATGCCGCAGATGTAGTGCTTATGAAGAGCAGACTGACGGATGTACCTGCGGCGATCCGAATGAGCAGGGCTACGCTCCGCAATATTCATGAGAATCTGTTCTGGGCATTTTTCTATAACGTAATCGGCATTCCACTGGCGGCAGGAGTATGGATCCCGATTTTCGGATGGCAGCTAAATCCGATGTTCGGAGCGGCGGCGATGAGTCTGTCAAGTTTCTGCGTGGTAAGTAATGCACTTAGGCTCAACTGGTTCAAAATGTATGATGCCAGCAGAGATAAGAAAATAAAAGTCAAGAAAAAAGAGGAGGAAACAACAATGACAAAAACAATGAAAATCGAAGGTATGATGTGCGGACACTGCGAGGCAAGGGTGAAGAAAGCGCTGGAGGCTCTTGACTGTGTGGCTGCAGCCGAGGTAAGCCATGAGGCGGGAACGGCCGTAGTTACGCTGAGTAAGGAAACGTCCGATGATGTGCTGAAAAAAGCTGTTGAAGATCAGGATTACAAAGTGCTGGGGATCGAGTAGGCTCCCCGGCCTTCTTTTTATAGTTTTTTTATGAATTATTGACACACAGGTGTGCAGAGGGTAAAATAATATAGTAGCTGTCCGAATACAAAGAAGTTTTCTGAGGTGAGGATGGCGTTTTTATTAACAGACAAGAGCGGTTCCGGGGAAAGCCGACCGGGACAACAGCAGAAAAGGAGGAAAAAAAATGAAAAAGAAGATCATCAGCGTATTATTGTGTGCGGCTATGGCAGTCACTCTGATCGCAGGGTGCGGAGCTCCGGCAGCAGAAACCGGCGGTAATGAAGGAGGAGAGGCTTCATCAGAAGCATCAGAAGGAATTCCAAAAGATGAGATTAAAGTAGGGTTTGTACACGTATCAGACCCGAGTGATATGGGTTACACATACAATCAGGATCTGGGCACACAGGAGATGCAGGAAGCACTCGGTTTAAGTGACGATCAGATTGTAAATAAATACAACGTGCCTGAAGGAGCAGAGTGTGATACTGCTCTGAGAGAGCTTGTAGATGCCGGATGTAACATTATCTTCGCCACAAGTTTCGGATTTGAGGATTATGTAAAAGAAGTGGCATCCGAGTATCCTGATATTCAGTTCTGCCATGCAACGGGATATCAGGCGGCAGACTCCGGTCTTGACAACTTCCACAACTATTTTGCATCGATCTACGAGGGGCGTTATCTGGCAGGTATCGCAGCAGGAATGAAAACAGAGACAAATAAGCTCGGTTATGTAGCCGCATTTCCGTTTGCAGAGGTTATCAGCGGGTATACTGCATTCTATCTGGGCGCAAAGAGTGTGAATCCGGATGTGACAATGGATATTATGTATACAAACTCATGGAATGATCCGACAGTTGAATCACAGGTTGCAAAAGCTCTGATCGACCGCGGATGTGACGTGATTTCACAGCACTCCGATTCCACAGCGCCCGCAACAACTGCTGAGGAGAACGGCGTATGGCAGGTGGGATACAACAATGATATGATCGAGGCCGCTCCGGATGCATCCCTGATTTCTCCGCGTATTGACTGGGGCATCTATGTGACAGAAGCTGTTCAGGCTGTAATCAATGGAGACGAGATCCCGGTTGACTGGTGTAAAGGCCTTGAGGACGGAGCTGTTTATCTGTCACCTCTGAATACAGATATTGCGGCTGAGGGAACTCAGGAAGCAATCGATGCGGCAGAGGAGAAACTGATTTCCGGTGAGATTCATGTATTTGACGGACCGCTTAAGGGAGTAAGCCCGGAGGGAGAAGAGTATGAAGTTCCGGAAGGCGAGTACTACCATGAGCAGGAAGAAGCATCCGCACCATCATGGCTGTATATTATCGACGGATGTAACGTTGTCGAATAATATATGCAAACGGACCTGAATGTTGTACAGTATGTCGGGTCAGAGATAAGATACAAATACAAAGCCGTCTTCGGACGGCTTTGTTTGTATCGCGGTTCTCTTCTGCGGCAAATACCGGTGCAGGTATGCGTGTGAACGGGGAGAAACGCGGATATGCTATACAAAAAGATAACAAAAGAAGGAAGGTGAGGTTTTGGGAGGAACAGCAGAGTATGCAGTGAAGATGCATCATGTGACAAAGACATTCGGGAAAGTCGTTGCCAATAAAGATGTTAATCTTGAGCTGAAAACAGGCGAGATCCTTGCGCTCCTCGGGGAAAACGGAAGTGGAAAGACAACTTTGATGAATATGCTGTCCGGTATCTATTTTCCAGACCATGGTGAAATCTATGTCAAAGGGCAGGAGGTTATGATCCGTTCCCCAAAAGATTCGTTCGCTCTCGGTATCGGTATGATTCATCAGCATTTT
The DNA here is from genome assembly GCA_904377845.1 of uncultured Ruminococcus sp. Lineage (GTDB taxonomy): Bacteria > Bacillota > Clostridia > Lachnospirales > Lachnospiraceae > Mediterraneibacter. The sequence continues at coordinate 3,483 of CAJFGR010000001.1, read as the reverse complement.
AAACTGGTGGATGTACTGACTGCGGCGGAAAACATTGTACTCGGGCTGAAAGGGCCGGTTACGGTAAACAGGAAGGAGATTAACCGGAAAGTATCGGAACTTGCACAACGTTACGGCTTTGAGCTGGATCCGACGAAGAAAGTATATAATATGTCTGTCTCCGAGAAACAGACAGTAGAGATCCTGAAAGTCCTGTACAAAGGCGCTGACATCCTGATCCTGGATGAGCCGACGGCGGTGCTGACACCGCAGGAGACAGACCGTCTCTTTGCCGTGCTCCGGAATATGAAAAAGGATGGCAAATCGATTATTATTATTACCCATAAACTAAATGAGGTACTTGCTATTTCGGACAGGGTGGCCATTCTCCGAAAAGGGGAATATATCGGTGTCGTTAATACAAGTGAGACTAATCAGGCTCAGCTTACTGAGATGATGGTAGGGCGTCCGATCAGCCTTGAGATCGAAAGACCCGAAGTGAAGCGAGGGGAGAAGAGACTTCAGGTAATTGATCTGACCTGCCTGAACGGAGACGGCGTGAAAGCCCTGGATAATGTGTCCTTTGACGCATACGGCGGAGAGATTCTCGGAGTTGCCGGAATTGCGGGAAGCGGTCAGAAAGAATTGTGTGAAATTATCGCAGGTTTATATCCATCCATCGGAGGATCAGTTCTGTATCTGGGTGAACATAACGGAATCCCGGTACAGGAGCGTATCCTCGGACTGAAGCCGGATGAGATTGTGAAAAAGGGAATCTCTATGGCATTTGTCCCGGAGGACAGACTGGGCATGGGGCTTGTTGCCGGTATGGATATGACGGACAATGTAATGCTCAGAAGCTATAAGTCTAATAAAGGTATCTTTGTAGACCGGAAGTCACCGAAGGAACTGGCAGAGAAACTGATCGAAGAGCTGGAGATTGTTACCCCGGGAGTGGATACGCCTGTGGGAAGACTTTCCGGCGGAAATGTGCAGAAAGTACTTCTCGGCCGTGAGATCGCCTGTCAGCCGTCCGTGCTGATCGTGGCGTATCCTGTCCGCGGGCTGGATATCAACTCGTCCTACCGCATTTATGACCTTCTCAATGAACAGAAGAAGAAAGGCGTTGCAGTTATCTTTATCGGTGAGGATCTGGATGTGCTGATGCAGCTCTCAGACCGGATTATGGTTATGTGCGGCGGCAGGGTGAGCGGTATAGTAGATCCCCGCGAGGTGACAAAAGAAGATATCGGACTGATGATGATACACGCGGAGCATTCTGCCTCCGGAGATAAAGATGGGGAGGTGACGGCATGAGTTCACACGGCACACAGGCAAAAGAGCCTCTTTTAAGAATGGTAAAACGGGATACTCTGTCCCGGAAAAAAGCGTGGGGCATTCGTGCGGCTGCATTTATCCTTTCGCTTGTAACAGGAGGAATTGTGATTCTCTGTCTCGGACACAATCCGGTTTCTGTATATATATCCATGGTAAAGGGGGCGTGGGGATCAAGCACGGTCATCCATGAGACTGTCAAGATCGCAGTTCCGCTGCTGATTACGGCGATCGGTATTTCCTTTGCCTTTAAGATGAAATTCTGGAATATCGGCGGAGAGGGACAGATCCTTGTGGGGGCGGTAGCAGCCGGAGCGTTCGGACTTTTTACGGCGCACATATTTCCGAAACTTCCGCTGGTGCTGCTCATGATGCTGGCGTCGATTGTGGCCGGCGGTATCTACGGACTCCTTCCGGCTGTCTGTAAAGCAAAATGGGGAACAAACGAGACATTGTTTACACTGATGCTCAATTATATAGCACTGGCGTTTATTAAATATCTGATGAACGGCCCGTGGAAGGCGAAAGGAAGCAGCTTCCCGAAGATCGATATGCTCGTTCCGGGAGCGCGTCTGACAAAAGTGCTGGGTGTGCACTGGGGCTGGATTCTCGCTCTGATTCTTGTTGTGGTGGCTTATATTTATTTTAATAAGACAAAGCAGGGATATGAGATTGCAGTCGTTGGTGAGAGTAATAATACGGCCAGATATGCCGGAATCAATGTGGGACGGGTGTTCAGAAGAACCATGTTCCTCTCGGGCGCACTCTGCGGCCTTGTGGGAATGCTTCAGTTTGCGGGAGCTGATTACACGATCACAGAGGGTACGGCAGGCGGAGTGGGATTCACTGCGATTACGGTAGCATGGCTTGCAAAGATGAATCCTTTCGGGATGCTGATCGTGTCTGTGTTTATCGCAATGCTGGAACGCGGATCCAATGCGATTCAGACCCAGTTTAAAATTCCGGCGTCTGCGTCCGATCTCCTGATCGGTATTATACTGTTCTTCATGCTCGGCTGTGAGTTCTTTATCTCATATAAGCTGATCAGAAGAGGGAAGGAGGAACATCATGCTTAGTACTTTGAATGGTTTGTTTATTGCGGCAGTTCTTGCGGGCACGCCGCTTCTGCTCGGAGCTCTGGGAGAGATTCTGACTGAAAAATCTGGAAACTTAAATCTCGGTGTGGAAGGTATGATGTTCATGGGAGCGATCACCGGTCTTGCAGGATCTTATTACTATGAGCAGGCAGTGACTGCGGGAGGAGGAAACCCGAACGGAGTCCTCTCCGCGGCAATCGCGCTTATAACATCCTTCCTCGCAGGTGCAGGCGGGGCGTTGATATACAGTTTCCTTACGATTACACTTCGGGCAAACCAGAATGTAACCGGACTTACGCTGACAATCTTCGGCACCGGGTTCGGTAACTTTTTCGGTGAGTATATCGGACAGCAGGCCGGCGGCTACGTGGCAGTTTCAGACGTGACAAAAGGAGCCTTCTCAGGACTTGATATTCCGGTTCTCTCTGATATTCCGGTTCTCGGCCCGCTTTTCTTCCAGTACAACTGGCTTGTATATTTTGCTATTGTAGTGGCAGTTATTATGGCGTGGTTCTTCAGCAGATCCCGTGTGGGACTCAACCTGCGCGCAGTGGGGGAAGATCCGGCAACAGCAGATGCGGCAGGTATAAACATTACGATGTATAAATACCTTGCAACTGTAATCGGTGGAGGAATATGCGGAATCGGCGGTATGTACATGAGTATGGTAACTACATCCGGCGTGTGGGTTCATGACTGTGTCAGCGGTTATGGCTGGCTGGCAGTGGCTCTCGTTATCTTCGCCACATGGAGCCCGGTCCGCGGTATGCTTGTCGCACTTATCTTCGGTGGCCTGACGATTATGCGTATGTACATTAACATCCCCGGGCTTCCGGCACAGATCTATGATATGGTGCCATATGTGGCAACAATTATAGTGCTTGTTGTGACAAGCATGAGAGAGAGCAAAGAGCACGCTCAGCCTAAGAGCTGCGGACTCAATTACTTCCGCGAGGAACGATAAGTTAAATTTCGATTTTTCGTATCGGCTGATGTTACGCACAACGTCTGGACACAGTCACCTACTGCAGTCTGACTCACGTATCCACAGACAGAGAAAAAGATTAATACC